>CAYYAQ010000153.1:0-12333 GCA_964469555.1 uncultured candidatus Brocadiaceae bacterium | reverse complement strand
CCCACCATGTTCGATTGGCCAGCGAGAATGAAGATCTGCAGCTTCTTCTTGGTGAGACCCTGTGCATCAGCCTGTGCGGAGCTGATTCCGAGAATGACTACGAAGCAGATCCTGGACCACGTTGTTTGACTTGGCATGTTCACTCCTGTGTGGGAGATCGGTGGTTCATCGGACGCCCTCGCCCCACCAACCGATTCGCCAGATAGTACCCCCCGTGTCCGGCCCGGCACCAACCCTACTGCAGATTGTGATGGCTGAGTTCTCGGCTAGAATCTGGTTCGCGACGTCCATCCCTTCCGATGCGTATCACACCCATCCTGCTCATGCTCCCCGCGACCTCGCTGGTGCAGCGGGCGGAGGTACAGGAGTTTGACTTCGCGAAGCATCGACACCGGCATTCCTGGATTTGGCAAACACCCAAATGACCGGCGCCGGTCGGGATCACAACGAGCATGGGTTCAGTCTCTGGCTCGCCGGCGGCGGGATCAAGCCGGGTGTCACGTACGGCACGACTGACGAGTGGAGCTACAGGGTGGTCGAGAACCAACTCGAGATCCACGATCTGCACGCCACGATTCTGCACTTGCTGGGCATCGATCACACGGCGCTCACCTATCGATTCAGCAGTCGCGACATCCGACTGACCGATGTTCGAGGGCGAGTGATTGGTGAAATCCTGGCGTAGCAAACCACCAACGGATGTCTCACCCGCCTGCGCTCGAGGTGTCTGATCACGGGGGAGAATCCCGGATCCGGCGGATCTTCGGGTCCGGGAGAGGATCTTTACAGACTCACAACGCGGTTTCAGCGATTGGGCTCGCCCCGAGTCTCTAAGGTTACCGCCCCTGAACCGAACGGAGTCCGCATGCTGACCTCGAAGATCCTGACCTCGTCCCTCGTCCTCCTCGCCACCGGATTGTGCTGCGCCGACGTCGACGGGCAGAGGCGCCGTCGCACCAGCTGGCGAGATCGTTCCCCGCTAAAGCACATCCTGTTCGTGTCGGATCAGAAATTCGAGAGCGAAGCCCTCGCGAATGCGAAGTACAGCATCTTCGTCCCGAAGAGCTACAACGCGAAGGAGAACGCCCAGAAGCGCTACCCGGTCGTCTATTTCCTGCACGGGATGCTCGAAGACCAGAACCGCTTCGGCTCCCGCGGCGGCTCCAAGGTCCTCGACGACGCGATCGCCAAGAAGGTGCTGCCCGAGGTGATTTTTGTGTGCGCGTACGACGGCAACCGGCGCTCGTTCTACGTGAACAGCCGCAACAGATTGGTCGAGACGATGATCGTTCGGGACCTGGTATCGTTCATCGACAAGAAGTACCGCACCCGGGCTGATCGCGACTATCGCGTACTGATGGGCGTGAGCATGGGCGGGTTCGGCGCGATGAAGATCGCGTTCAAGAACCCGAGGGTCTTCGGAATCGTCGCGACCCACTCCGCCGCGATCATGCCCGAGAAGTCCGAGGAGCTCGACGAGATGTTCCCGTGGGCACGCCAGCTCCGGCTGGCGACGTCGATCTTCGGCGACCCTATCGATCAGAAGAAGTGGGCCGCCGAGAACCCACTACTGCTCGCCAAGTCGATCGACACAGAGCAACTCGCGAACCTCAAGATCTACTTCGACTGCGGAGACAAGGACCGCTACGGCTTCAACAGGACCAACGCGCAGCTGCACGACATCTTGACCGAGCGCAAGGTGAAGCACTCCTGGACGCTGGTGAAGGGAGGCACTCACGGTTGGAATACCCGCGACTCCAAGGCCGGATACAACACCGCGAACCTACCGAACTCCCTGGCCTTCGTCGGCGCTGCGCTGACGCAGAAGAAGGCGGTCCAAGGTCAGAAGGGTCTGCCCAGCAGCGGTCGCGAAAAGCCCACGAAAGCTGGGAAAAAATAGCCTGGCCGAACTCAGCCGGACTTGGGATCCGAGCCAGGCGTGGAGATCGGCGGCGTGCAGATGGTGGATCCGAACCCCTTCACCACACCGATTCCGATCATCAATCCGATGATCGAACCAACCGCGACGTCACTCGGCCAGTGCGCGCCCACGACCACTCGTGACAACGCGATCGCGGTCGCCAGAATGAGAAGAGGCAGGCGCAGCGTGCGAAAATGGGCGCCCAGGATCCACGCGCAGGCAAACGCCATGGAGGCGTGACCCGACGGAAAGGAGTGATTCTGCGCGCTGGTCATCGCGTCGTACATGTGGAGATCGAGCACCTCGCACGGACGCACTCGCGACACGATTGGCTTGAGCGTGAGGTCGACGAGGAGATGGCTGACCGCGATTCCTGCCAGGAGCGCCACACCCGTGCGCCGTCTCGGACCGCGGTCGCACGCGATGAGCACGACGCTGATCAGGATCCACAGTGATCCCCACGTGCCGAGGTAGGTGATCGGAAGGGCGAACCACGGCGGCGTGGCTTCGTAGAGATAGGTGAACAGGAGACGATCAAAGTTCATCGACGGAGACTCGATGTCCTTTCGGGGGACATGGCTCGGCAAGATAGCCCGGGCGGGCCGGTGACGAGCGTGCGAAAATGATCGGCAGTTGCGCGAATCTCCAGGGCAACTCCAACGTCGTCCGAATCAAGGCCGTTCGATCGACTATCCTCCCTACCGGCACGTATTGGCCGACCGGGTGTGATCCAGTAGGCCGCCCCCCGTCTGAGTAGACGCATGCACAGCAAACGACCGAGTTCTTCGTGGGCCTTGCCTCTTGCCGCAACGCTGCTCGCCAATCTCGCAACTGCGATACCCCAGGTCCAGAAGCCGATTCGACCCCCGATCGACGTCCGTGCTCAGGTCGTCGATGTGAACGGCACCCCGATCAAGGGCGCCGGCTTCCTCTTCTCGCGTCACGACACGATCACGACACAGCGCGCCCTCGCCACCCCAATGGCGACCACCGACGAGAAGGGCATGCTGGCCTTCACGATTTGGTCGGGCGCGGTCGATTCCGTCCACTTCGCCATGATCACGTCCAGGGGAAAGACGAGTGTCCGGATTCGCCTGACCGGCCCGGTGACAGGCAAGGGCGAGAAGAGGCGAAGAACTGTAGATCTCGGCCTGATCGTTCTCCGCAAGGGCGTCACCATCCGCGGTCTCGTCAGGTCGAAGCGGGGCAAGCCGATACCCGGCGCTCGTGTCCGCGCGACCGACATCTTCCGTACCCGACACCTGTCCCTGCACATCGCCGAAGAGTGCGTCAGTTGGGCGACGACGGACGAGAGTGGAAAATTCAAGCTCGCGGGCGTGCCGGACCGCGGCGCGTCGGTGCGGATCACTGCCCGTGGCTTCCACGACTTCGAGGCGCAGCACGCGAACCAGTTCACTCCGGTGGTCGTGCAGTTGGAGGCTGGGGGGACGGCGCAGGGAGTTGTCATCGATGCGGCGGGCAAACCCGCGGCGGGACTCTCTGTGCGGGCGAACTTCGAGCAGACCGAAACGTCCTACACCGTCAACACCGACGAGAAGGGACGGTTCGCAGTCCCGCTGCGCTTCCCTGGACGCTATCGCTTGATGGCCGCCTTCAAGGACAGCGCGGGCTCGCGCCAGGAGTGGACGAGAGTCTTCTCCGGCTCGCAATCCGACGTACGCATCCCGCTCCCCGCGGACCGGACCGTAGCCAAGAACACCGGTCTCCGGATCCGCGTGAAAGCCAAGAGTGATGGCAAGACGATCACGAACTTCAAGGGCGTCGTCGTCTGGATCAACCCGCAGACCTGGAAGCACAACAAGAAACACTTGAGTCAGGCCTTCGACCGGAGCGCCCGGTCGTCCGATGCACAACACGAGCTCGTGCTGCCAGGCCCAAAGGGGCGGCAACCCGACACGGGGCGAATCCTCGTGAAGGCGAAGGGCTACGCCTCCACGGTCAAAGACGTCGAGGCCAACGACACCAGGCGAGCCGAGATCGAAGTGCAACTCGATCCCGAAGCCGTAATCGAGGGCGTCGTCGTCGACCAAAAGACGGGCAAGCCCATCGAAGGAGCGGAAGTGCGGGTCATTCCGAACAAGCCCGGGCAGGAGATCGTGAAGACCGACGCGAGCGGTCGCTTCCGCGTTTCAGGGCTGAGCCAGGGCACGCACTCGATCGTCGTTTCCGAACGCGATCGCCCGAATACGAACGTGCGCGGGTTCAAGCTCACTACCGGCCAGGTGCGCAAGGGCTTCGACGTGAAGATGCCGCGCGGCGTGACCTACGGCGGTCGACTCTTCGGCGCCAAGATCGGAACCGGGTGGCGCGTAAAGCTCGAGCGAAGGGTCGAGCAGGTTTCCTCAGTCACTCCGACGAGCCTCGCCTACGGCGGTCCAGGCTCGAAGGGCGCGGTGCTGGTCACTGCCGATGGGAAGTTCCGATTCACTGGCGTGACGAAGGGCAAGTACGAACTGACGCTACACATCCCGTATTCGCAGGGAGCGCTTCAGATCCCGATGCGAACCGTCAACGTGCGCGGCGACCGAGAGGAGAAGTTCGACATCTCGGCCCACCTCCCCGCGGCACGCCTGCACGGATCGGTCAAGACTACCGGCGCCTCGCTCCCTCCCGGACGACTGCTCGTCATCGCACACTCGACGGAGCATAGGCATCCGCTGGACTTTTGGATCACGATCGCACCGATGACACCCGTGTCCCGAAGCCCGCGGGCGTTGGTCGGCCCGAGCGGTGCGTACGACCTGCCCCTGCGCAGCGGCAAGTACCTGATCACGCTCGTCGATCTCGCCACGGGTATCGTGCTGTATCAGAGCAAGACCATCACGATCAAGAAGCGCGCCAAGAGACAATTCGACATCGCCACCGCGCTCGCGACCGTGGAGTGCAAGATCACGCCGACAGACGACGGTCAGCCCGTGCTGGCGCATCGCGTGGAAGTCATCGTCAACCACCCCAAACCGGGGCAAAAGGGAGCACGAAGTCCGCGGCAGGTCGTGGTGGGTAGCAGCACGCTTGACTCGAGGAAGGGCCTCGCACTGCAACCTGGACAGACGCAACTCACCATCGTGCTTCCCGCCCTCTCGACGAAGCTGCTCGTCCGGTCGGCCGCACACATGCTGGACCCCAAGAAGAATCTGTTCAGCCTGAAACCGATCGGCACGAAGACGGTCACTCCTGAAGCCGAGAAAATCACTCGGATCGGGATCACGGTCACGCCGCCCGACATCGAATTGCCGCGGTCGAACTGATACCGTCCCGCGAAGAGGCGTCCGGCGATTCCGAATCCACCTCCGTAGAAGATCCATGCACACACGACGAACGACGGCTGTCCTCTCTTCGCTCACCGCCGCCGCACTCGTCGTCTCGATTGCAGCGAATGGGATAGCGGCGCAATCTCGCAACGCGGAGACGCAGGCGCCGAACACGACCAAACCGATCAAGGTCTACATCCTCGCCGGCCAATCGAACATGTTGGAGATGGGGAACGTCAACGGCGGGAACCGCAGGCATTCGGCGTTCTTCCAGTCTGCTGCCGCGGATGCGAAAAAGGGCGTGGCCGTGTCTGCCTACGAGGGGCCGTACGATGCGGCCAAGGACTACGACAAGCTGGCTGCCAAGATCACCAAGACCGTGATCTACGACGGAATGGGCCGGGACCCGTTTCCCAAGGTCGAGGAAGAAGCGACCTACGTCGCCAGAGGGTTCGTCGAGGTAGAGAAGACCGGTGTCTACGTCTTCTCCCCCGGCTACGGGGGCTCGACGCACAACATCACCGAGCTGGACGGCCAGGAGGTCTACCGGCGGGAACCAGGCAAGGATGCGAAGCAGGTTCCGACAAAGATGATCGGCGGCAAGCGCTACCCCTTCCGAACCACTTTCCTGACGAAGGCGGCCGACGGCCTGTTCTGGGTGGGGCGGACCGACATCCCCGGCACGCTGGATACGGTGGTGAAGGAACGACAGAAGTTCACCTACCTGCTCGGCAAGGACGGCAAGTGGATCGAGAGGCCCGACGTCTTCTACCAGGACGCCCGACTTCACGGCGGCTGGGACTGGGACGAGAAGATTCCGAACAAGATGCGCCTCGATGAAGCGAGGCTCAAGGCTGCCGGCAAACCCCTGACGGTCGGCAAGGGAGTCTGGGTAGGCGTGCCCTTCGGATTCCTTCTGGGCGACCACCACGACGAGCAGGTCTTGATCATCCGAACCGCGATCGGCAATCGCGGCCTGGCGTGGGACTTCCGCCCCCCGTCGAGCGGGAAGTTGCCCGACATCCGCGAGGACCTCAAGAAGTGGGAAGGCAACGAGTACTACATGATGATAGAGGGCGCGCGCGCGACCCTGCGCAACCTCGCGCAGATCGTCCCCGGCTATCAGAACCAGGGCTACGAGCTGAAGGGCTTCGTCTGGTTTCAGGGTCACAAGGACACCGGCAACAAGGAGTGGGCCGCGTCCTACGAGCAGAACCTCGTAAACCTGATCAAGGATGTGCGCGCCGCGTTCAAGACGCCGAAGCTGCCGGTGATGATCGCCACCGTGGGATTCAGCGGCCACGAGATGGCGGGGAACACGAAAATCGTCTGGCAAGCACAGATGGCGGTCGGCGATACCGCGAAGCACCCCGAGTTCGCCGGCACGGTCAAGACAGTCGACACGCGAGACTACTGGAGAAAAAAGGAAGCGTCTCCCAGTGGGCAGGGCTACCACTACAACCGGAACGCCGAGACCTACATGCTCGTGGGGGAAGCGCTCGGGCGTGGGATGATCGAGTTGATCGGGGCCCGGAAGTAACAGTCGGTGACCCACCACCGATCTCGCTGTCACGCATGACCCGCCCTGACTAACACGTCGCGCATCTGCCGCGGGCGCATCAGACACTTTTTCTGTCTACGGGATGTCGTCGATCCGTCCCACCATGCGGAACACCGTGCCCCGAATCCGCAATGAAGGGGAGAATCCGCTGGGCGTGTCGGCGTGGGAGCGGTCAGCTTGCGACCCCGGCGCCCCGCCAACCAATGGCATCATGAAGACCCCGATACTCTGCCTCCTCTCCGTCGTCCTCGTCGGCGCTCCAACCGCGGCATCAGGTTCCACGGCATGTCCATCACCGGTCGACGCGCCGCTGAAAGTGCACGGCATCTTCCGATCGAACATGGTCTTGCAACGCGACAAGCCCATCAAGATCTGGGGCTGGGCGACCACGGGCGGCAAGGTGCACGTGAGTCTCGGCGCGCTCTCGGCCAAAGCCACAGCGAAGGGTGAGCGTGGTCGTTGGGAAGTCACCTTCAAGCCGCAGACAGCCAACTCGCAACCTCAGACGATCACGGTCACGTCCGGCGACAAGAAGCTCCAGATGACGAACATCCTCATCGGCGACGCGGGGGTGATGAATGGCCAGAGCAACATGGGGAACTTGAAGGTGGAGGCCAAGCCGTGGCAGCCCTTGCATTCCTTCCGGACGGACACGTCGGACTGGGCCGGCGAAATGGATCACACGGACCCGGACATACGGAAGAAGTCTGGCGCGGCGAACAAGGAGACCAAGGCGCAAGCCAAGCTGGCCTTCGAGAACCGGAAGAAGTTCGAGGCAGCTAGAAAGTGAGTCACATCATCACCTCTACGCGACTCATCGCGATCCTCTTGCTGTCGAGCTCCGGTCTCGCCGCGCAAGACTTGGATCGTGAGTTGACTGGCAAGGTCATGACGGGGTACCAGGGTTGGTTCCGCGCTGAAGGCGACGGATCCAAACAACGCTGGCGTCACTATTCACTGCGCGGGAAATTCGAACCGGGGCAATGTTCCATCGATTTCTGGCCTGACCTGCGGGAGGCCGGCGAGGACGAGCGTTTCAAGACCGCGTTCCGTCATCGCGATGGACGCGTGGCCGAGGTGTTCTCGTCGTACCATCAAAAGACCGTGGACCGCCACTTTCGATGGATGAAGGACTACGGGTTGGACGGGGCTTTCGTGCAGCGATTCGCCCGCCCGCTTCTGCGCCGCGGCAAAGACGACCGCGTCCTGATGAACTGCCGTGCGGCTGCCACCAAGCACGGGCGACTCTGGTCGATGATGTACGACCTCTCCGGACTTCGCGAGGGCCAGATGGACGTGGTGAAGTCAGATTGGCGACGACTTCAAAAGCTCGGCGTCCTCGAGGACAAGACGTATCTCCATCACGGCCGTCGACCGCTGGTCGCAATCTGGGGCGTCGGGTTCAACGATGACCGCAAGTACACGCTGGCAGAGTGCAGGGACCTGATTCGGTTCTTCAAGAGCGACGCAGGCGGGCGCTGCGCGGTCATGCTCGGCACCCCGTTCCGTTGGCGCGAACAACGTCGGGATAGTGTCGGAGACAAGATCCTCCACACGATATTGGCGGAGGCCGACATCATCTCGCCCTGGAGCGTCGGTCGCTTCACCACTGTGAAAGCCGTCGGGACAACGGTGCAGCAGCACTGGAAAGAAGACGTGGCCTGGTGCCGCAAGGCGTCACTTGCCTACATGCCGGTCGTCTTTCCGGGGTTCAGTTGGCACAACTTGCGCGCGGGAAAGAAGAAGCTCGATCAGATCCCACGTCGCGGCGAGAAGTTCCTGTGGCAACAGTTCGTCAGCGCCAAGACGGCCGGCGCCAAGATGATCTACATCGCGATGTTCGACGAAGTGGACGAGGGCACCGCGATCTTCAAGTGCACCAACGACCCGCCGGTAGGGGCCAGCCGGTTTCTGGACCACGAGGGTCTTCCCACCGACCACTACTTGTGGCTCTCCGGCGAAGGCGCCCGACTGCTGCGCGGGAAGCGGAAGCTGTCGGTAGAGTTCCCGAAGCGATCAGGTCGATCCACCAAGAAGGAGTCCGCGCAAGGCTCGCCACCGAATGTCATTCTGATCATGGTCGATGATCTCGGTTACCGCGATCTCGGCTGCTACGGTCATACGAAGATCAAGACACCGGTTCTCGACAAGCTCGCCAGGGACGGGATCCGGATGACGAGCTTCTACTCCGGTGCGTCTGTTTGCACACCGTCGCGCATGGCCCTGCTGACTGGTGCCTACCCAACCCGTTTGGGTTGGACCAAAGGCGTGATGGGCTACTTGATCAGCACGAAACGAGGGCTCAGTCCCAAGGCGCTGACCATCGCGGAAGTCTTCAAGCAAGCGGGCTACAAGACCGGACTCATCGGCAAGTGGCATCTGGGGGAACGCCCGAAGTTCCTGCCGCAGCGGCAGGGCTTCGATCACACCTACTACGTCAAGAGCAGCAACAACCAGACGAAGAAGCTCTGGCGTGGTGACGAACTGATCGAGAACCCGTTTGAGAATCGTCTGCTGACGGAGAAGTTCTCCAGCGAAGCCATTCGTTTCATCAAGGCGAACAAGGACAAGCCCTTCTTCCTCTACCTCCCGTACACCGCCCCGCACTTCCCGGTGCAGGCGCATCCCGACTGGAAGGGGAAGTCAGCTTTTGGCGTCTACGGCGATGTGGTCGAGGAACTCGACCACCGTATCGGTGACATCCTCAGCACGCTCGAGGCCGAGAAGCTCGACAAGCGGACCATCGTGTTGTTTCTCTCCGACAATGGTCCGCAGAAGGGTGAGCAGTCACGGGCGACTCCGTTTCGGGGAGAGAAGTGGCATGCCCTCGAAGGAGGCACGCGGGTGCCGTGCATCGTGCGCTTTCCCGGCGTCATTCCCGCCGGACGGGAGAGCGATGCACTGATCGGGGCGATCGACATTCTGCCCAGCTTGGGTCACGCGTGCGGCATCGACCTGGCGTCGGTCGCCAAGGGCAGCCCGAAGATCGACGGAGTCAATGTTTGGGATACATGGATCGGAAAGAAGGGTGCGGTGCATCCCCGCAAGGACTTGCTCTACTGGCACGGCAAGAACGGCTTTCACGCCATCCGCCGTGGTGATTGGAAGCTGTTTCTCGACCGCGAGGGCGCGCAACTGCCGCCGGGAGGCAAGGGACCGGTTCTCTTCCATCTGGCCAAAGAGGTCGACGAAAAGACCGATGTGAGCGCCGAGCACCCCGAGAAGGTGAGGGAGTTGCTCGAGCTGGCCAGGAAGCGCATTGCGGATGTCGAGCGGGATGTCATCCCACTGGGCAAGTAGGCAACTGATTCTCGACGCTACTTCTTCTTCAGCCTGAGAATGGCCTGCACCGGATAGTGATCGGAGGGATACCGACCGTTGTCACTGGTGTGGTTGATCACGGATCGCAGCGTCGTGAATTCCTGCGAGTGAAGGATCCAGTCGATCCGCCTTCCCTTCCGCTTGCCGACCCAGCGCGTGGACGTGGATTCATCCGGGCTCCGATCGGGATTCGCCCTCCGGAAGGAATCGATGAGAGGAATCTTGTGGCCCTCGGATCCGGAGACCAACCTGGCGTAGGGCTGCCGGTCCTCCGTGGTGTTGAAGTCGCCTGAGATGATGACCGGGATCCCCTTCGCCATGAATGCCTCCGCGCGCTTGCGGATCATCCGGGCCGATTCCAGGCGTGCCTCCTTCGAGATGTGGTCGAAATGGGTGTTCATGAAGGCGATCTCCGCGCCCTCGTTCTTCAGGTCTTTCAAACGCACCCACGAGACCATTCGGGTGTGCGAAGTCTTCCAGCTCTTGCTGCCGGGAGTGTTCGGTTTCTCACTCAACCAGAAGTGCCCGGAGTCGAGCAACTCGAATCGATCTCTCCGATACAGGATCGGCTCATACTCTCCCCTGGTCTTGCCATCAAGCCGTCCGACTCCGTGAATCGCGTGCGCCGGAAAGAGCTTCTGCAAGAACTCGAACTGGAAGTTCAGGACCTCCTGGCAGCCGAGTAGATCCGGATCAAACATCCTGATGGTCTCCGCCACCAGGTAGGAGCGCTTCGCCCAGCGGTTGTCGCCGTCTCGGCCCTTGCCATGGCGAATGTTGAAACTCATGACCTTGACCGGCGCTGCAACCTTGATGCGTTGGGCCGCCTCCTGAGCGAGCAGCGCGTCGGCACTGGCGATGCCGGCAGCGACCAGCGCGATGGCGGCGAAGAGCCTGTACGAGCATTTGCTGTTCATGGGGATCTGTTCGTTCTTCCAGTCTGATTCGAAACCAGAGTGTTCAGCGCGGCGGCGACACGACAAGGATCGATTGCGGTTCGCCCAGCGGTGAGACGGTGTCGCCCGCGAGACGCCCCAGCCTGGCCGTGTATCTCCCGGGTTCGATCCTCGGACCCGACCGACCTCGTTGCCTTCGTCGACCTTGACCGCCACGTCGTGGCGCCGGATCGCGGCGCAGGTTCCAGGTCACGCGTTGGACGCCGGACTTGTTTGGCAAGGTGATCTGCCGGACGCGCTCGCCGGAGGTGTCGGTGATCGTCAATACGAGTTGTGATCCTCGCGGCAGCGGATCGCGCAGGTGATAGGTAAGCGTGGCGCCGTACGGTGGGTTCGACTCGGTCTTGTCGCCCCAGGCGGCGCGCACCTGGTTGAGCTGATCGAACATCGGCGCGGATCGAGTGCGGAACAGCCAGGCTTCGGCCCCCATCGTTTTTGGATCGACGTCACGCAGCGCCGAGTAGTCGTCCAGGATGTAGGCGCCGCGCCCGAAGGTTCCGACGATCAGGTCGCCCCACCGCCGCTGGATGTGCAGGTCGCGTGCCTGGATCTTCGGGATGCCGCCGCGCAGTTCGACCCATCGGTCGCCACCGTCGACCGTGAAATAGACGCCGAACTCGGTGCCGACGAAGAGCAGATCCCCGTCCAGGTGATCCTGGACCACCGACCACGTCCCCGAGCGCTCGGGGAGGTTGCCCGTGATGTTCACCCAGGTGCGGCCGCGATCGTCGCTGCGCATGACCCAGGGACGAAAGTCGCCGTTCTGCCAGTTGTTGAACGTCGCGAACACGACATCGGCAGCGCGTGGCGAGGCGAAGACGTCGGTCACGTAGCTGCGCTTCGGCAGCCCGGGAATGCTCTCGATGCGGGTCCACTTGCCGCCGCCGTCCCCGGAGATCTGGAACAGGCCGTCGTCGCTGCCGGTGTACAGCAGACCCTCGAGAAGCGGTGACTCGTCGAGGGCGGTGACGACGCTCATCGTAGTGGTGTACAGGTGCAGACCAACAGCCTTCGCATCCCAGACCTTGCCCATGATCGGGATCTTCTTGCGATCGAGATTGCGAGTGAGGTCAGCGCTCACCGGCGTCCACTTGTCACCGCGGTCGTCGCTACGATACAGGCGATTGCCAGCGTAGTAGATGCGGCCCGCGGCGTGCTTGCTGACCACCAGCGGACTGTCCCAGTGCCAGCGACCGCGGTCCTTCTGCCCGGCGGTCGGACGGATGCCGACGCTCTGTCCGGTGTGCAGATCGAGCCGGTTGAGCGCGCCGTTCTGCGACTGCGCGTAGACGATCTCGGGCT
>CAYYAQ010000152.1:0-12336 GCA_964469555.1 uncultured candidatus Brocadiaceae bacterium | reverse complement strand
GGTCAGCCGTTCTGCGTAGATACCTCGTTCCGAAATCTGGGGCACGGATTCTCGCGACACATCACCGGGATCACGAGCGAGGGAGGGGCGGAGCGTCTACTGTCCGGGGTGGATTGGAAAGCCACACTCTTCAGGAGAAAGCCATGCTCTGCCGGACAAGTCTCTGCGTTCTTTGGATTGCTGCGCTGTGCTCGGCGCAGGCGCTGACCAGGTGGTCCAAACCCGCCAAGTAGGGCACGGCGACCCACGGGCCCCGACCTCACCCTGTGGTCGCAGGCGCGCGGGGGTCAATGTGTGGTCTGTTAGACGATGAATGGCAGGCTTGCCGCGGCAATGGCCTGGCCGTGGCGCTTGTCCTTCTCGCTCGGCGTGCGCAGGAAAACCCGCTTTCCGAGCTCGGGGAACACGTCGCGCAGGAGTTTCTCCGCGCTGGCGATGAGGACCTCGCCTCCCTCGCCCGACGTCACCCGGCCGAGGATCAGCAGGTTCAGGATCTCGTAGAACTCCGCCCAGTGGGCGATCGAGTATCCAAAGCACACGCCGATGGTCTCGTAGATGCGCCGGGCCTGCTCGTCGCCCGCGGCCATTCGCTGTTGCACCTGGACGAGCCGTTCGGCGAGGGGCATGTCCGACGGCAGTTCGATTCCCGCCCTGGGCGCCAGGCGCGCGACGGCCTGCTGGGAGAAGTACTGCACGCCACAGCCCAGGTCGCCGGACCACTCGTCGGCCGGGGCGTCTGGGCGGTAGTCGACCGGCGCGAAAGCTAGCTCGTTGAGGCCGGGGGTGATGCGACCGTCCTCGTCGCAGTAGCCGGCCGCCAGGCTGGTTCCCATGGAGATCCCCAGCAGCGCGCCGCTTCCCTCCACCTTTGACTCGGCCAGGGACATCGACCCGGCGAGGGCCGTGACCTCGCCGTCGTTCACGACCTCGAAGGGCACGCCGCCCCAATCATCCTTGAGGCGGAAGAAGATGCGTCGTACTCGTTCGTCGAAGTCCTCCCGCGAGACGCCGCGGAAGAGCGAAGCGGCGCGCACCTCGTTGTTCACGTAGACGCCCGCGGCGCTTCCGCCGATCGCATCGACCCGGGGCAGCTTGTCAGCGGCGCGCCGCAGTGTGTCCTGGATGCCTTGGTAGTGATAGTCGGGGTCCTTCTGGAAGTAGGGGTCCCAGACGACCTCCTCGGAGTGCACCACCTTCCCGTCGATGAGGGCCGCGCACTTGCGATCCGAGCCGCCGAGGTCGAAGCCGATGCGGCAGCCGTCGAGGTGGCGCCCGAGGGGCACCGCGCCCTCGTTGGTCCGCGGCAGCTCCTCCTGCGAACAAGCGCGCACGGAGATCGCCTCGCCGAACATCTGGCATCCGACGGTCTCGTTGTCGAAAGCCTGTGCGCCTTCCGGTCCGTAGGTGGTGGCCAGGCTCGCGACGAGGGCCTCGCTCCCGGCGACGTGGATGCGCGATCCTCCCTTTTGCCAGAGGAGGAACTTGACCAGGCGCTCGACGTGACGCTCGTTGAGAGCGGCACCGTCGCCAGCGGCCGGGAGAATGCGCGTGCGGTAGCCGAAGCACGTGCCGTCCGGTCGCTCCAGGGCGAGCCCGAGGTCGGTCGCGTGGGGGTCGGCCGCGACGCGCGCGCGATAAGCGCGGTTCCAGAGGACGGCGGGGATGAACTCGGGGTCGAGCTGGGGCTGGATCGGGACTTCGACGTTGAGGGACGCAGGCATGACTCGTCGGGAGGTAATGGTCGTCTCGCCTCGGGTGGCGGGCGGCATAGCCTAGGGAGCATAGACCTTCCAAGCTGCAATTCCGGCGTCGCCCCCACCAAGAACCCCGCTCTCGCCGGTGCCCCGCTTTCGCGACCGACCTATCTGAACAGCCATCCCCCACCCGGTGGCGAACGCGCCGGTGCCACCTCAGGCAGTTCCACGGGCTCTCCCAGGTGCAACAGGATCCGACCGATCACGTCGGGATCGGTGAGGAACGTCAACACCTTGCGGCGGCCGCCGCAGCGGTCGCACAACAGCACGTCGAGGCCGAATAGAAGCTGGGCGGCGATCGACCGGGCGTCCACGCGTGTCTCCATCGGCACAGTGTGGCAGATCGTGGAGGGCGGCGGATAGACGAGTCGAAGATCATCGCCAGAACATCCCCCCACGCTGCGATGTCGGTTACGCTCTCCGCCTCCGTCGAATGTAGCCTGCCCCCATCGAGAAACTCGAACAGGCTCACACGTGCGAACTTCAAGGCCCCCGATTCTCGCATCCGCGCTCTCCCACGCTGTGCTCGCGCTCGCCGTCTTGATCGGCGCCGCCGCGAACGCGCAGTGGTCGCTCCACTTCGGCGTATCAGACGGCGCAGTCCGGGTGCCGAAGCTCGCTGTGCCCGCCGACCTGCAGGCGCTGAGCGTGGAGTTCCGTTTCAAGACGTTCGCCAAGACGCGCAAGCCGACAACACTAGTCTCGCAGTGGCTGTCGGCACCTAAGGCGAAAGACCGCGGCATGTTCCACGTCAGCTTCACGTCCGCGAATCGAATCACGTTCGGGATTCGGAATCGAGACGGCAAGACCCAGTCCATCGCTGGACGCGCGCCGTGGACCGAGGGAAAGTGGCACTACGTGGCGGCGACGTGGGACGGCGCGAAACTGGCGCTGTACTTCGACGGCAAGATCGTCGGCAAGAAGGATGTCGCGGACTTCGGCAAGCTTGCGAGTTCGAGTCTGCCTCTGACGATCGGCCCGACAGCGCACAAGAAGAAACCGCCGGTCTTCGACGGGTTCCTCGCTGACATCAAGATCTTCAGCTACGCCCGCGTGGCCGAGGACATCAGCATGAGTGCCGAAGGCCCTACCGAGGTCGGCGCGGGCCTCCTCGCGTACTACGCACTTCGCGAGCGAGCGCCGACGACTTCCGTCGCGGATCGATCCGGACTGAATGCAGCCGGCGAACTGAGCACGAGCCTCTCGCGAACGGGCTGGTGTCGGACAGCGACGTGGGACAACCCCGCACGAAAGGGCCTCGAGCTTGCGTGCATGGACCTGCACGCCGAACCCGATGCCGCGGACATTCGGGGCAGCGACCGCAAGATCCTCGTCGGCCACGACGCGCTCTCGCGACCGGGAGTGCTCTGGCAGGGGCGAAGGAATCGAGCAATTCACATCACGTGGGTGGATCCGACAACAGGATCGCTGACGACGCACGTTCTCGACGGCAAGGTCTCGGGTCAACGCACCGGAATCCTCGCGGCGGGAACGACGGATCCAGACGGCAATGTCTACTACCTCATGTACGAGGAGACGCCCCGCAATCGTCCGGAGAGTCAGGCACTGCTCGCCACGCTCTTCAAGGCCGACGCCTCGGGCAAGCCGCTCCTTACGAGCAAGATCGACAACTCGCGGCGGGCGTTCAACGTCTGGTCCTTCGGTCGCGGGCACGCGAACATGCGTTTCAGCAAGGGTGTGCTCGGTCTGATCTTGCCGAGAACGATGTATCGGTCCGGCGATGGCCTGCGGCACCAGGCTGCGATCGCGGTGGCTTTCTCGGCAAAGACCCTGGCTGTTGTGCGCCGCCTCGGCACGACGAGCAGCCACTCGAAGGGCAATATCCTGTCGGTCAACACCAAGGGTGAGTTCATCGGCGTGGACCTCGGCGACAACTTCCCGCGCGGGGTCCACCTTCACAAGTTCACGACGAGCAACAAGGCGTCGGCCGTGGTCTTCACCTTCAAGACCGCGCACGGCACGCGCGCGCGGAACGGATCGCCGGTCTACGACAAGATCAGCTCGAACGGCAAGACGTTCTACAAGTGGTCGAATGACAACAACACGTATTCGGAGCTCGGTGCGGTCGTCGACGGTCCGAAGTTCTACTCGGTGTTCTTCTCGACGGATCAGTCGCTCGATGGGAAGGTCCTCGACAACAGTCGGGCGTTCCGCAACTGCGGCGATCCGCGGAACCTCGCGTTGTTGCGCGTCGTGAAGAAGTTCCAGAAGGGATCGCGAGGCAGCGTCGTCGGAGACTCGCTCATGGTCAGCCTGCCGAAGGACAACAAGGTCGAGACCGGCGGGTTCTTCAACTTCGGCGGCCGTTGGTCGAATCAGCGTGTCACGGGCGTGACCTGGCTGACGCAATACAAGGCGAACGAGGCCGCGCATTCACCGCAGGCCATCCGCACCAGCGACGGCGGCACGCTCCTGGTGTGGGAGAAGAGCAGCCGCCGCGGCAGTTCACTGCACGCGATGAAGATCGACAGAAAGGGCAAGCTTTCGGCGCCGATCGACCTCCGCATGCCGGCGCGGCTAAACCGCCAGGACCGGTTGCTGCGACTCGGCGACCGTATCTATCTGATCGCGACGGAAGGAAGCGGCGACCGGAGCCGACTCTACTTCGTTCGGGATCAGTAGGAGCATAGACGTTCCAAGCTGCAATTCCGGCGTCTCCCCCAGGACGACCCGCCGCCGCCCCTACGAGCGCACGTCTCTCCCACCAGTGCTCCGCTTTCGCGACCGACCTATCTGAACAGCCATCCCCCACCCGGTGGCGAACGCGCCGGTGCCACCTCGGGCAGTTCCACAGGCTCTCCCAGGTGCAACAGGATCCGACCGATCATCACCTGCCGACCATCGCTCAAACTAGAACTGCCGTACTACGCGTCGCGTGACTCGCTCGAGTCGAACTCCTCGGTTCCTCGTGCTACTGAATTCACCAACCGATCCTCAGGTGGAGCCCGTTGCTCATGGCGCCGACGCCGAAGAACGCACCCCCGGCATCCTTGACGACGAACTGCCCGAACACCCGTTCGCCGAGTAAGGCCGAACTCAACGGGATCGTCAAGCGCAGGGCGCTGCGGCCGTTCGCATCGGTCGGCACCCCCGGACTGGGGAGCATCGGCGAACCGACCAGGAGATGGCAGCCGCCGAGCGCGACGTAGGCCGCGCCCTGGGCGAAGAAGAAGGCGCCGCTCGAACTCCGCTTGGCGGCGGTGACCTGGAACGTGAAGGCGGCGCCGATCCGCGGCGACGACGTCGTCGAGAGCCGTGGCACCGACAAGTTCGATCCCTGGCATCCCGCGCCGTACTCCTGCACGAGCGGCGTGATCATGCTCGGAGCGATCTTGAAGGTCCACACCGGACCCTTCGCCCAGCTCTTGCCGTCCGTGGTGTCGATGCGCCAATACCAACTGCCGTAGCTGAGGGACGGCGTGGACCAGAAGCTCGCCGGACTGAGCCCTTTGTTGGCCGCCGCGCGTCCGTCGCGAACCTCGCTGTAGTTCCGCGAGAAATAGACGCGGTGGTTCTTGGCGGCGGGCGAGGAGGTCCACGTCAGCAGGAGTCGGTTCGAGCTGTGGCTGGTGATATGTCCCGGGACCGGGTTGGCGGCGCTGCCGAGTCCGGCTGCGGCCGCCGCAACTTCGGACCGGGTCAAGGCTCGGCGATAGACACGTATGTCGTCCAACGTTCCCTTGAACCAACGGGAGTTGTTGTAAGGATCGCAGCCGATCGTGAGAGGGGCATCGAAGGGTTCGACTGGGTGCGCAACGGTGTGCGTCGCGGACTTCATGCCCGTGCCCGGATCCATGTAGATCGTCGCAGCGGAGGGTGTGACCGTGAGCGCGACGAAGGTCCAGGTGTTGTCGGGAACGACGAGGCCGGAGTTCCACGTAAAATGGCCGCCGTCCCAGTGGTAGCGCAGATCGTTGGTCGCGCCGAAACAGAAGCCGGCCAAGGTGCCGCCGCCGCGGCAGAAGACGATTCCGGCCCACGTCGCCTGCGTGCCGCTGCGCTTCACCCAACCGGTGACCGTGAAGCTGGCGGTCGCCTGATCGAGGGCCGCAGCGACGAGCTTGTCGTCGACGCCGTCGAAGGTGATGCCACCGCCGAGGCGGCCGGCACCCCATGTCGGTCCGCTGTCGAGGGAGGCGTGGCGCAGATAAGACGACGAGTCCTTCGCGGTCGTACCGGTCCCTTCGTCCATCGCGAAGTGGGCGAGCAGGTCGGTGTCGAGCACGATCCGCGTGATCACGTTACCCAGCCCCTCGCGGCCGGCAGAGTCCACGATGCGGTAGCGGAAGAGGTCCGGCCGCCAGGGGATACCCGCCGGCGGCGTGTAGAGCAGCTCGTCGCGTCCGCCGGGGCCCGTACCCGGAGACCGCGCGACCGAACCGCCCAGCAGCGTGCGCGTGTCGAAGGATGCGATCCGGATCGACTCGCCGTTGGCGTCGTGGTCGTTGTCGAGGACATCGATCGTGTGCGCGGTCTGCGGCGCGAAGGAGGCGCGGTCGAGGCTGGCGCGGGGCGGAATCGGCGCCGGGTGCGGACCGAGCTTGTCGAGGAAGTGCGTGCGCGCGTTGCGGTGGGCAATGGCCTTCGCCTGCTCCGCGCCGGACATTCGGGACAGCGCGTTGCCGGAGTTGATGGTCCTGCCCTCCGGCGTGCCGCCGTCGTAGTGACCGAGCGACCAGTTGTGTCCGATCTCGTGGCGCCAGACGACCGTGAAGTCACCCTCCTTGGACGCTCCATTGGAGGAGTAGCAGTAGTTGGCGCTGCCGATCACCCCGACGTACGCCAGCCCCCCACCCGTGGCCGAGGTCGCGATGAGCCCGGCATCGTGCGTGCCGCGCGGCAGAACATTGTTCCACTGGTTGCGCAGCTCGCCGAGGAGCGCCTTCGTGGTGGTCATGCCGGAGTACGGATCCCGCGCTGCGTTCGCACGGATCACCACCCGCCCGAGGCGGTGGAGGATGCTCGCGTCGCGCAGGTAGATGAGGTTCACCGTGTTGACGGAGTGCTCGATCATCTCGAGCGCGGCATCGACGTTGTTGTCGACCGAGTACTGACTGTATGGAAGGTCGACCCCGACCTCGGCGGCCCAGACGTCGGACCCCGCACCACCAGAACCGGTCACGAGGGACGGGTAGGCGGGCGTCCAGTTTGCATGGGTGCGCAGCTGCGTTGCGCCTCCGCTGTTGATCCACTCGGCACCGTCTTCGAACAGCACGTGGTAGTACGTGGGTCCGTTGGCGCGACGCAGCGCGCTGGCCATCGCGCCGGGAACCCCGCGAAGCGTGCCGATGTAGGTACGCGCCGCGCCCGGCTTGTGCGTGACGAACGCCCCGTTGGCTTGCTGGACCTGGATCGACAGGTTCGGTCCCCGCGCGGAGTGCTGCTTGAAGTCCGCGACGTAGGACGTGGTTCCGTACTTGACGGTATGCGAGAAGCTGGAGGTCTGAGCCGGGGCCCACGGCGCGAGGACAAGAACTACGGCGAGTGGGAGGCTGAGACAACGGAGCATGGGTCAGTCACCAAAAACGACGGGACGGAGCGGATTATATCGTAGGAATCCGCGCCCCGGACGTCGAGAGGGCTACCGGCGGATGAGGCAGCCGAGCCGGGATCTCTACTGACCCCGAACAGCTCTGAGCCGATCGTCTGCACCAGTGTCTGCGCTCGGATGCCTCCAACAATGCACGCAAGGATGAGGGTTCCGAGCGCGAACAGGCGAACGGCGACCCTTGCGATGTCGCGACGCGGTGAGGAACAGGTGATCATGGGTCTCTCTCCTAGTTCGTGATCGAGGTGATGAGGACGTTCGTCAACAGCGGCCGCTTCGACACGGTGCGATCTCGGTCTTCGACAACAAGCGGACGGTGCACAAGAAGAACAGCCCGGTCAGCTTCGCTCCGCCAGTGCAAGACCAGGTCCCATCCCACGGAGTTGAACGGGCCGCGGCTCGCAGAACTCGCGAGACCAGATCTCCACTCCATCCCGAGTCGATCGGTCACCGCCAGATACCACTGGACGAGTGACTGAGCAATGCCTTACGTCAGGGGAAGGGTTGGAAATTCGGCTCTCATCATCGCGTTGGTCCTCTGAACCGGCGATGAGTGGCGATGCCTTCATCTCGCTAACTGAATGCCACCCTCACTGAGATTCTCATCACTGAAATCGCAAACAGCCTGCATTGCGCGGGCATGCGCGGACCGTTGGCTGCGTGTTTCCAGGGTGGCAAGTCGGGCGCGGTCGAATATCACGTCGGACGGATCTTCTGCACGGTTCCTGATGGAGGTGTAATGTGGTCCGCCCACGTGCAGATACGTGGCCTGGCCAGCTCACCGCGACCCCAGAGTCTGTCATGACAGGGGTCTCCGCGGAATCATCGACGCCCCCATGACACCTCGGACGAAACGCACTGATCTCGGTTTCGAGAAGCGGCCAGCGGTTTTCGGCGCATTCCACTGGTCGGCGCTACTGGTGGTTGTATGCGCAGCGCTGGCGCCCTGGACCCACGCCCAGCGATTGAACATCCGCGGCTATTCGGTGGCTGACGGTCTACCCGATCACAGCATCCAGGCATGTGCCCAACTTGAATCCGGAACCGTGGTTTTCCTCACCCAGCGCGGCGTTGCCTTCTACGACGGTGCGCACTGGAGCACTGAGACGCCATTCCCCGCCGAGCCCGCACGCGCGTGGCGCCTCGCCGCGGGCCATGACAACAATCTCGTGGTCTTCGTCGGGCACGATTGTTGGCGCCGATCTGGAGGAACATGGACGATCCTGACCAGGGCTCCCATCCTGTCGTCGCGCTCAGTAGCGCTGTTCATGATCAGGCAGGACGAGTCAAGCCATCTTGTCGTCGTAGCCAAGGCTGGCCAACTTCATCTGTTCGATGGGAAATCCTGGAGGACCGTGCCTCCGCCGACTCCCCGCAGCAAGTTCCGGGCAGCGGCGATGGTCTCCGAACGCTGCTTCATCGGATCCGATCGAGGACTGCTGGAATTCAATCTACAATCCAGCACATGGAACGCATGGGACCTCGAACTTCCCGGCACCCCAATCATCAGCTTGGCGCTCGCCCCGCGCGCAGAGAGCCTGTGGCTAGTCGGTAACGCGTGGATTGCCCGCCTGGACGGCATCGATAATCGAAAACCCAGCATCGGTCTGAACTCCAAGACCCCCTCAATCCTACCTCCTCCGCCAACACCCGCGCCGACAACGCCCAAACCGGATTCCCGCTCGATTCCGCCATACGATTGCCCGAGTGTCGCGGACCTTGCAGGCGGCATCTACCTCGGCAACGCGTCTGGGACCTACTACTTCAACCCGATCACCGGCTTTCAAGCACTGAGTGTAGAAGAAAGTGGGCTGAACACTCAGGCCATGACATGCGCCATGCGTGACCGCGAGGGCAATGTCTGGATTTGCGGACCCCGCGGCGCCAACAAGCTGACCTCCAGGCGGATCCAATCCTACGACCGAACCAACGGATTGCTTTCCGACGAGGTGACCGCTGCTTTCCAGCGGTCCGACGGCACCATCATCCTCGGTCATGGTGGCGGCATGACGCAATTCGGACCCGACACCAAGACGATCATCCTATCGCCGGGTTCGGTAACCAATCGCATCATGGACCTGGAAGAAGACGCCTCCGGCAAGCTGTGGTTCGCTGCTGGATATAGCGGTCTAGGGGTGATGTACCCGGACGGCTCGATCGACTACCCTCACAACGCATCCAGGGGATCCCTCGTCGCGGTAAAAACAGCGGATGCTGGGGACTTTCTATGGGTCGGGACGGACTACGGTCTCTACCGGTATGACAAGACGTCCTGGCAAAGGGTCCTGCTGACCAAGGCGTCTGAACCAAACCAGATAAGAAAACTCACCAAGGGTCGGGACAACGAGCTACTCGTTGCAACCACGAACCAGGGTGTGTTCGCTCTGTCCGGCGACGCGACGAGCCATTGGACCAGTGCCGATTTCGAACTTCGCAATACCTACACGATACTTCGCGACTCAGAGGGAGTGATCTGGGTAGGGACACGAAAAGGCCTTGCGCGTGTGAACAGCCAAGGCCAGCTCATTGTCTCCCAGCATCCCCCCTTGGACCGACCAATCTACGCCTTGACCGAGGACTCCAAGGGACAGCTCTGGATCGGATCCGATGTCGGGATCCACTGCTGGAACAAGCACAAGCTTCGATCATTTGATTCGTCTGATGGAATCCTCGGCCAGGAATGCAATCGTGGCGCTGCCATGATCAGCAAGGATGGGCGTGTCTGGTTCGGTACGGACCGCGGTATCAACGTCTTCGATAAACGCTTCGATACCACTCCCGATCACGGCCCCACCATCACCCTCGATGAGGTGGAAGCGAACGGAGAATTCTACGACCTCCTCGAGAGTCATACGCTTTCGAGCAAGACCCGGTCTCTCACGTTCGAGTTCACAGCGATCTCATTCGTAAACGAAGACAGCCTGCTCATCGAGAGTCGATTGCAGGGCTGGGATTCCGGCTGGTCAAAGCCCCACTCACTACCATCGCGTCAAATCCGTTACACCAACCTACCAGCCGGAGACTACCAACTGCACATGCGGGCTATCGACGTGAACGGTCGGCAAAGTCCCGTGGTGAGCTCCGCTGTCCTTCGCATCCAGGCGCCCTTCTGGTTGCGTGGCTGGTTCATCGCAGCCTATTCCGCTGCCTTCCTGCTGATGGTCACCGTGCTCGTCGGGTGGATACTACAGCGGCGGTATTCGCGCTGGTTGCGCCAGGAGGTCTCGACTCAGACAACCGCGATCAGAAAGATGGAACGTGAACAGGAAAAGCTGCTCCGCCTGGAATCCCTCGGACTCCTCGCCGGCGGGATCGCTCACGATTTCAACAACCTCCTCACTTCGATCACGGCAAACATCTCGCTCTTGGAAAGTGACGCAAAGATCGCGCCGCAAGGTCACGCATCCATTCGTGACATCGGTGCTGCTTCCGAAAAGGCACGGGCGCTTGCTTCCCAACTGCTGACGTTTTCCCGTGGTGGTGCTCCAATCAAGAAGCCCTCGTCCATTGGCAGCGTCATCGAGGAATGTGCGCGATTCAGTCTACGGGGAACGTCTGTCCAATCCGAATGCACGATTGCTGACGGTCTCCTGACCGTCAACGTGGATACCGGCCAGATCAGTCAGGTCATCAACAACATCATGATCAATGCCCGGCAAGCCATGACAAGCGGTGGCACGGTTCGGATCCAGGCGAGGAATGAACAACACTCTCCCACCGAAAAAGTCGTCGTGATCGAAATTGCCGATGAGGGTCCCGGCATTCCTCCTGAGATCCTGGACCGCATTTTTGAGCCGTATTTTTCGACCAAGGGCACCGGCAACGGGATCGGATTGACAACAGCGTTCTCGATCATCCAGCGGCACAGCGGGACCCTGACGGTGGAATCCCAAGTGGGTACCGGCACGACCTTCCGGATCACGTTGCCGGCCTGCCACGAAAGTGCGCCCTCACTGCCGACTCCCCCATCAACCATCCCGGTAGCCAAGCTATCGCAAACAAGCCTACTCGTGATGGACGACGAGGAAGCCATACGCAGGATCATCCGCAAGATTCTCGAACGAGCCGGTTGTACCGTCGTAGAGGCGGCGGATGGCAGTGTCGCAACGCGCCTCTACGAAGAGGCCCATCAGGATGGTCACCCATTTGACGCAGTAATCATGGATCTAACCATACCTGGAAAGATGGGAGGCCTCGAGGCCACATCCATCATCGCCAAGTTCGACAAGGATGCTCGAGTCATCCTGTCAAGCGGTTACTCATCGGAAGCAACGCTGGACGATTGCCAAGAACAGGGCTTTGTCGGGTGCCTCACCAAGCCTTTCACGGCCGCCGATCTTCTGCACTGCGTATCCCTCGCCCTGGACATCGACGAATAGACAGGTGTCTCCGTTGCCCCCCGGTAGCTTCTCGAAAAATCATCACGTCGACGAACGGAATGAGGATCGCGTGCAAGGAGCACCGTCGCAGCCTGGTCGCGGCTGCGATCGCGCCAACTCTCATGGTTCGCCGTAGGCTACCAGCGCGTCGGAACCGTTCGGGGTCAACGCGTAGATGCCGGTCTCGACCCGTTCGAACCAGCCGTAGTGGTCGTCGGCCATGATCCGTGTGGCTTTCGCGACCGCCGTCTCCTTCGCGACGACAGCCCCCTTCGTCGGGCCGTTGCGGGACAGGCACCCCGCACACCGCAAGGCGTCCTGTCGATACGCGGTGACGATCCCCTTGCGGGTGGCGCCCCCACGATTGGGATCACCGGCCCGCCGACTGAATTCGCGCAGCAGGCGGGCCTTGCGTCCGGCGTTCTTTCGGGGGCGGTAGGCAGCGGGGTCGAGGTGCACCTCCACGAACGAGTCTCTCAGCCGCACCGTGATCACGCCGAGACCGAGGCGCTTGCACAGGCCGATGTTGTTCTTACTTTGGGCGAAGATGAGACAAGGTCGCCGCGGGGACTGTGAGGATCATTTTGCCAAACTTCCTACGGAAGCGGACAATATGTTTTCAGATTCCGTTGTG
>CAYYAQ010000151.1:0-12393 GCA_964469555.1 uncultured candidatus Brocadiaceae bacterium | reverse complement strand
CCGGCAGGATCCCAGATCGTCCTGACGTCTGCGATCGACAACCTCGGCAAGGGCGCCGCGGGACAGGCCGTGCAAAACATGAACCTCATGCTCGGGCTGCCCGAGACAGCAGGACTCTCGTGACGCGCCTTCTGGTCAAGATCGGCGGCGCGCAACTCGGCTCGGTCGAATCCCGCGGAGAGCTGGCACAGTCCGTGGCGACGGCGAGATCAGACGGCCACCAGGTCATTCTCGTGCACGGCGGCGGCGACCAGATCCGCGCGTTGACCGGACGGCTCGGCATCGAAGACCGCTACCACGAAGGACTGCGCATCACCGACGCGGACACGGCGGAAGCCGTGCTGATGGTGCTCGGCGGCCAGGTCAATCGGTGGCTCGTGCACGCGTTGTCTGGTGCGGGCGTCCGCGCGGTCGGTCTGACCGGCGCGGACGGTGATACGTTCGCCGCACAACAGCTCACCGCAGAAGGCGTCGACCTCGGCTTCGTGGGCAGTATCTGCGATCCAGACCCCCACTTCATCAACTGCCTGCTCGAGTCGGACACCGTCCCGGTCCTCGCGACCGTCGCGCCTCTGGCGCGCGGCGCCGAGGGGGATCGAACCCATTTCTACAACATCAACGCCGATCACGGCGCCGGGCCGTTGGCCCACGCGTTCTCCGCGGACGCGGTGGTGTTCCTCACGAACGTGCCCGGCGTCCTCGACGCAGACGGTCAGCGCATCGACAACTTGACTCCCGAAGGTTGCGCGGCGCTGCGCGCGTCCGGCGTCATTCACGGCGGCATGATTCCCAAGGTCGACGCCGCGCTGATGGCGCTCGCCGCCCACCCGAAAGCCAACATCGTCATCGCTCCCGCCGCGGGATCCGACGCGATTCGCAACGCTCTCCTGCCCGACGTCGGCACGACCTTCTCCGAAAACTGAACTGCAAATGGACGAACACGTCGTCAAGACCTACAAGCGCGCCGAACCTGTCTTCGTCCGCGGCGAAGGCGCGAGCCTCTTCACCGAGGATGGCACCGAGTATCTGGATTTCCTGGGCGGCATCGCAGTGTCTGCGCTCGGTCACGGGCACCCCGAGTTGGTCGCCGCGCTGCAGGACCAGGCGGCACAGGTGCTGCACGTCAGCAACCTGTTCCGACACCCCTTCACCGAGGCCGTCGCCGAACGCGTGACGCGACTCGCCTGCATGGAGGAGGTGTTCTTCTGCAACAGCGGGACAGAAGCGAACGAGGCGGCGCTGAAGATCGCGCGCAAGTACCATTATCAAAAGGGAACGGGACGCACGTCGTTCGTCGCTCTCACCGGCGGCTTCCACGGTCGCACGATGGGCGCGCTCTCGGTCACGCACAAGGAATCGTTCCGCGCGCCATTCGGACCGCTGGCCGGCGACGTGACCTTCGTCCCGCGGAATGACGTCCCCGCGCTGCAGGAAGCTCTCGGTCACAAACCCTGCGCACTCATATTGGAGCCGATCCAGGGCGAGTGCGGCGTGCACCCACTCTCCGACGAGTATCTCCAGGAATGTCGCCGGCTCTGCACAGCGAGCGACACGATCCTGATTCACGACGAGGTACAGAGCGGCAGCGGTCGAACCGGGCTGTTCCTCGCTGCACAACACGCGGGTGTCACCCCAGACATCGCGACGCTGGCGAAACCCATTGCCGTCGGCCTGCCGATGGGCATGACGCTCGTCGGCCATCGCACCAAGAACATCCTCGAGCCCGGCGACCACGGGTCCACATTCGCAGGCGGTCCGATGGCCTGCCGAGCGGCGCTGGTGTTCTTGACCGAGCTGGAAGAAGGCGGACTGCAGGAGCGAGTCGCCGCGATGGGCGATCACCTGACCACCGCCCTTCGCGGACTCTCGACGGTCTCCGACGAAGTCGTCGAAGTGCGCGGTCGCGGCCTGATGCAGGCCATCGGACTCGCGCCGGAAATCGACGCATTCCAAGTGCAGAGACACCTCTTCGAAGAACACCTGATCGTCAACGCCACCGACGCGCACACGCTGCGACTGCTCCCAGCGTATGTCGTGACGGAATCGCAGATCTACCGCGCCGTCGATCGCATCCGCAAAGGCCTCGAGTCCATGACCTCTACACAAGGGGCGAAAGCATGACTGACAATCCATTCCCCAAACTCCCGCACAAGGACCTGCTCTCGGCGTCGCAATTCACGCCGGACGAAGTCCTGTCCCTCTTCACAACCACGGCGGCTCTCAAGGCCGGACGCGACGTCCACACCTCGGTCATGCGAAACAAGCGCGTCGCGATGATCTTCGAGAAGGACAGCCTGCGCACACGGTTCACGTTCGACATCGGAATCCAGGACATGGGCGGCAGCGCCGTATTCCTCGACCACCGCGACGCTCGCATCGGTTCGCGCGAGAACGTGAAGGACGTTGCGCTCAACCTCGAGCGATGGGCCGACATCATCGTGTTGCGGACGTTCAAGCACCGCGTGATCACAGAGATGGCCGCCAGCTGCTCGATCCCGGTGATCAACGGGCTCTCGGACTTCCTGCACCCGTGCCAGGCGCTCGCCGACTTCTTCACCCTGACGGAGAAATGGGGAGACGTGCGCGGGAAGCGAGTTTGCTTCGTCGGCGACGGCAACAACACCTGTCATTCGTTGGTCACCGTCGCGTCCAAGCTCGGGGCGCACATGACAGTTTGTTCGCCCGAGGGTTACGAGCCGAACTCGAAAGTCGTCAACGAGGCGATGAAGACCGCCCAAGAAACGGGCAGCGAGATCACGATCCTGAACGATCCGGTCGAGGCGACCGAAGGCGTCGACGCGATCTACACCGACGTGTGGGCCAGCATGGGGCAGGAAGACGAGGTCGAAGAACGCGCCGCGGTCTTCGGCAGCTACCAGGTCGACGAAACAATGATGGCGCGCGCAAACGACGGTGCCTTGTTCATGCACTGCCTGCCCGCGCACCGCGGCGCCGAGGTAACCACTGCCGTCATGGACAGCGACTACTCCGTCGTCTACGACATCGCCGAGAATCGCCTCCACGTGCAGAAGGCAATCATGGCCATGCTGACCCCTGCCAGGTGACACGATCATGACCAGCAAAGTCGTTCTCGCATACTCCGGTGGTCTCGACACCTCCATCATCATCCCCTACCTGCAGGACACCTACGGACTCGAGGTACACTGCTACGCCGGCGACGTCGGCCAGGGTGCGTCTGAGCTCGAGGGCCTCGAGGAAAAAGCCCAGCGCACAGGCGCAGCCTCGTGCAAGGTCGACGACCTGCGACACGAGTTCCTCGTCGACTACGTCTGGCCGTGCCTGCGGGCGATGACCGTCTACGAGGGGCGCTACCTGCTTGGCACGAGCATGGCGCGACCCGTCCTCGCGAAGGGTCAGGTTGCCTACGCCGCCGAGGTAGGCGCGGAATACGTCGCGCACGGCTGCACTGGCAAGGGCAACGACCAGGTTCGCTTCGAGCTCGGATACATGTGCCTGAATCCCGAGCTGAAGATCATCGCGCCGTGGCGTGACTGGGACATTCGTTCGAGAGAGGACGCCCTCGACTACGCGGACGCGCGCGGCATCGAAGTCGCGGCGACACGCGAGAAGCTCTATTCCCGCGATCGCAACCTGTGGCACATCAGCCACGAGGGTGGCGTGCTGGAAGAACCTGCGAACCGCGCCCCCGACGACGTGTGGATGCTCACTGCCTCCGCGGAGGAGGCCCCGGACCAGCCAGAGTTCGTCACGCTCGGCTTCGAACATGGCGTCCCGACCACCCTCGGTGGAGAGAAGATCGAACCCGTGGCGTTGCTCGAGAAACTCAATGAACTGGGCGGCAAACACGGCGTGGGTCGCGTGGACATCACCGAGAACCGTCTCGTTGGAATGAAGTCGCGCGGTGTCTACGAGACTCCGGGCGGGACGATTATCATGGAGGCGTTGCAGACTGTTCGCTCAATCACGATGGAGCGCGACACGCTGCGTGCTTGCGAGAGACTGATGCCCGACTACACCGACCTCGTCTACACAGGGCGATGGTTCCACCCGCTGCGGGAGGCGATGGACGCGTTCTTCAGCAAGGCCACGCAATACGTGACCGGAGAAGTCGACGTGAAGCTCTACAAGGGCCACGCGACCGCGGTCAGCACGCGGAGTGAGTTCAGTCTGTACTCGGAAGATCTGGCGACGTTCGGCGAGAGCGCGGGGTTCGACCACGCCGACAGCCGGGGATTCGTCAAGCTCTACGGGCTGCCCGGGATGGTCGCGGCGAGCGCACAAACACGGAAGGGGCACGCCTGATGTCGAAGCTCTGGGGTGGAATGTTCGGCGGTGGTTTGGATCCGCATTTCGAGGCGTTCAACCGGAGCCTCGCGTTCGACCAGCGGATGGTGCTGCAGGATCTGCAGGGCAGCGTCGCGTGGGCACGGGCTCTGTGTCACGCGAACGTGTTGGACGACGACGAAGCGACGCAGTTGGCGACGGCGCTGGAGGAAATGGCAACGGAGCTATCTGACGACGAGAGCTCGTTGTGTCAAACGCTGCGGACCTCAGACGCGGAGGATGTGCACAGCTTCGTCGAAAGCGAGCTCTACGAACGCGTTGGCGACCTCGCCAAGAAACTGCACACCGGCCGCTCGCGCAACGACCAGGTCGCCACAGACCTGAAGCTCTGGATGCACGAGGCGATCGACGTGCTGAGTGAGGAGCTTGTCGGGCTGCAGCTCGCGCTCGTCAATCTCGCGGAGAAACACGCGGACCTTCCGATTCCAGGCTTCACGCATCTCCAGCGCGCGCAGCCGATCACCGTGGGGCATCACGCTCTTGCCTACGTCGAGATGCTGAGTCGGGATCTGCTCCGGGTGTCGGACGCGGACGAGCGGATGGACGCCTGTCCACTCGGCTCTGGAGCGCTTGCCGGCACGGCTTTCCCCATCGACAGAAGGGTGCTGGCAGAGGAGTTGGGATTCGACGGACCGACGCGCAACAGCCTCGACTCCGTGAGTGACCGCGACCACGTCTGTGAGGTCGTATTCGCGTGTTCGATGATCATGGTGCACCTGTCTCGGTTGGCGGAGGACTGGATCTTCTTCGCAAGTCAGGACGCTGGCTACCTGAGCTTCGGCGATGCCGTCGCGACGGGAAGCAGCTTGATGCCACAAAAGAAGAACCCGGACGCGATGGAGTTGTTGCGCGGGAAAACGGGGAGGGTCGCCGGCAGTTTGCAAAGTCTGTTGATGACGCTCAAGGGACTGCCGCTTGCCTACAACAAGGACATGCAAGAGGACAAGGAGGCGCTCTTCGACGCTATGGACACGACTACGGCTTGCCTCCGAGTCGCGACGACGGCGGCACAACACGCGGAGTTCGACGTGGACCAGTGCCAGGCGCAGAGCAGCCGCGGCTACATGAACACGACGGATCTCGCAGATCTGCTGGTCGCTTCGGGCGTGCCGTTCCGGACGGCACACGAGCGCGCGGGTCAGACTGTTCGCCGCGCCCTGAAGTACGGCGTCGAGATCGAAGACCTGCCGAATGCCGACCTTTCGGAGTTGGTCCCGGAACTCGTCTCCGGATCGGGCGCGAGCCTGCACGAGCGATTGTCCGTGACGGCAGTGCTCGATCGTCGGAATTCTATCGGCGGCACAGCGCCGGCACGCGTGCGCGAGGAAGTGGCATTCTGGCAGAGGAGGTTGCGGATCGATGACGACGAGTGAACCGAAGATCCGGAAGGCCAACATCAACGACTGCGGGCCGATCCTGCAGCTCGTAAACAAGCTCGCGCTTCGACAGATTCTGCTGCCGCGCTCGCCGGCGTCGGTGATCGAGAACATCCGAGACTTCTACGTAGCGGAGATCGACGGCGAGCTCGTGGCGTGCGGCGCGCTCCACATCGTGTGGACGGACCTCGCCGAGATCCGCTCGATTGCTGTGAGCCCGGACATTCAGAAGGCTGGCATCGGACGGAGACTGATCGATGTGATGGTCGAAGAAGCCACAGCACTCGGAATCCCGAAGCTGTTCGCGTTCACTTACGTCCGAGGTTTCTTCGAGAAGGTCGGGTTCTCGGTCGTCGAACACGGCAAGCTGCCGCACAAAGTGTTCAACGACTGTCTCCATTGCCCGAAGTTCATGGCGTGTGACGAGATCGCGATGGAGCGCGTGTTGTTCGAGACGACATCTTCGAGCGCGAACTTCGGCATTCCCGTCACGCAGATCCCCATCCCCCATCAGACGCCCAGGTAACCATGACTGAAACTCCCGTTCTGCCGGATGGTTTTCGCGCCGCGGGCGTCCACTGCGGGCTGAAGGATGGTGACGCGCTCGATCTCGGGCTGATTCTGGCCGACGAGGCGATGCCCGCCTTCGCGCTGTTCACTCAGAACGAGCTGCTGGGGGCACACGTAGTCGTGTGTCAAAGACATCTGGCGCAGAGCGGTGGAAAGGTTCGAGCAGTGCTGGTCAATTCGGCCAACGCGAACTGCGCGACGGGAGAGCAGGGAGAGAAGGACAACAAAGCAGTCTGCAGGGCACTGGCGATGCTCCTCGTCTGTCCGCAGAACGAGATCTTGTTCATGAGCACGGGCGTCATCGGCGCACGGCTCGACGTGGACAAGGTCGTCGCTGCGCTGCCGGAGTTGAAGGAGGCGGTGCGACGCGACGGCGTGACGGAATTCGCCGAGGCGATCATGACAACCGACACGAAGCCGAAAGTTTCGACCGGCTCGCTGACGGCGACGGACGGCGAGACTGTGCAGGTGTGCGGCATCGCGAAGGGATCCGGAATGATCCACCCGGACATGGCGACGATGTTGGGGTTTCTCGTGACGGACGGTCGGAGCCAGGCAGATCTCGGCATCGGACTACGCGCGCTGGCGAATCGTAGCTTCCACTGCGTGACGGTGGACGGAGACACTTCGCCAAACGACACGGTGCTGTTGTGGACGGCACAGCGGCACTGGTGCCGACCCGTGAAGGATGAGCACGACATGGGGACCGTGCACCCGCTCGAAGAGGAGTTGACGCGCGTGAGTCGCGAGTTGTCCCGGATGATCGCTGCGGACGGCGAGGGGGCGACGCGGATGATCACGTTGCAGATCGAGGGGGCCATGAGCGAGGGCGATGCCCTCGACGGCGGACGATTCATCGCGACGAGTCCGCTGGTCAAGACCGCCGTGTTCGGTCGCGATCCAAACTGGGGCCGCATCCTCTCGGCCGCCGCATCCTCGGGAATGCCGATCAACATGGAGAACGTCGGCGTTCGGATCGGCGAGTTCGTGCTCTACTCCGAGGGCACCTCCCACCCAGAAAACGAGGCCGCCGCCAAGGCCTACATGGAGGAGAACGAGGAGATCGTCATCGGCGTGAACTTCGGCATGGGTCCCTTCGAGGCCGAGCTCTGGACCTGCGACCTCACCGACTCCTACGTTCGCATCAACGCCGATTACCGCACGTAGGCTCGGCGTCCTCCCCGCGAGGAGGATCGCGTTACTTGGTGATGGTGATCTTGAGGCCTTGTGTCGCCGAGACCCGCTGCGAGGCGCAGTTGTCGGACCAGGCGATCTGGTTGAACACCGCGAGACCGACCAGGACAGTGTCGTTCGGGATCGGCAGCGGGAGCGCCAACTCGCCGCTGGCGTCCGAGAAAACACTCATGATCCCGGTGCTCGGCTTCGTGATGTCGACCAGGACCGTGATGCCGAGCAATGAGAAGTTGGCAGGAGAGAGGCCGACGGCGAGGAAACCAGCGGACTTGCTCATCGCATTGCGACCGACGAACGAGAACAGCTTGTTGCCGATGTACGGGGCCGAGCTCGTGCCGAGAAACGGCGTCCCCGCACAGCCCTTCGTACCGACTCCGTACAAACCCACGCCTTCATCACGATCCAACACACCATCCGCATCGCGGTCGATTCCCGACCGCTTGCCCGTTCCAGGTGCGACGCCGGTGAGCGTAAACTCCGCGCCACCAATCTTGATCAATGCGCTGATCTGTGCCCAGGTCATCGGCGACGCCGAGGCGCTGTCCTGTAGATAGTGCTTCGCGATGATCTGATACAGCATGCCCCGCGACCTTCCGTCGACCTGACCCTTGACGATCAGGTCGATGTCCCCGGCCTCGGCCCGGATCTGCAGCAGCCCCACGTCCGCGATCACGCTACTGCTGTTCACGTTCGCGGAATTCACCGTCACCTGATAGCCGACCGCGGGCGCGCTCTCCGTCGGGAACGCCTCGAGGAAGTCCTGGATCATCAACTTCGCCGCGATGTTGTTGGAGAGGATGTTGAACACCGGCAACCCGAGGAAATCGAAGGAGTCCCGTTTCTCGCCATCGTGCGTCAGGCCGAACCCCGACTTGCGACCCTGCGACGTCTTGCGGAAGCTCGTCCGCTTGTAGATGTTGCGCAGTTGCGCGGTCTTCATCGACTGCGGTGCCTGCAGGATGCTTCCGGGAATGATGAATCGGTTCGTCCCGGTCGGAATCACGTGGCACGAGATACACTTGATGCCCTGAGCGAACGGAACGTTCGTGTTGAGGACGAACAGCCGCGTTCCATCGGCAGAGTTCGCGATCGGGTGGACCTGGGGGCTCTCGTAGTTGACAAAGCTCTGGGCGAGGAGATTCGGGGAGAGGAGCAACGAGGAGAGGGCCAGCGTCAGGATCCTCATGATTCGCTTCTCTGGTCTTGGCAGAGACGCGGGATGGTAATCGCTACCGTCGTACCCCGGCCTGGGAATCGCGCCAAACCGATGCCCGACCGCGCGTATTTGACTTCGGCGCATTACGGCGTGAGCTATCCTCCCGGACCCCGTGGACCTCACATACTGGCACTGGCTGGCGTACGTCTCGGCGTTCTTCGTCGTCGTAGAAAAGGTCGTGCCCTGGCACCAGCCCCACCGGACGTTTCGCGCAGGCTGGCTGCGCGACTTGGGATTCCTCGCCGTCAACGGACACTTCTTCTACGCGTTCGTGTTCGCAGGACTCGTCCTCTTCCTGAAGGAACGGGGCCTGACGCTCGATGGAATCGAGGGGATCTCGGGCGGATGGCAACCGTGGGTCCAGTTCCTCGCGTTCTTTGTCGTCAGCGACTTCATCCAGTGGTGCACGCACATAGCGCTCCACAAGGTTCCGTTCCTCTGGGCGTTCCACAAGGTCCACCACTCGATCCCGCGCCTCGACTGGGCGGCAAACTTCCACTTCCACTGGATGGAGATCTGCGTGTACACGATCACGCAGGCCGTGCCGCTCGCATTTCTCGGGGTGCCCTACGAGGTCGCGTTCTGGGTCTACGTCTCGAGCACATTCTGGGGACACTTCAACCACAGCAATACGCCGATCAAGATCGGCCCCCTGCGCTACGTGTTCAACTCCCCGCAGATGCACATCTGGCACCACGACGCGTCGGACGAGGGCGGCGTCAGCAAGAACTACGGCATCGTGCTCAGCCTGTGGGACTGGATCTTCCGCACGGTGCACTGGCCCGAGAATCGGGAACCCGAGCGACTCGGCTACCCCGACGACAACGAGATGCCCCAGACCTTCGGTGGCCAGGTGCTCTGGCCGCTCACGAGGCTCCGCGCGTTGCGTTTCTTCCACAGTTCACGGTAGGGAAGCGCCGCGACCCGTGGCAAAATGTCTGCATCATGCGCGGTATCGTATGGGCGATCGTCCTCGTCGGGTTGTTTCCGGCCTGCACCGAGGACAACAAGATGGAGTCGGCGAATGTTCTCGAGCTTCAGATCGGGGGCGAGAACGAGTCACTGAGCGTCGCGCTGCAACGCCCCCCACCGGGCGCGAAGAAGATCGCGCCCACGCGACCAAAGCCAGATGGACCAGGACCGGGTGGCACGAAACCGGACGACTCCAAGTCCATCCCGCCCAAGTCCATCCCGCCCAAGTCCATCCCGCCCAAGCCAAAGGTGGAGTTCCACGTCGTCACCCTCGGGGAAGGCGGGACGCTCTACGACCTCTGCCGAACCCACCTCGGCAGCCCGGCCCGCTGGAAAGAAGTCGCGGCGTTCAACGGCTGGAGCGAAGAGCGCGCCGGAAAGCTACCAACGGGTCAGAAGGTCAAGTTGCCGGTGCGATAGTTGGGAACCACCCGCCGCGTCCTCCTGACCGCCCTGCCGAAGTTCCTGCTCTCCCGGAGCACGGGGCTCGTCACGCGCATCCCCTTGCCGCGCTTCGCGCGACGGATCGCGTACGGGATGTTCGCACGCCGCTACGGAGTGGAACTGTCGGAGATGAAAGGGGAGCTCGACGACTACCGCTCGCTCGCGGAGTTCTTCCGGCGACCGCTTCGCGACGGGCAACGCCCCATCGCAGACGGACCACTCGTCTGGCCGTGCGACGGGAAGATCATCACTTCGGGGACGATCACGGGCGATCGGATCCAACAGGTGAAGGGACGCGACTATTCCGTGGCGCAGCTGCTTCAAGACGCAGACCTGGCTGCGCGGCTCGACGGTGGCTACCAGATGACCGTCTATCTCGCGCCCAGAGACTACCACCGGGTTCACTCACCGTTCGACGGTGAACTGATCGCCACGAAGCACATCCCGGGCGCGCTGTTCCCGGTCAATCCCGGCGCCGTCGAGAGCATCCCCGACCTCTTCCCGCGCAACGAGCGGGTCGTGTTCCACTTTCGACTCCCGAGCGGGCACGACGCCGTCGTCCTGATGGTCTCCGCACTCAACGTCGGCGATACACTGGTAACGGCGAAGCCAGGCAGGCTCGCGAAAGGCGACGAGCTCGGTCAGTTCGGGTTCGGCTCGACAGCGATCGTGGCGACTCCAAAGACGGGCCCCGAGATCCCCGACCTTCCGCGCGAGACCACCGTCAGGTTGGGTCAGACGGTCTGAAGGGCGGGATCAGGCGAGGCCTTCGGAGCGGATCATCAGGCGGGCTTCTTCGCCGGCCTTGCCCTTGGCGTGCTTCTTGGCGACATGCAACAGCATGTCAGCACCGAACTTCTGCTCCGGGCCGATGCCTGCGTTGAAGTGACGACCGACACGGAGGAGATCCTCCGGTGCGAGCATGCTCTCCTTTTTCAGGCGCTCGAACACTGGGAAGTTGTCGCGGACGAGGCCCGCGATGAAGCCCATGGTCGCGTCGCCAGTCTGGCTGATCACGCCGGTGCGCCCTTCGTCGTTGTCCTTGATCAGGCGCGCTAGCGCGAGCTGGTAGCGACCCTCGGTTTCCAGCGTCTCGGCCTTCGCGAGATGGATAAGGATGCGGAGCGACTCGGCCAACTTGCGCGCACGCCGCAGGCGCATCGCCTTGTCGACGAGGCACTCCGTGGCGATGTCTGCACGAACGGCGAGGAGCAACTCCAGGTGGTTCTCACCGAGCGGGTTGCCATCCGCGAGGAGCTTGCCGCACTTCTCCGACATCGCCCGCACCTGCGCCGGCTTGATCCGCTCCTTGTGCTCGAGCAGCGGCTTGATGAGCGTCGCCGCCTTCGACGAATTCCGCTCGATGACGAACGACTTCAACAGGGTGCTGAGCGCCTTTGCGTTCTGGCCGAGCGCGCCGATCGCGACCTCCTGCAACTCCGGCTTCGAACTGTGCAGTTGACCCATGTAGATCTTGGCGACATCTTCGCTCTGCACGCCCTGCAGCGCCCGAAGCGCGAACAGCTTCATCTCCTCGCGACGCGACGATAGCAGACCACGCAACTTCGTGACGCTCGCCTTACTCCAGTCGGTGTGACCCGACAGCGCGAACAGCGTGGGTTTGACCACGTGCGTCACATCCGGGTCCTCCAGATATCCGAGCAGCGCTTCCGACTGCGCGGACGTCAGCCTGGCCCGCTCGAGTCCGTGCAACGCAGCCTCGCGGACGATCGGAGGCTGGCTGGGTTGGGCATACTTCAGCAACGTCGCCTTCGACTGGGTGACGTTGATCACCGCGACCATCTTCAATGCGTTGGCCAGGGCCACCGGAGTGATGTCCTTCGACGCCTTCACGACCTTGTAGACCTTCTCGCGGAGCTTCTTGCGTTCCGCCTCGCTGACCTCGACCAGTCGCGCGAGGAAGAATTCGCACGCGTCCTTGGACAGGACTTCGTTGGCACTCAGGCTCGCCTGCAGCAGGATCTTCATCGCGTTCGGCACCGAGTAGTGCCCCAGGATCTGAATCATCTGCGCCTGCAGGTCGGGCTCCTCGTCGTCGAAGCTCTTGGCCAGCGACTCGCACACGCCGCCGCCGATGCTGGAGAGCAGGTGGCGGGCCAGGTCGGCGGTCGCGCCACCATCCCGCATCCTCGCGACCAGCGCCCGGATCGCCGGGGTGCTCCCGATCTGCGCGAGGGCCTGCAAAATGTACCGATTCAGCGTGTTGTCCCCGAGGGTCAAGTGCGCATCGAGCGCCTCGACGCAAGCATCGTCGTGCCGACCTACGCTCATGTG
>CAYYAQ010000150.1:0-12539 GCA_964469555.1 uncultured candidatus Brocadiaceae bacterium | reverse complement strand
GGCGACGGAGGGCCCCAAGTGCGTACGTCGCCGCGATGCGGACCTTTGACGGCTTCTCTTTCGCCATCCGGACCAGGTGCGGGCCCACCGTAGTCACGCCTCGCCTTGCGAGTGAATAGGCCGCATCGCTGCGCACCATCCACACGGAATCACTCAACATCCGCACGAGCCGTGCCTCCGACACTCCGTCATCGAGACATCCCATGGTCTCGGCTGCGTTGCGGCGATGGGCCCAGCTTTCGCGGTCCGAGAACTTCAAACACACCTCGAGAGCGGCGCCGGGATCCAGCTGAGCGATGACATCGAGCACTGCCCGACGCTCTTTGAAGTCGATCTTAGATTCCAGATTGGCGAGAAGCAGTGGAACACTTCGACGGTCGCGGAGCCGAGAGACACCGCGCAACGTGGCGAGGCGGACATCCGCAGAGGAATCTCGCAGGCAGATTCGAAGCAGGGGGGCATCCGTCCACCCACCGAGCCGCGACAGCAAGTAGGCGGCGGCGTGCCGCCTGGGCACTTCGTCGCTCTCCAGAAAGTCACGAACGCTGCCGCGCAGGTCCTCCCAGTGACGCTCGCACAGGTCGAACGAGTTTTGTCGTATCTCCGCATTGTGGGAGAGCATGCCCTCGAGAACGAGGTGGACGGCCCGCGGGTGCAGCCCTTTGGCGCGCTCGGTGGCCGGCCCCCGATCCTGCCCGCACCCTGAGCCAGCGCACGCGACTACGAGGCAGAGGAGAGATGTTCGTGATGACCCCAAGCGCATGCTCAGTCTCAATCCTGAGTTTTCACAACGACCGGCTGTTCGTCCGTGACCACCGAGGGAACGTCGTCGATGCCTGGTTCGCTGGTCGGGCTTTCCTCGGCCTTCCCGGCGGCGACCTCTGCCGCCTCCTCCGCTTCTCGCATCGCCCGCGTGCGGAAACCCTCGGGTACCGTCTCATTGAGCGTGTCGAGGAGCAGGTTCAGCTCGTCGCAGACCTCCGTGAGATGGTCGCCGTCCCGGAGCCTTACCTTGAAGGCGATGTCGCCCTCGCGGATCTGCTCCAGCGACTTGCAGAGCCGGTAGGCCGGTCCAGCGATCTTGTGCGAGATGATCAGGGCGTTCGAGATCATGAAGAACCCTGAAACCAGCACAAAGCCCGAGACGGCGAGGAACAGCGGCATCAAGCTGTCCAGTTGGACATTGAGCTGAGTCGCCTCCTCGTACAGACTGTTGCAGAAGAAACAGATCAACACCATGGTGGCGGAGAGCCCAAGTGAGGGGATCAACGACATGGTCAAGACCAACCGCTTCTGCTGCTTCGGGTTGATCACAAGAGTCTTGCGACGATTCGTGCTCTTCTCGGACATGGATGGAGTCGGATGCGTTGAAGGTTTCAGCACTCGGTATCGGTAAAAACCCGACACCTGTCCGACTGTTTCCGCAATCGGACGTTGCCACGGCGGACTTCGAAACACTTCCCGGCCCGTCGATCCGTACGATCCGGTCGAGAATCGTCCGGGTTTCCCTGTAAGCGATTCCCGCGCCCTGAATCCCTGGAGGTATCCACAAACCTATCTGTAGAAGAGAATGGAGCCCTCCAGATGAAAAATCGCATCCTCACGCCACCGGCGTGCTTCCTCGCACTTCTGTCGACCCTCTGCGCCACGGTCGTGGCGCAAGACGGAAGGTCGACCGCTGGCCACGCCGCGGCGAAACGATACGCCAATCTCGGCGTCCTCCCCGCCCCCGAGTTCATTGTCATCGAGGACATCGTCAACTACCACCGGCACAGCATTCCGCTGCCCAAGGCCGGGACGAGCGTGTCGCTCGATCTCCGCTGGGACACCCCACTGCCAGCGCACGGGAGGGAGTCGGTGCTCCAGATCGGCTTCGCCACGCAACGGTTGCACGATACGAAGAGCATGCGACCGCTGAACCTCGCGCTGGTAATCGACCAGAGCGGATCGATGCGGGCGGGGGACAAGATGAACCGCGTGAAACAGGGGCTGTGCCAATTCGTGCGAAAACTGCGCCCGACGGATTCGATCGCGATCATCGGCTACTCCACGGACGCCGAGGTCTTGCTGCCGGCGCAGCGAGTCGGCGATCGGCGGAAGGTGCTGGAGACGGTCCGCCGCCTCACGGCTTCTGGAAACACGAACCTGCACGCCGGCCTGATGCTCGGGTACAAGGAAGTCGTGAAGGGTTGCGAAGAGCTCGCCGACCACCGCGTGATCCTGCTCACCGACGGGCTCGCAAACAAGGGTGTGACGGACGCCGAACAGATCACGAGTGATTCGAAGAAGTACAATGAACGCGGAATCGACCTGTCGACGATCGGAGTCGGTCGGGACTTCAACCGGGACCTTCTCGCTGGTCTGGCTACGGCCGGGCGCGGGCTGTTTCACTTCGTCGCGGACGACGCGGACATCCAGAAGGTGTTCGTGCAAGAGGCGCAGAGTCTGGTCGGGATCGTGGCGCGTGAGATGGAAGTCGTGCTGAAGCACGGCCCAGGGATCGAGGTCACGCGGGTCTACGGGTACCACCCGCAGATGAACGAGAGGGGCTTCTCCGCACAACTCGAGAACTCCAACTACGGAATGACCGGCGTTATGCTGGTGAAGTTCCGGTGCAGGAACTTCAAAGAGCGGGCGACGGTCGCGAGCAAGGTGCGCGTGCAGCTGCGCTACAAGGACGCCGCTACCGGGCGGCGGGTGACGCTGGACGAGCGGACGCGCTTCCTCGACCCGCAACGGACGGACAACACGACGGACCACGAGGTGCGGAAGAACTTCACAATCGCCGTCATGGGCCGAGCGATGCGCGGCATGGCCGAATCCGCGAAGTCGTCACGCTATGGCGAAGCGGAGCGCAAGGTGGCACGGGCGCTCGAGTTCTTCGAGCAAAACTACGCGGGCACCGACGACGAAGATCTGCTACAGAACTCACGGATGCTGAAGAAGTACCGAAAGATCCTGTCGGCCCGCATCGAGCGGTTCCGCCGCCTGTGATGCAGTGCGCCGTCTGTGAACGGGAACTCGAAGCGTTCACGGGCGACGTCTGCCCGCACTGCCAACACTTTGCGCATCCGACCCGGCTGGGGATCTACGACGGGTTGGAGTTGATCAAGCGCGGCGGAATGGGCTCGGTGTATCGGGCGCGACATCCCGAACTCGGAACGGTGGTCGCGATCAAGACGGTGCACACGCACACCGGGCCTGAGACCCTGGCGGAGCGCTTCGAGCAGGAGGCCAGACTTTCGGCTCGCATCCCGCACCCGGGAGTCGTGCGGGTGTTCGACTACGACTGCCAGGAGGGAAGGCTCTACCTGGTGATGGAGTTCGTCGACGGCGAGACGCTGCGACCGGTGGTCGCTGACGACCAACGTGACATCGCGTGGCGGCTGGACAAGGTCGCGCAGCTGGCGGACATCCTGCACGCGGCACACGAGAAGGGGATCGTGCACCGCGACGTGAAGCCCGAGAACGTCATGGTGGATTCGACGGAGCGGGTGCGGGTCCTGGACTTCGGCATCTCGCGGGTGCTCGACGACGGGGAGCGGTTGACGCAGACGGGTGAGATCCTCGGAACGCCCGAGTACATCTCGCCGGAACAGATCCTGGATGTGCCGGAGGCGGTGGACGCGCGGACGGATGTCTACGCGACGGGGGTCGTCCTCTACGAGTTGCTAACAGGGCATTCGCCGTTCGCGGGGAACAACCTGTTCCAGGTGTTGAAGAATGTGGAGTCGTTGGACCCACCTCCGCCGTCGCAGTTACGGTCGGGACTTCCGGCGGGGATCGACGATTTGGTCATGGCGTGTATCGCCAAGGACAAGGCGGCGCGGCCTCCCGACTGCCGGGTGTTGGCGCGTCGCGTGCGGGAGCTGATCCCACGCGGCGTGGTGCGGGGAAGACCACGGGTGATGCTGATCGCGGTGGTCGGCGCGTTGTGCATGATTGCCGGGTGGGCCATCCGCGACGTGACGATCGGTGAGCCGCTTACGGGAAGTTCAGGGGAGCTGACGACCACACCAACGGAATTCATCCAGATGATCGTGGAAGCGGGTCCGCCATTCGCTCGCACGGCACTCGTGTCTTGCAGTCGTGCGATTCCGGATGGGGCGTCGGCACAGGGACTCTTCTGGAGGGGGATGGCGCGAAAGCACACGGGCTCGCTGTTCCTGGCGCTTCGGGATTTCGAAGCCGCGGGGGAAGCCGGGTTCGACCGAGCCAAGGAGGAAGCCTCCGCCATGTGGGCCTGCAAGCACACGCTCTATCCGAGACTGTTGGGGGCCAGCGCGCTGCGCGCAGACTCGAGCCAGGAGATCGTGGGTGATCATCTACCAGTCCGATGGAGCAAGTTGCTCGATGCTTCTGTGAGCACCGAAGAACTCGAAAGGGCACTACGGGACATCGAGAGGATGGCGCCGTTCCGCTACTTCCTCGAAGCGGTCGTCGCGATCCGAACCAGCGACGAAGCGCGTTTGCGCGCCGCGCTAGAACTGGCGCAGGTAACGGGGGAAGCGAACTTCGCGGCGGCGGTCTACCTGGCGACTCGACTGGAGCGGCCGAACCGATTCTCGGAAGCCGAGAAGGGTAGGATACGGCAGATGGCCGAGGAACTGACCGGACCGCACGCGCTGACGATCCGCAAGAAGGTGCAGGAGCGGTTGCAGTGACGCAGGACATCGTCGGCCTTGTCAACCTTGCCTGCAAAGGCGACGCCGAAGCACGTGAAGCAATCGCCGACGAGTATCGCGAGCGCATCCGCCGCTACATCACGACGATGATCGGCGACCCGGACGTGACGGACGACTTGACGCAGGAGTGCTTCGGCAAGGCATTCGCGAAGCTCGACGACCTTCGCAATCCGGAGCGGCTCGGCCCGTGGCTCTACGCGATCGCGGTCAACCTGTGTCGGCAACACTTGAAGCAACAGGTGGACAAGACGAATCCTCACAACTCACGTTCGCTGGACACCGACCCGATGGGGGCGCGCCGCAGCGTGTTGTCCAACGTCGTCCAGGCCGAGTCTGCCGAAGCCCTCGCCATCGCGATCGACCGGCTGCCCATCATGCTGCGTGAAGCCCTCGTGCTCCACATCGTCGAGGGCCTCCCGTACGCTGACATCGCCGAGATCACCGGAGCCCGCGTGGACGCGCTCCACGTCCGCGCCCACCGCGCGAAGGCCCTTCTCCGCAAACAACTGGGCTCCGTCGTCGACACGTTCTGGGTCGAACGCACCTGAAGGAGAAGAGCGCTACTTGCGGTCCTTCTCCCAGGGGAGGGGTTCGTCCGCGGCGTCTTCTTCCTTCTTCTTGGCGGCCATCTGGGCGTCGGAGACCTTCGTGAGGAAGACGGTGACGCCGAACTCTTCCTTGTTTCGCTTGCGGACCTTCAGGTGGACAGGGTCTCCGGCCATCTTGATGCCGACGAGCATCTGGAGGTGGAAGTTGTTCAGGACCTTGGTGCCGTCGATCGACAGGACGGTGTAGCTTTTGCGGATGCCGGCCTTGTAGGCGGCGCTCTTCTCGATGACGGTCTTCAGCTTGGCGCCCGGACCGAGGTGGCTCATGTCGAAGCCGATGCCGAGGAAACCCCGGTGCAACACCTCGCCCTTCTTCATCCGCTCGATCAACGGCTGGATGTCAGCAATCGAAGCGGCGAAGCCGATGCCCGAGTCGTACAGACCTACGTTGGCCTTGCGACCCGACGCGTCCATCGGCACCGAGATGCCGAGCACGCGGCCTTCGATGTCGATCAGCGGACCGCCGTAGTTCGCGGGGCTCGTGTACGCATCCGTCTGCAAGGCGCGACCGAAGACGCGGCGGGCCGCAGACACGACACCCATGTGCACGCTCGGATCCTTCGCGCCGAATGTGCGACCGAGCACGAACGCCCACTGGCCGACCTTGACCTTCTTCGGGTCAGCGAACTTCGGCACCGGCAACCCCGCGGCTTCGATCTTGACGAGCGCGATCTGGCGGCTGATGTCCTCGCCCTTGCGCACCGCGTTGAACGTGCGCCCGTCGTGCAGCGTGATCAGGATCGCCGTCGGGTCGTAGTTGAGCGCGAACTTCGACACGATGATCCACCCGTCCTCGGACAGGATGATCCCGGTCGTCGCGCCCTGTGACTGCAGGAAGCCCTTCATGCCGAGCGGCGGCGGCTTCTTCTTCTTGCCGCCGGGTGGCGTGCCCTTCGGCATCTTCGGCGGCGTCAGCGGGCGCTTGCCGCCCTCGACCTTGCGAGTCCCACCGAACGTCTGCACGGTCACGGTGCTCGGCGAGACCTTGTCCATCGCGTTGTGCAACGTGTCCTGCAGTTCCAGGAAGTCGTAGCGAATGGGGCTACCGCCCTGCGCGGCGAGTCCCACGGCGAGAGTGGTGACAGACATCACTAGCGGAAGAAGTCGCATCACTTCACCTCCTCGAACGTCATGTTGGACTGCTTGATCTTCGTGCCGCGCTTGAAGGTGACCTGCACCGCCTGCCCCGGCTTGTACAACTTCAGGATCCGCCTGAAATCCTTGCACGTGCGAATCGTGTGCCGGTCGATCTTCACGATGAGATCGTCGGGCTTCAATCCGACCTTGCGACCCGGCGAACCGCGCTTGACCCGCTCGACGTACGCGGGTGGTGACACGCGTCGACCGTGATCGAACAGCTTGATGCCGTGATGCACGGGGACGACGACCACCTCGTCTTCAGGCTCGATCGCGCCGGCGCGACCCTTCTTGATGCACCTCCCGACGTACGCCGCGAGTTCACTCGTCGGAATCGCCGCGGAGACCTGCGAGTTCGTCTCTGTCGACTCGACGATCTTCGTATTCAACCCGATCCACTCGCCGCGGATCGTGAAGAGACCACCACCGTAGTGTCCCGGATTGTTGGGCGCATCCGTGACGATCAGCTCGCCGCCGTAGTCGACGTCCATCAACCTGTAGCGCAGGCCCGTATTCATGCGGCTCACGATCACGCCGAGCGTCGCCGACACTTTCTCAGAGAACTCCGCGAGGCGGAAGCAGTTGCCGAGCGACACGACAAACGTCCCGTTGCGGTGCTTCTGCTTCTTCGAAATCGACATCGGAACGAGCGGCTTCTTCAGCTTCTTGAAGTCGTCATCCTTGATCTTGAGCATCCGCACTCCGCACTTCTCCTCCGCGGGGTACACGTCCACTTCGCAGACGGTGCCGTCGTGCAGCGCGATCTTCGTCCGGTCCACTTGCACGAGGATCAGGTCGAGCGTGAGGATGTGACCCTGCTTGCTCACGATGATGCCCGTCGAATAGGACTGGATGGTCTTGAGACCCGAAGCGCCGTGTACCTTGACGATGCTCGGCAATACCTTCGAGATGGTCTTCTCGAGCTTGGTCTTCGGCGCGCGGTCGTTGAATGCGTAGAACGTCTCCCGGTCTTGACCGACCAACGCACCAGCGATGACGACGGATGCCGTAAATGTAATGAGGAGTCTCACTGGCTCGGCCTCGCAAAGATCTCGGGTTTCGGAAGCGGGTCGTGGCTGACCTTCGCCTTCCAACCCTTGGTCAGGATCTTCTTGTCCGCCACGAACCAGACGTCGTCGCCGTGCACCATGACGTCGACCAGTTGCTTGCGCAGTTGATCCCGGTAGCGGTAGCCCGCCGGTGAACCATCCTGGAAGAAGAACATCTCGAACTCACTCGGGCCCGGCACGCGGAAACGGATGGCCGGATAACCGAGCGCGAGCACGCCGCCCTCGACCGTCGCCTCCTTCAAGCGGCTACGCCGATCTTCGCCGCGCCACAAGAAGCAGTTGAGGAGGAACTCGCGCTCCAGTTTCGACTGCTCCTCTTTGGTCACCTTCACGGCCTTACCCTTGAAGATCTTGAAGCCCTGGCGGATGCCGGTGCGCACGAGCGTGATCTGGCCGTTCGACCAGCGGAGCTTCTGGCCGAGACGCTGGACCGTGATCTTCTCATCACCGGGGCCGGTGAACGTCATCGTCGCGCCGTCGACCTTCTCCTCGCCTTTGCCGACGTTTCGGCTCAGCGCGGCTGCCGCGACCCTTCGTTCCTTCTCCGGAGCAAGGCGCGGGTCCCCGTCGTTGCGACTCGAACCGGTGTCGAGCTTCGCCAACCTGAACGTGATGCGCCGCTCCTCTGCAAATCCGCCGTTCTCCTTGTGCGGCTTGAACCCCAGCGTGATCCACGATTCTGCAGGAAGAACGCCGACCCGCGTGGCGAGCTGGTTCGCGCTCGTGACCTTGTCGTTGTTGAACCACGTGAGTTGGTCGCCGATGGCCAGTCCGAGCTTCGAAGCGCGCGAGTCCGCGAACGTCGACTGGACGATCACTTTCGCCTCCGACTCGCCGGGCGACTTCATGTACCACCCGTTGAGGTCCAGTGTCCCGTGCTCGGCGTGCCGACCGGCCATCAGGTCGCCGAGGAAGTTCCGTATCTGATTGCTAGCGATCGCGAATCCGACACCGGTGTTGACGCGACCGCGGTCGCGGATCGTGATGCGTCCGTTGATGCCCACCACTTCGCCCTTCTCGTTGAACAGCGGGCCGCCCGAGTTGCCCGGGTTGACGGGGGCGTCGACCTGGATGCAGTCGGGATAGACGAGCATTCGATTGCCCGCGCCCGGCTGGTAGCGATGCGTGCCCGAGACGATGCCCCAGGTGAGCGTCGGCTTGAAGTCCGTCGCGAGCAGGAACGGGTTGCCCATCGCGAACACGGTCTCGCCCACGAGCAACTTGTCGGAATCACCGAGCGGCGAGTAGGGGAACGTCTTCTTGCCGTCACGACCGTCGCGAAGCAACAGGATCGCGAGGTCGCTGCCCGGATCGATGCCCAGGACATCCGCGAGGTAAAGCTTGCCGTCGGGCAAGCCGATCTTCATCACCTTGTTCGCGGGGTTGAACTTCGTCGACTTCGGTTTGGGCTGGCCTTCCAACCGTGGCTTCTTCTTCTTGCCGCGCTTTTGCACGACGTGGAAGTTCGAGACGACGAAACCCCGCGGATCGATGATCACGCCGGAGCCGCCGCCAGGGGAGTTGAGAGCCATCACGGAGCAGACGGAGGGCATGGCCTTGGCGATGACCGCAGTGCGCTGCGCCTGGGTCTTTCGCGCCGCCTCCAAGCTTCCCAGCTCCTGAGGGAACGCCAGGGCGAGGAACAGGGGGAGGGAGATCATGTCAGGGTCCTTGTTTGATCACTCGGGCCTCTGCGAAGACGCAATGGTCCCCGAAATCGAAGTTCTTGCCGAAGTCGGCTTCGATGGTGAGACGGTCCACCTTGTCGACCGCGATCTTGATGGAGAGCGGCTCGGATTGCCGCGTGATCGGTTTCGACTCGAAGAGAACCTTCTCCCCATCCCGCACCCGAAAGATCGCGTGCGCTGGCCCGGTGCTCCGGCTGTCGATGCCGATTGTTGCGATGAAGAAATCGAACTTGGAGTCGATGTCGTAGGTCAGACTCGTCTTCGGCCTGAGGACCAGGCCGTTGTTGGTCGTCCGTGGGTTTTTTCCGCCGAGCTGGATGCCATCGCCGAGCGGCGAGCGGTTCTTGAGCCACGGCTTTTTCTGCCGGAACGCGGTCGTCTGCCTGACAATCGAGGGGGTCAGCTCGGCGAGATACACCAGGCGGTGACTCTGGACCGTGATCCGCCGTATGCGCGAACGATGGACCTTCAACTTGACCTTCTCGGCCAGCTGAAGTTCACCGAACTCGCCACCGAGCTTCAGGAGCTTGCCGGTCACCGATGTCCCACCCTGCATCCCGAGGACGACCCTGGTGCGCGGCAATGGGTCCGGCGCGAATCCGGAAGCCTTCGCCATCACGATCCCGTAGAGATCCGACAGCTTGCGTGATCGTATGTCGCCGCGCGCTTCGTACTGCAGCGACCCGTCGACGAATCCTACGACCCGAACGCTGCGCTGGACGATCTTCGTCGCGGTCTTGAAGTAGATCAGATCCTTCTCCGCCTTCGGGGCGAGGACGTACTTCGCGAATCCACCGTCGTTCTCCGATGCGAGGCGAGCGAAGCGGATCGCCCGCACGTGACTCAACGCGAGCTTTGTCCTGCCATCGGTGAGCGGCGAATCGACCGTGAGGCTGCGCCCTGCAGTCTCGCGCACCGTGGCGGGGATGCGAAGCCCACTGCGAAGGAGGACGAAACCCTGCGACGACACCGGTGGGCCAACCCACACCGCGAGATCGATCGTGCGCAGACTTGCGAGGTCGCGGGTCACGCTCTCATCGCCGATGGCGACGGTGACTTTTCCCGCGGCGTCGATCGAAGCGACCTTGCCGCGCACCGCATCGCCCTGGATGGGCTGCAGGGTATCAAGCGACTGCTCCTGGGCCTGAATTGTGTTCAGACTCAGGAGCAGCAGCGGAAGAAGACTGAGGTGAGGCCTGAAGCTCACCGCCCGGGCCCGGTCTTGCCCAGTTTCTTGTAGTAGTCCTCGAGCATCTTCTTGTAGCGAGGAGACATCTTTCCGTTGAGTTCGGCTTCGATCGCCTTCCGCTCACCGGGCTTCAGGGCGCCCCACCTTTCGGCGACCTTGCGCGGCGCTTTCTTCAGCGGTCCCTTGGTGGCTTCGCCGCCGGGAAGGGCACTGTTCTCCGCCGGCTTGAGGCCTCCAGGTCCGCCGGGCGCGCCACCCTGCTGCTCCTGCTTCTCGAGCATCTCGATGATCTTCTGCAGCTCCTCGATGACCATCTTCTGCTTGTCCTGCGTCTCCTTGCCGGTGTCCGTCTTGCGGATCTTGCGCTCGCAGAATCGCATGACGTCGGAGATGTCGTGCAGCATGCCTTCCTGCTGCTCGAGCTCCGCTTTGATCTGCGCGGCGCTGGACCGAAGGCGCTCGGGAGCGTTCGGGAATTCCCGAAGGAACGCGCCGAAGAACTGGGACGCCCGTTCGCGGTCCGGAATCATCGCCAGCGCGCTGCCGTAGAAGTAGATCACCTCGGAGTCGAGGGGAGTCGTGCCCAGGTTCTTCTTCACGAACTCGGCGAGGATCGTCGCGGCTTGCTCCGGATCGTCGGATCTCAGGAAGAACTGCGCCAGCTGGAAGCGAGCGTAGGACTGGACGTACTCGTCCTTGTTGCCATCGAGGACCTTGGTCAGCTCGAGAGCGGCGCGAGGGTCGTCCTTCTCCGCCAACGCCACTGCGTCGCGGTAGTCCTTGAAGCTCGCGAGGAGCAGGTCGTCAACCGCGTGCTTGGGCGACTCTTCCTGGACGTTCTTGCGGAACGAAGCGATTTGCCGGTCCGTTACCCCGAGCTTCTTCATGTGCTCTTCGAACTTGGTCTGATCGAAAGGCTTGAAGACGAGGACCTCGGTGGGCTTGTCGTCCTGTGCAGTGAGGCCGCCGATGGCGACCATCACCGCTGCGATGAGGCTCAGCGAGCGTTTCATGATCTGCTCCTAGTTGTCGTTGGCTTGCTGTTCCTTGTTGATCTTGTTGGCCAACTTGCGGGTCAACTTCTCAACCTTGCCTTGCTTGCGAGAGATCTCGAAGGCTTCGTCCGTGGCTTCCTCGGTTACCCGCAATTGTTCGGGCACGGACTTGTCGTAGTTCTGGGTCCGCTTGAGGACGCGCTTCTGGAGTTTCTGGATCAGTTTCAATTCTGCTGAACGAGGCACCAACGGTGGCTCACCGCCATTGGGTCAAGGCTCGCCTCCGTTCGACTCGTTTTGCTCGATCTGTTGTCGCAGGGCGTCGATCAGCATCTCGAGCATGTCCTCGATCTCCTTCTGCATCGCCTGCGTGGCCTTGCCGGTCTTGTCGCCCGTCAGGCGCTTGCCAACTGTCTTGAGGTCATCGCGTACCTCGATGACGAAGTCCGGGAACACCGCGGTGGTGCCGTCTTCCTCGAGGAGCTTCAGCGAACCGTGCGCCTCGGACGCGAGTTCGAACTCGCCCGTCGACTGCAACCCGGTGCGCTTCTTCAGCGCCGAGGAGATGCCGCCGTTCGCGGTCAGCGACTCCTTCTTCTGGGCGTGGATCAGGCGAGTGCTCGCCGAGATCTTCTTCTGCCTGGCCAGCATCGCGCCGAAGCGTTCCTCGAGGGAGCGGAGCACTTCGTCCTGGAGCTGTTGGCGCAGCTGGGCGAGGGCGTCCTCGAGCTTCTTCTTCGCTTCTTCCAGCTTGTCCTGGGCGTCCTGCTGGTCCTGCTTGGCCTTGCCGGGCTTGTATTCCTTCAGGCTGCCGGCGGCGGACTTCATCTTCGGGACGGACTGCTGGACGTTCTGCTTGCCGGGAGTGGGCTTGCCCTGACCTTCGCCGGGCTCGCTCTCGGACTTCTCCATCTCTTCCGCGAGCTTGTCGGTTTCGATCTTGGTCTGCTCCTGCTTGCGGTTGAGTTGTTCGAAGGGGAGCTTCAGCAGTTCGCGCTTGGCTTCCTCGATCTTGTCCTCGATCTCCTTCTTGGCCGCTTCGAGCTTCTCGATGGCCTTGTCCATATCCTCGAGGGATGACTCGGGCTTGTTGTCCTACAGCTTGCCTGCAGCCTTGCCCATGTCCTGGCTGGCGCCGCTTGCGGCCTTGGAGCTCTTGCCTGCCTT
>CAYYAQ010000149.1:0-12588 GCA_964469555.1 uncultured candidatus Brocadiaceae bacterium | reverse complement strand
CTGAACAAGTACTGCGTCGAGTGTCACAATGGTCAAGAGCAAAGTGCCATCCCCAATCTTGCTTCACGGCACGCCGACGTGAACGCGCGGTATAAGTTGGATTCGGTCATCGATCTAGGCTGGGGCGTCGGTCCACGACGCTGGGGCATGTTCTCGGAGTCCTACCTCTACCTCCTGCAGAGTGGCTTGTCGGGTGTGATGCTCGTCGAGAACTACAAGCAGCGGGATCCAAACGCCTACAAGACGATGCCACCGATGAAGCACCTCTCCTATACCAGCCGACTGCTGCGATTGGCTACTGACGGCACGCATCACGGCGTGAAGGTCGACGAGGTCAGCCGGCGCAAGTTGATCGGTTGGATCGATACGAATGGCCCGTATCGCGGCCTTCCCGAGATCCGCGCCATCAAGGACGCACGCTGCAGCGACGCACCCGTCGTACTGCGGCCAGTTCAGAAGTAGGGCCATTGCGCAACAAAGCGCGGCCGACTTTTTGGATAGCACGGGACCCGGTACGCACATCTCTCGCGAGCTCGCCACGCACCCTGATTGCATCGTGGTGAACAAATCCGGATTTGAGGGTCGAAACCCTTACCCTCGCATTGGTCAGTGCGCACCTTTGCAGCGAAGGGCTTTCGGCAGTCGTTGCGCTGTAGGCGCCGCCGGTTGGCACCTCACTGCTGAATCGGTAGGGGCCGCTCGCGGTGATCGTGACGTCATCGCCTCCGTTGTTCTGGAGGATGAGTCGTTTCGATCCGAGGCCGGTGATCGTTCCGTCGACGGTGTTCGTTGGCACGCTCGTACCCGAACCACAACCGGCAACGGCGAGTGCGAGTGAAACGTACGAGGCGAGGGATGCGACCGCGTGTCGTGAGTGCATGGGATTCAACATGACGTCGCGTGTAGATTTGGTCCGAACTACCAGTTGCCATCGATCATTCGCGGTGCACTCCTCAACCGGGGCGACCCAAAACCTCGCCCGGATCCCCGGGACGTGCGCCCTATCCTCGTCTGGTGCGGGATCACGCGGCCAGCCTGCATCGCCTGGACAGCCGGCGGGTCACGGAGCGGCCTCGGAGTGGCTACGTTCTCCGCCAGCAGATGCGGCCGAACGGCCGCGATGTATGATCGGGTTCTCCTATCACTCGACACGAAGATGAAACCACTCACTCTCGCCGCATTGGCCACGCTTATCGCCGCGGTCCACCCCGGGCTGGTCACGGCCCAAACCAGCCCCGACAATAAAGCGTCGTGGCGTTTTGTGAGCGTGCCCGACTTCCTGAACGTGGACACAGACCATCCCCAGAAGGGCTGGGAGGACGCGCTTGGCTACATCCTGAAATCGGTCAAGGCAAAGAAGCCGGACTTCGTCGTGATCCCCGGGGATCTTGTCATGGGGCACTGGCACGGGGAGAAGGAGCGTCCCGGCATCCTCGGGATCGAGCACTTTGCATCCCGCTACTATCCCGCTTGGAAGGCTCGGCTGAGTGCCCACGGTCTGAAGTGGTATGCCGCGGTGGGTGATCACGAACTCGGGGACAACCCGTGGAACTACAAGGGCGCCCTCGCGAACGTGGCGGCCTACAAGAAGGAGTTCCGCAAGCACATGGGCATGCCACTCAATGGCCCGAAACACATGCTTGGCACCGCGTTCTACTGGAAGCACAAGAACGTGCTGTTCCTCTCCGTGGATGTCTTCGAGAAGGGCAAGTCCAGGCAAGGCGCCATTCGGGCGGGCGTGACCGGCAAGCAGTTGGAATGGATGGAGCGCGTGATCGGTGAGAACCAGGATGTCGATCACATCATCGTGATGGGACATGCACCATGTCTTGGCCCCGTCCGCAAATGGTCCAGCAGCGGACTCATGATCGACAAGGGACGGCGGTCGCCGTTCTGGAAGACGATAGCCAGGCACAAGGCTGCCCTCTATCTCTGCGGCGAGGTCCACGCGATCACCTGCACGCAACGCGACGGTGTTCAGCAGATCGCCCATGGTGGACTGATCGGCTACAACACCCGCACCAACTACCTGGTCGTCGACGTCTACCCGGATCGACTCGACCTGGTGATCGAGGAGATCGACATCGTCCCGAGCGGCAAGCACCTGTGGCAGCCAGGCAGGAACCGACCACTGGAAAAGGTCGACATCACGCCGCAGATGCGAAAGCGCGGGTTCGTCGCGGTCGGCACGCTGAGCATCGACACCAAGTCCCAGCCACGGGGTTTCACGAACGCTCGAGGCTATTTCCTCGAGAAGTACGAGACCTCCAATGAGCGGGGTGCTCCTGTGTTCAAAGGCGGCAAGCCGCTGCCTCGCATCAATCTGGACGGGACCATCGACAAGTAGTGTCCGGTCAACTCGCACGCACCATGGGAGAGGAATCCCGTGGCGGCCCTTCGTTCACGCAACCATAATGCGGGGCCCGATGAAGGCCCTCCGAAGACCGTTCAGACCTGGATCGAACAGGCGCCCTGACTGAGATGGCACCACGCAAGTCCATCGAGATCATGGCACCGGCAGGCACCTGGGAGTCACTCACGGCCGCCCTTCAGGGTGGCGCCAACTCGGTCTACTTCGGCATCGAGCAGCTCAACATGCGGGCTCGGGCCACGAACAACTTCACCCTGAAGGACCTCGCGGATGTCGCTGAGGTCTGCAGCGCCAAGAACGTTCGTACCTACGTGACCCTGAACACGGTCATGTTCGACCACGACATGATCTTGATGCGCAAGATCGCCGACGGGGTCAAGGCCAATGGCATCACCGCCGTGATCGCGTCCGACCACGCCGTGATCCAGTACGCACATCAACAGGGTGTCGAGGTTCACATCTCCACCCAGACCAACGTCACCAACGTGGAGTCGGTGCGCTTCTGGTCTGCCTATGCCGACGTGGTCGTCCTGGCTCGCGAACTTTCCCTCGTGCAGATCAAGCACATCGTCGACACCGTAAACAAGGATGACATCCGCGGTCCTTCCGGTGAGCTCCTGCAGATCGAGGTCTTTGCCCATGGCGCGTTGTGCATGGCGAGTTCCGGCACCTGCTACCTCTCGCTTCACTCCGAGAACTCTTCTGCCAACCGGGGTGCGTGCAAGCAGAACTGCCGCCGCACCTTCATCGCCCGCGACAGCGAGACCGGAGTCGAGTTCGAGGTGGACAACGAGTACCTGATGTCCCCCAAGGACCTCTGCACCATCGAGTTCCTCGACCAGATCCTGGCGACCGGGGTTGTCGTCCTGAAGCTCGAAGGTCGTGGCCGCGCGCCGGACTACGTGCGAACCGTCACCGAGTGCTACCGGGAAGCTGCCGACGCGGTCCTCGCCGGTTCATATAGCGAAGACAAGGTGCAAGCCTGGAAGACCCGGCTCGAGTCGGTCTACAACCGGGGCTTCTGGTCTGGCTACTTCCTCGGCCAGATGACGGACCTGTTCGCCAAGACCACCGGTTCAAAGGCGACCCGCACCAAGCTCTATATCGGGCGCGGCGAAGCCTACTTTGCCAGGCCGAAGGTCGGCCAGTTTCGTCTCGAGGCCAACACGCTCAAGAAGGGTGATCGGGTCCTGGTCACCGGTCCGACCACCGGAGCTATCGAGACTACGGTCGACTCCCTTCGTGTCGACGACCAGGAGGTCGACGAAGCCCAGTGCGGCTCGGTCATCACGATTCCGATGACTGAGAGGGTCCGTCCGTCGGACAAGATCTATCGCTTCGTGGAGACCCCGCAAGAGTGATCATCATCACGCAGCAGCGACACAAGTGCATCGGTTGTAACTACTGCGTCGAGCTCGCGCCGGATCGCTGGATCATGTCTGACAAGGACGGCAAGTCCGTTCTTGTCGAAGGCAAGGGCAAGGGCGGCTTCTTCACAGCTCGCGCCGGCCCGGATGAATTCGACACCAACCAGCGCGCGGCCGACGCCTGCCCGGTCAAGATCATCTCCATAAAGGTCTGTTGAACGGGGCGCGCTGCGCACGATTCGCGAGCTGCAGCAGACCCTCGACGTTCACTTCCCCTGGGCACAACTGCAGTGCAGGCAGTTCGAGCAGGGCCCGCCCTTCGACGCGCCGATCGAGATGCGCGTGCTCGGCCCCGATATCGCGCGACTTCGCGAACTGGGCGACGAGTTGCGCCAGGTGTTGGTCTCGATCCCCGGCGTGACGCACACGCGCGTGACGATGGAGGGTGGCCAACCCAAGTTGATGCTCGACCTCGACGAGGAGAGCGCGCGACTCGCCGGCTTCGACAACACGTCGATCGCCACCCGGCTGAGGAGCAATCTGGAAGGTCGATCCGGTGGCTCCCTGCTCCAGAGCACGGAGGACCTGCCGGTACGCGTTCGCCTGCGCGAGGATCTTCGCGACGACGTCGGTGCGATGCACTCGTTTGACCTGGGTGGGAACACGCGCGGCGAGGCGAGTGGCTCCGGTCACATACCTCTCGACGCGATCGCCGATCTACGGCTGGTGGCGGACACCGCGAACATCCCCCACCGCGACGGCGTGCGCTGCAACCACGTGCGCGGCATGTTGGTGGCCGGCATGCTGCCGAGCATCGCACTGGATGAACTCCAGCGTCGACTCGCTGCCAAGAAGTTCAAGCCGCCAGCCGGCTACGAAGTGCAGATCGGAGGCGAGTCGGCAGAGCGCGACAAAGCCGTCGGGAAGTTGGTCGCAGCGGCGTTCGTGCTGATGGTGTTGATGGCGGCCTCGATGGTGCTGTCCTTCAACTCTTTCCGCAACGCGGCGATCATAGCCGGAGTCGGGATCTGCTCGATCGGGCTGTCGATGCTGGCGCTGTGGCTGTTTGGTTTCCCCTTCGGCTTCATGGCTATCGTCGGCTCGATGGGGTTGGTCGGCGTCGCCGTGAACGACTCGATCGTGGTGCTCGCAGCGCTACGCAAGAACGAAGCGGCGTCAGCTGGCGATCGCGAAGCCGTGGTCCGGACGGTGATGCGCTCGACACGCCACCTGGTGTCGACCTCGCTGACCACGATGGCGGGCTTCGCGCCATTGATCATCGCCGGCGGAGGATTCTGGCCGCCGGTCGCGGTCGCGATCGGTGGCGGCGTTGCCGGTGCGACACTGCTGGCGGTGACCTTCGTGCCGACGGCGTTCCTCCTGCTGAATCGACCGAGGGTCGAAGTCCGCTAGAAAAAAAGGCTCTCCTGGCATGCCCGTGGGGCGATTCATTGAGTATAGCTCGGAGTTCCTGATCGAGCAGTGATCCGAGGCGATACGCACCGTGTCTCGTTTGGAACACGGCGAAATGCGCGTTGCCGCTCGACACTGCCTACCAGCGGGAGGGAGGAGGACTTTGCTCGTACCTCAGTCACCGTTGTCGGCCGTAGTCGCCTGCCCCTGTGGCGCACGACGGCGAGTGCTCGCTCCAGTCCGTGACCCGCCCCAGATCCGACGTTGCCTGGAACCCCCCCCCGCTCATCCATCGCAGAGACTGGGGAGGCGAGGTCTACGCGTTCCGACTTCTACCGGCGACGGTGAAGATCTGGGGTCGAGACCCTTGCCCTCAGATGTCATGGTAGGTTTTGCCGACCTTTGCGAAATCGCACCAGCATCGCTGCTGGGGCCCACGAACGTGGGAGCGATCATCAATCCGGACGACGGCGGACGGGCGCCGACATTGAGGCGACGCTCCACTAGGATCTATCGGCAGCCCAACTGTCACCAACCAGGGATCACCCACAATGAAACTTCCACTCACTCGACGTGAATGGCTCCAGGCATCGACGGCCGCCGCCGCCGCAGGATTCTTGGGCACCACACCGGGCCGCGCACGGCCCAAGGCCTCGACTACGCTCGAAGGCAAGATCTTCAAGGCAGTAAAGGGGGGTAAGAAAGGCAAGGAATCCCCGCAGCAGTTCTTTGACCGCTTGAAGGCGCTCGGGTTCGACGGCGTCGAGAGCGGCAATGTCGGTGACGCAGCCGACTATCGGGCTGCAGCGGAGAAGACCGGTGTCATGGTGCACGGCAAGGTTTGCAACTGGCACTGGAGCACTCGGCTGAGCAGTCCCGATGCCGCTGTCCGCGCGAAGGGACGCGCCATGCTGGAGCGGGACTTGCGCGACACGCACACACTTGGTGGCTCTGCCGTGTTGCTGGTTCCGGGCAAAGTCAGCGGCGCGAACGAGACCCACGATGATGTGTGGAACCGTTCAATTGCCGAAGTCAGACCGCTCCTGCCGCTCGCGAGCCGGATTGGTGTTCGGATCCTCATCGAGACGGTGTGGAATGGCTTCTGCGAGTCTCCTGACAAGTTCCGCGACTACATCGACGCTTTCAATAGCCCGTGGGTCGGCGCCTACTTTGATATCGGGAACATGCAGAAGTTTGCGCCTGCGGAGGAGTGGATTCGGACCCTCGGCAATCGGATCGTGAAACTCGATATCAAGGATTGGGGTGTGAAGTCCCGTTTTTGCCGACTGGGTGAGGGTGATGTGGATTGGGACAAAGTCCGTGCGGCACTCCTCGAGATCGGCTTCTCCGGTTGGGCAACCCGCGAAGGTCGTGATCGCGATCTGGCTGATACGTCGAAGCTGATCGATCGATTGGTGATCGGTAAGGCGTAGTTCAATGCGGGGTCCTGCCCGGCTTCGCATCACCGTTTGTCTTCGGGCAACAGTGGCGTAGGTCGTGTCACGTCCTCGAACTGAACCGCAGGTCGGTAGTTCGGGTGGCCCTTGTAGCGCAGGTTGCGACGTCCCCAGTATGAACCGTAGTACTGCCCGTTGCTGTCCACCCAGGTCGTAAGTCGCACACGGTCTTCCGTCGGCAGTTGGACGTCGTAGTGTTTGCCGTCACGGATCACGTCGATCAGGCGGCTGGCGTGCGATCCAAGGGAGTAGGCTGGCAGATACTTGGCGTTGCCGACTTTTGGATGGTTCTCCCGGATCAGGGTCAGCAATCCGCGCTTGATGATGTTCTCGTACGAGCTGGTGAACAGTTTTGTTTCGGTTCCGGTCAGGTCCAGATCGCCATCTGGCTCGGCCACTCCGTGGCATGACACGCAGTGGCGGTCGAACACCGGTTGCACGTCGGTTGGGTAGTGCAGGGGGCGAGAACCCCTCTTTTCTCCAGGTTGCGGTCCGGGTGACGAAGGGGTGCGGCGGAAGGCCATCGCAGTTGGAGCCATGCGCGGTGTGTTGTTCGGCTTCTCGTGGCAGCCGACGCAGGCGCGTACCTCGCCCGGGCGATAGTTGATGTAGGTCCGTTCGCGTTGGATCTCCATGTAGTCTGCATCGAGCAACTGCAAGAAGATATTGCGGTCGGCTGGGACGGTGAAGTGTGCGGAACCGTCGGCCTCGACCGGCACGATGCCGTGTTGGAGTTTCAGACCGTAGTGGGTGTCCATGGTGTGAACGGCGTGCTGCTGGTAGGCCGAGTCGCCGGACCATCGCCGCCGAGCACTCCAAGGGCGAGGCACTTGTTCGTTGATCCGGATGAATCGGACCGCACCAGGTTTCACCTTGCTGAGACCGTGGTAGACGTCGGTCACCATGACGATAGCTGAGTTCTGCTTGGCTGCGTCAGCGTTCGGTGTCGTGTGGATCACCGGTGGGCGAGGCCGTGCGCGCAAGGGTACGGGCATCCAGCAGGAGTAGGTCGGATCCTTGTAGATCAGCTGGGCTTGCCCCGAGTCATCGAGCAGGTACAGGCCGTAGGCCGACTCGTCATTCCAGGGACGATCAGGGTTGTGTGCGACGAGAAAGTGCTTCTCGCTGAGTGGAAAGGGGTCCATGTACAAGGGACCGGTCTTGGTTCTCTGCCATTGCCCGTCGACAAGATGGTTGAAGCCGAATTCCTGGCGCACGTCCACGTTGGCTGTCACGTACTGCATTGGAGCCCGTGTCCGGATGTCCTTGTTCATGTCCAAGCGGATCACGGTTCCGACACCCAGGGGCATGTGAGGAGCGCCAATGGCGATGTACTGGTTCTTCTTGCCGGGGATCTCTCGGCCGACGTTGAAGGTGTCGGGGAGGGCGATGTCATTGCCGTAGACTTCTGTTGACGCGGTCCCGTCCGGGTTCATGGCCCACAGACCCTTGACCACTACGGCGCCCTTGTCCAGGTACTCCCAGCGCGTGTACAGGAGGCGACCGTCACTGATCATGCTCGGTGCCGATTCGCTGATCGAGCTGTTGGACAGGCGTTCCAGCTTGTGCCCATTGCCATCACAACGGTAGAGCACCGACGTGGTCAACTTGTCGGGTGCATCGCAGAGCGTGCTGTATTCGCACCGAGTCGAAGCGAAGCAAATCCCGCCGTCAGGTAGATAGCAGGGGTGCATGTCGTCGGTGTGGTGCATGTACGACTTCCACCAATCGAGCTTGTACTTCGCAATCCGAGCGTCCTCGTCAGCCGGTGGGTGGGTGAGCTGGCGCAGCCCTGTACCGTCGATGCCGACCTCCCAGAGGCGAAAGCCGACGCCCAGTTTCTCCTTCCAACCGAAGACGACCCGTTGCCCGTCGAACGATAGGTCGAACCGTCCGAAGATACCTTTTGATAGCTCGGGGACCAGGTCCCTTACGCTCCCGTCTTTCAGCGACAACAGACTCAGGTTGCCACTGAAGTGCTGGCAGCCGTCGATGAAGTCGGTGTAGTAGTGGCTAGATTGAAAGGTGTAGCGCTTGACGAACAGGAGTTGCTCGACACCGGGCAGCAGCTTGCGCAGTGTTGCGCGCGTTGCGGTCGGGTCGGTCGCACGGTCGGGAGAGAGCTGCGCCCCCAGAGGTAGCGCGAGGCAGGTAGACAGACCAGCGAGGACCTTGAGAGATATCCGCATCATGGAGAGGGGCTCGGGAGTGGTTCGCTCGGGACCATCCGGAGGAATGGCCCAGGTTGGCGCATTGTAACAGGCAATCGCGGGAGTCCGTAGATACATCGATTCAATCATCGACGTTGGGATTCTGTCTTGGTCTCCATCAGCGGTAATGATCGTAGGGAGAGGGAGCGCGCTCGATCGGCTCACATGTTCAAGCGCTTCTTGGTCAACACATGCCGGCGTGGTGGCGGTACTTGGGCCGCGAGCCGCGACAGAAACGTCATCGGATCCATGACCACCGCGGTCTTGCCGTTGTTCCATGGGTGACGAAAGCGATAGATCACGTCGCCGCCGCGGGTGACCGACAGCCGGTCCTGCGCGAATGGGGGGCGGGTGACGTGGCGGGCCATGCCGGGGACGCTGCCGTTGTCGTGAAGCTGGAAAGCCAGTGTGCCTTGATTGGGGGGTAGCGGCCCTCGATTCAGAGGGAGAGGGGATGAGGTTCGTCCCCATGTGGGGATTGAGTGTTGGAGAGCATCCATACGGCCCTGGGAGAGGGGCGAGCGCCGTGTCGTGGCGGTGCCTGCGGTCGGCGTTGCCGGGGCCCTCGTGGAAATCTGGGGTGAGCCCTCTTGTCCGCCATGGCAGGCCTGGAGAGCCAAGCGAAGCGACCGAACATCCTTCTCATGCTCGCGGATGACATGAGTTGGAAGGACTGGGGCGTCTACAGAGATGAGGTCTGCCGACTCCTGAGTAGCCAGGTGATGAAGATCGAGAGGGCTCTATCGTCGACGCTTCACCGCCTCCAGCTCCTTGTTCGTGTACGGTGATTTGCGGTGGGCGATCTCAGCGCGAATTCGTTGGATCTCGGCGGCGGCGATCGGTTTCTTCCAGTTGTTCCAGGTCAGTCCGATGTAGTTGATCATGTCGGCGAGTTGGGTGTCACTGTAGATGTTCTCCAGCGGAAGCATCAGACCCTCGCCGTATCTCTGTTCGCCGATCGGGCCAGTCTCACCTTTGAGCAGAATCCGTGTGATCACATCGACTCGGCGCTTCATGAACCAGCGGTCCTTCCGCAACGGTGGTGCCAAAAACCCCTCGCCATCCCTGACACCTTTTCCATCCTTGCCATGACAAGTGATGCACAGCGTCTCGTACATCTTCAATCCAGATCTGGCTGAGGCGCTGAGTCGCTGTTGGTCGGTGAGACGTGTCTCCAGATTCAGGTAGCGACGAATCAAGGGGTGCCCCGGGTATCGAGCGGAGATCCTCTGCCGTACCGATTCGAAGGCAGGGTCGATGCTTGGACGCAAGCTCAGGATCAGCTGCATGGCCGTGTCAGGTGGGGCGCTATCAACCATCGAGAGGACCCGTTTTTCCACGGCTTTGCCCCTGGTCTCTTTCCGGTTCTTCAGGAAGGACTCGGCCAGGTGGATGCCAGCGAGTCGCACGCGCTCTTCCTCGTCACCCAGTGCTGCGAGCAACGAGCTTTCGTCCAGCTGGGCCAGGCCTTCGAGCGTCCAGAGCGCGACGATGCGAGTGTTGATGGACGGAGAGGTTGCGGCGAGCTTCTTGAGCTCGGTGGCGACTGACGGATCGCCATTGTACACGATCAGTTTCTGCGCAGTATCCCGGATCCATCCATTGCCGCTGGCCAGGTGCTTGACCAGTTGCCTGCTCGGTAGGTTCTTGAGCTTTGGGGGTCGTGGGGGCTTCTCGCCGTCGCGCACCAGCCTGTAGATACGCCCGTGCCGGAAGACCTTCAACATGCCCCATTCCTTGACCCGCTTGTAGCGTTTCACCCAGATGTGATCGCCCTTGTGCGGAAACCAGGTCCGCTCCTGGATGATTCCCCGGTACATGTCCGAGAAGTAGAAGCAGCCATCGGGGCCCGACTCGGACCATACGGGTCGAAAGAAGGCGTCGGTGCTACGAATGAACTCTCCCTCGGGGAAGGAGTTGTGCGCGACGCGCTTGCCGCCTTCGCTCTTGATCGTGCTCATGCGGATCAGCCGCCCGACCGGTTCGGGTGTCGCCACGTTGCCGTACCACTGGGGTGTCCGATCGCTGCGAAGCACCGTCTGGCCACAGGACGCGGAGAAGACCTTGAGGACGCGGTCGTTCTTGAAGTCGTAGTGGCCGGATGACTGGTCCTCTACTCGGCAGATCGACAGCGGCGTGTCGTACCCGGGCGCGTGTTCCTCCCGCTTCGAGAGACCCAGGATCGGATAGCCACCGGGAAACTGGAACGAGTGGACGGGATTGCCGCCGCCAGCCCAAGAACAGTAGACGCGGCCGTCATCGTCGCGGGCGATGCCCCACTGCGTGATACGTGCTTTCGAGTAGGGCTCTGGTAGCAGCTTCCCGCCGACGTACTTGAAGCGCCGGTCGCTGCTGTAGATGTAGTTGTCCAGGTTCCAGATCAAGCCCGACAACTGGTGCTCGATGTTGCCCCCCTGCGGTCCACCGTCGAAGGCCGGTTCACGACTGTCGGCGACACCATCGTTGTCCTTGTCGAAGTAGGCGTGGATGGTTTTCTCCCCCGTGATGTTGACCAGGACCCGGTCTTTCAATGGCAACACCGTCCGCGGCAACCGGATCTTGTCGACGAACACCGTTCGGGTGTCCATCCTGCCGTCGCCATCGGAATCGACCAGCTTGACGATTCGGCACACCTTGTCGAGTTGGCCCTCTCCGTACTCATCCTGCATGTACGTGAGCCACTCGCAGACGTAGATCGAACCATCTTCGTCGAAGACGAAGCTCGCCGGCTCCTGAACCATGGGTTCGCTCGCGATGCACTCGAGATGATAGCCCTTTGGTACTTGGATGGTCTTGATCGCCTGGGCCGGAGGCAGGGGGGCAAAGTGCTGATCTTTGGGTTGGTACTGCTTGTCGTGCGGAATGTTGCTGGGCTGGGACAGACCGGTCTGGGCGAGCCCGGCGATCAAGAGGGCGGTGACGCTTGCTAGGAACTTCGTATTGGGCATGGGACAAGACCGGCGGGATTGGGAGAAACGGTGCGTAGAAGTCTGTGTGGCTATGGCATCGAGCTCTGGGAGGGTAAGGGTTTCGGCTCCAAGTTTTCACCGTCGCCGGTAGAAGTTGGAACGTGTAAACCTCGCCTTCCCAGTTCGGGCTCCGAAGCTACAATTGTCCCCGTCGCTTCCATGCCCACGAATCTCCTTCCCGTTCATTCCAGTCCCAAGGCCCCCGTCCTCGGATGGAATCTACCCGCAATCCTCGACGACGCGTGCGCACACCGGCCAAACCCGCGGGCATTGAATCAGCGCAAGGCTGATGGCTGGCACGCAATCTCAAGTCTGGAATTCCAGAGTGCCGCCGATCAGATCGCCGCGGGACTATCGAGCCTGGGCTTCGAGCGTGGCGACCGCGTGGCGATGCTCATGCGTAGTGACGCGATATTTGCGATCACCGACATGGGATGCCTCATCGCCGGCTTGATCGACGTCCCGATCTACCCATCCACCGAGCCGTCAACCTGCAGATTCCTCCTGGACGAAACCGAGTCGGGTCTGCTGTTTATCAGTGATGCCACGATGCTCGAGCCCATCGCCGACCATTTGCACGGACTCGACACCCTGCGCTACATCGTGTTGACAGATCACCCAAGGGGGTGTGCCTTCCCCGCCGCTCCGGATCCGATCGAGATCCTCGATCTGGAAACCCTGCAAGATCGTGGACGGTTGCTGCTCGAGGACAATCCAGACCTGCCGACAAAGCAACGTGGGAACATCAAACCCTCAGACCTGGCAACCATCATCTACACTTCCGGAACGACGGGACGCCCC
>CAYYAQ010000148.1:0-12717 GCA_964469555.1 uncultured candidatus Brocadiaceae bacterium | reverse complement strand
ATCCGTAATGAGAAACGGATGTTGCAGCAGTCGGTCGACGCGCTGTTCGACAACGGTCGCTGCCGTCGTCCGGTGCTCGGCAGCAGCAACCGCCCGCTGAAGTCCTTGACCGACATGATCAAGGGCAAGCAGGGACGATTCCGCGAGAACCTGCTGGGCAAGCGCGTGGACTACTCCGCCCGTTCGGTGATCGTGGTCGGTCCCGAGCTCAGCCTCAACCAGTGCGGTCTCCCGAAGATCATCGCACTCGAGCTCTACCAGCCGTTCATCATCCGCAGGCTGAAGGAACTCGGCCACGCCGACACCATCAAGTCGGCGAAGAAGATGCTCGAGCGCAAGGATGAGGAGGTCTGGGACATCCTCGAGGAAGTCATCGAGGGCCACCCGGTGCTGCTCAACCGCGCCCCGACCCTGCACCGCGTCGGCATCCAGGCGTTCGAACCGGTCCTCGTCGAGGGTAACGCGATCGTCTTGCACCCGCTGGTGTGCGGTGGCTTCAACGCCGACTTCGACGGCGACCAGATGGCGGTCCACCTGCCGCTGTCGTTCGAAGCGCAGATCGAGGCGAGCACCCTGATGCTCTCGATCAACAACATCTTCTCGCCGGCACACGGCGGCCCGATCATCGCCCCGAACCAGGACATCGTCCTGGGCTGCTACTTCCTGACGATCGAACGTCACGGGAGCCTCGGTGATGGCAAGGTCTTCTGCGACACCGACGAGGTGTGGATGGCCTACGCGATGGACAAGGTCGACATCCACGCCCGGATCAAGGTCAAGCTGGATGAGGACATCGAAGTGCGGACGCGCGAAGTCACGTTCACGACCGATGCGAACAACCTCGTCGAGACGACGCCGGGTCGGATCATCTTCAACGACATCCTTCCCGATGGCATGCCGTTCTACAACTTCGAGTTGGACAAGAGCGCCCTGTCACGAATCATCTCGGATGCGCACGAGCTGCTCGATCGGACCTCCACGCTGGTGCTCCTCGACAACCTGAAGTCCATCGGGTTCAAATCGGCGACGCGCGCTGGCCTTTCGTTTGGCAAGGACGACATGCTCGTGCCGCCCACGAAGGACGTGGTCATCGAGGCGACCCAGAAGGAGGTCGAAGACATTCAGCTCGCGAACGAACGCGGCATCATCACCGAGGGTGAGCGCTACCTGAAGGTCATCGACGCCTGGACCCACGCCCGTGAGAAGATCGGCCAAGACATGTTGCACGAGCTGCGCAACGACGTGCGGCCCGACAACTACGTCAACCCGATCTACTGCATGGTCATGTCCAAGGCCCGTGGTTCGGTCGAGCAGATCCGTCAGCTCGCTGGCATGCGTGGCTTGATGGCGAAACCATCCGGCAAGATCATCGAGACGCCGATCAAAGCGAACTTCCGTGAGGGTCTGCGCGTGCTCGAGTACTTCTCGTCCACGCACGGTGCTCGCAAGGGACTGGCCGATACCGCGCTCAAGACCGCGGACTCCGGTTACCTCACGCGAAAGCTGGCAGACGTCGCGCAAAACGTCGTCATCACGAAGAGCGACTGCGGCACGCCGCAGGGCATCCTCAAGGGTACGGTCTACCAGGGCGACAAGGTCGCGGTGACGTTCACGGATGCCATCGTCGGGCGCACGGCGCGCAAGCGCCTCGCCGACCCCATCACCTCAGACGTCGTCGTCGACGAGAACGAGATCATCACGCCGGAGATTGCACGGGCGATCGAGACCGTGGCGACGTCCGAGAGCTTCCTCGTTCGCTCGCCGCTCACTTGCGAGTCCTCCCTCGGCATCTGCGCGATGTGCTACGGCATGGACCGTTCGCGCAGTTCCGTCGCCCAGCGCGGGCTGGCGGTCGGCATCATCGCGGCCCAGTCCATCGGCGAGCCTGGAACCCAGCTCACGATGCGGACGTTCCACATCGGTGGCACGGCGTCGAAGAAGGTCGAGGATTCCGAGGTCCGATCCAAGCGTGCTGGCCGTGTCCGCTATGCGAACCTCGAGTACGTCGACCGTGAGGACGAGTCCAAGGTCGTGCTCAAGCGACGCGGCGAGATCATCCTGATCGATGCCAAGGATCGGGAGATCGAGCGGTACCCGATTCCCCTCGGTTCGATCCTGAAAGTTGATCCGGACGACGAGATCAAGGAGAGCGAAGTCATCTGCTCGTGGGACCCGCACCACAACCCGATTCTCGCCGAGGTCGGTGGCACGATCCGCTTCGAGGACGTCATCGAGGGCAAGACGTGCAAGCTGGAAGTCGAGCTGCAGACCAAGTTCGAGCGCACGATGATCATCGAGCACAAGGGCGATCTACACCCGCAGGTCATCCTCGAGGATGAGAACGGCAACACCGCCGCGATCCACCCGCTGCCCGAGAAGGCGTACATCGAGGTCAAGGAAGGCGACGCGGTGCACGCGGGGACGTTGCTCGCGAAGACTCCGCGCGAGATCCAGGGCACCCAGGACATCACCGGTGGTCTGCCGCGAATCACCGAGCTCTTCGAGGCCCGTCGCCCGAAGGACTCGACGGTCATCGCGGAGATCGACGGTTCCGTCGAGCTCGGCGACAAGCGCCGCGGCAAGCGCACCATCATCATCAAGAGCGAAGATGGCTCGATGGAGCGCGAGCACCTCGTGCCCCAGGGCAAGAACCTTCGCGTCCACCGCGGTGACCACGTCAGCGCCGGTGAGCCGCTGGTCGACGGCCCGCGCGTTCCGCACGACATCCTGGCGATCAACGGCGAAGAAGAGGTGCAGAAGTACCTGCTGCGCGAAGTACAGACCGTCTACCGCGCCCAGGGCGTGCATGTCGACGACAAGCACGTCGAGATCATCCTCGCGCAGATGATGCGCAAGATGCAGGTCGATGACCCGGGTGACTCCGAGTTCCTCCCTGGCGCTGTGGTCGACAAGTTCCGCTTCCAGAAGTCGAACCGCGGCTTGCTGACGGACAGGAAGAAGCCGGCCACGGCATCGCCGCTGCTCCTCGGAATCACGAAAGCCTCGCTGCAATCCGAGTCGTTCATCTCCGCCGCCTCCTTCCAGGAGACGACGAAGGTGCTGACCGAGGCGGCGCTCGCCGGCAAGTCCGATTACCTGGTCGGCCTCAAGGAGAACGTGATCCTCGGGCACCTCGTGCCGACGGGCACCGGATTCCGCGAGTACCAGAAGACCCGGGTGCAGAAGAATGTCGACCTGCAGGCGGCGGCGGCAGAGATCACTCGCGCCAGCGTCGAGGGCCTGGCCGACGTCGGCGGGCCGGTCATCCGGCTCGAGGGTATCGACGAGGACGGCGGAGCACCGCCGACCGCGACGCCCTTCGCAGTCCCGCCGATCGCCGACATACTGTCGGACCACACCTCCCCGGATCTCCGGATGCCGGAACCCATCTCGCCGGACGTGCTCGGAGCCGATCCCGCAGTGCCGGATCCCATCTCTTCGGACGCGATCGAGGTCGACCCCGTGGCGATCGACCCCTTCACGGCGGTCGTGCCCGAGGCCGATCCCGTTCCTGAGACAAGGGACCCCCTGTCCACCGCATTCCCCGAACCGGTCAAAGAACAGATGATCGAGAACGTCGAGGACTCGCCGCCGGCGGAATCGACCCCGGAGCCGACCTAGTCGCGTCCTGGCAGGCGCGGATCTCCACCGCAGTTGAAAATCCCTGGGGCGAGCCTAGACTTCTCGCCCCTCTCTGACACTGAAACCCATTCGCACTCCCTCTCTCGAGCAGATTGGGCAATCCGCATGCCGACGATCAACCAGCTGGTCCGCAAGGGCCGCAAGAAGTCCAAGAAACGGAGCAAGTCACCGGTGCTCGATTCATGCCCGCAAAGGCGCGGCGTGTGCCTGCAGGTGAAGACCATGACTCCGAAGAAGCCGAACTCGGCCCTTCGCAAGATCGCCAGGGTCCGGCTCAGCAACGGAAAGGAAGTGACCGTCTACATCCCGGGTGAGGGTCACAACCTCCAGGAACACTCCATTGTCTTGATTCGTGGGGGTCGCGTGCGCGATCTTCCCGGCGTCCGCTACCACGTGTTGCGTGGTGTGCTCGACGCGTCGGGTGTCGACGAGCGGCGTCGTAGCCGTTCGAAGTACGGAGCCAAGCGTCCCAAGAAGTAGAGTCCCCAGCCAATAGCCAGATGCCACGCAACTACAAGTCTACCGAGGTCTACCTCAAGCCCGATCCGCGCTACGGTTCCGAGCTCGCTTCGAAGATCATCAACAAGCTGATGCTGAAGGGCAAGAAGAGCGTCGCCCAGCGCCTGCTCTACGACGCCGTCGACATCGTCGCCAAGAAGACCGAGAAGGAGCCGTTGGAGATCATCGATCAGGCCATCGACAACATTCGTCCGCGCGTCGAAGTGCGCAGCAAGCGCGTCGGCGGCGCGACCTATCAGGTCCCCCACGAAGTCAGCCGCAAGCGCCAGCAGACCATGGCCATCCGTTGGCTCATCGACATGGCCCGCAGCAAGCGCGGCAAGCCGATGGCTCGCCGCCTGGCCGACGAGCTCTTCGACGCCTTCAACAACCAGGGCGCCGCGGTCACAAAGAAAGAGAACACCCACAAGATGGCCGAGGCGAACAGCGCCTACAGCCACTTCGCCTGGTAGCAGATCGCAGCCGGCACAATGCCCAGCCGTCGCGAGTCGGACGCCCTCGTCCCCGCGACCCAACCCTAGCCAAATCGCCCCGCCAGCTACCCCCGACTGGTCCTTGCCCTTAGGCTCCCTCAGGGGAGAGACGCACTCACACGTGGACGACATCCGCTGAAGGGTGGGGACCAGTGGGGGGTGGCGATGGACTTGCGGGACGGCGCCCGCTCCGTTGGGAGCCTTCGGGCGGTGGCGTGTCGCTAGCGTCGTTTCCCTCCGTGCCCGGGCCGGATACCCTTCCCACCACGATGGCACGGCGATCCTTAGCCCGACTCCGAAACATCGGAATCGTTGCTCACATCAACGCCGGCAAGACGACCCTGACGGAGCGGTTTCTGTTCCGCGCAGGTCGGCAGAGCTACGTGGGTGCGGTCGACGACGGGACGGCGACGATGGACTTCATGCCCGAGGAGCAGGAGAGGGGCATCTCTATCTCGGCTGCCGTGACGAGCGTCGATTGGCGGGGCTTCCACATCAACGTGATCGACACGCCGGGTCACGTCGACTTCACCGCCGAGGTGGAGCGGTCGCTGCGGGTTCTCGACGGCGTGATCGTCGTGTTGGACGCGGTGCGCGGCGTCGAGTCGCAGACGGAGATCGTCTGGCGACAGGTACAGGAGCACCGCGTGCCCGCGCTCGTGTTCATCAACAAGATGGACCGCGAGACCGCTGATTTCGAGGCGAGCCTGATCGAAGTGTCGGATCGGTTGCAGTGCCCGGCGGTGCCTCTCGTGATGCCGCTGCGGAAGGGGGCCGAGCTCGTGGGCCTGTGCGACCTCATCGAGAACAAGGTGATCGGGGCCGCGAATGACGATCTCTCGGTTTGGCGACCGAGCCGGCAGGCGATCGTGGAGGCTTGCGCGGACTACGACGAGTCGATCCTGCAGGACTTTGTCGAGGGTGGGGACGTGGACGCCGATCGTCTGCACCGGGCGGTGCGCCGCGCGACGCTCGACGGTGGAATCGTCCCCGTCCTGACCGGGAGCGCCCTCTTCAACCGCGGTCTCGACTGGCTCTTGACCGCGGTTTGTCGCTACCTGGCTTCGCCTCTCGACAGACCGGTCGTCAGCGTCGACGGCACGCCGGTGCCCGCGGATGAGGACGCCCCGCTGTCCGCGCTTGTGTTCAAGGTGGCTTTCGACGGTGACGAGTGTCTGCACTTCGTGCGGCTCTACTCCGGGCAACTGCGCGCCGGCGAGCTCGTCCGGGGGTCCCGCCACCAGGGTCAGGTCCACGTTTCGAGTATCTCCCGGCTGCACGCCGCGGAGCACGAGGAAGTCGAGGAGATCGGCGCGGGCGACGTTGCCGCGATGTGTGCCGACGTCGACCTGAGCACCGGCGAGACGCTCTACACCCCGGGGCACCCGGTCCACCTCGAGTCGGTCCAGTTTCCATCCCCGGTACTCACGTCGCGGCTCGAAGCCCTCTTGGCCAGTGATTACGACGCGATGCAGGCCGCCGCGGTCAAGCTCTGTCGCGAGGATCCGACCCTCGTGCTCGGTCGTGATCGGGAGAGTGGGGCCCTGCTGGTCTCGGGCATGGGGGAGTTGCACCTTCAGGTGTTCGAAGAGCGGCTGGTCCACGCCCTGGGAAGGGAGGTGCGCTTGAGCGCGCCCCAGGTGCTCCGGCACGAGACCGTCGCCAGGCCGGCGACGGCCAGCGCCGAGTGCCGCCGGCATCTGGATGGCCGGGAATACGCCGCCCGGGTCGAACTTTCCGTGACCCCCCGCCCCGGCACCGGGCTGGCCACGGTGGGGGATGTTCGCGTCGAGGATGACGTCGCGGTGGAGATGATTCGGCGGCTTCTCCTGGCTCAACTCCGAGCCGGAATGTCAGGTCCGCACGCGGCGTACGATCTGTCAGTGGACGTAACGGCGGCGAGTGGGGACCTCGGTACGGGCTCTGACGGCGTGTCTGCGGAGGCGGTCGTCGGTGAAGCGCTGGCGATCGGCTGTCGCAGGCTCGTCAGCGATGTATCCCTAACTTTGGAGCCTTACGTGGATTGTGTCGTATCGTGCCCCCCGGACACGCTGTCCGGAGCCCTGGCGGACCTGCGTTCCCGCGGCGTGGACATCGTCGACGTCCACAACGACGACGAGCGTGGACAGGTGCGGGGCGAACTCGCCCTGTCACGGGTTCTGGGCTACGCGACGAAGCTCCGATCCCTGACGCGCGGGCTGGGTTCCGTGCACCTGCGACCGGTCGGGTTGCGCCCCGTGGTGGATGAAGGTTAGGTCCCGGCGAGGGTTGGGAATGAAAAAGCCCAGCCCCGAACTTGACCCTGTCGGGGCCCCTCGATATCGTTCGCCCCTCCATTGTACGGGGGTTTGAGAGCAAGGCTCTAAGCCCCTGAAGAACAACAAGTTACGGTCGAAACCGACCCTGAGCCGCGCGACTCGTAGTCACGCGGTCCGTGTGCTTATCGCCCCCCTGAGTCCCATGATCTGAAAGGGTGGTCTCAAACGACGACCCGATTTCCCCCGCAATGCAAGACAAGATCCAGATCCGGATGGAGGCCTACGACTACGAGGCCTTGGACCAGGCAGCGTTGGACATCGTGGAGACGTCCAAGCGAACCGGTGCGCGGGTCTCTGGACCCGTTCCGCTTCCCACCAAGATCGAGCGTTACACGGTGTTGCGCTCGCCCCATATCGACAAGAAGAGCCGGGAACAGTTCGAGATCCGCACGCACAAGCGGCTGATCTTCATCTCTGAACCCACCTCCAAGACACTGGATGCCCTGAGCAAGCTCAACATGCCGGCAGGCGTGGACATCCGCATCAAGGCCTGAGCCCGACAGGCTCCTTCGCTGGCGGCAGCCGGCGCGGGAAAACGAGCTGGCAACTAACGAGCGGGGCGCGTCATGCCCTGCGCCATACACCCCAAGAGCTCCCGCACCGCTTCTTCGGTGAACGCTCGCAAGGTGCACACTCGCAAAGAGGACAACGATGGTCGAGGTCAAAGTCTATTCCGGTGGCTCCGTCTCAACGCAGACGGTGGACGAATCGCGCTTCGGTGAGCGCGTGCTCGTCCGTACGCTGAAGGACGCCGTCGTGATGTATGAGGCGAACCTCCGCCAGGGCAACGCGAAGACCAAGTCCCGTGGCGAGGTCGCCGGTCCGAACAGCAAGATGTGGAAGCAGAAGCACACCGGTCGGGCCCGCATGGGTTCGAAGAAGGTGGTGCACTGGCGCGGTGGCGGCACGGCCTTCGGACCGAAGCCCCGCGACTACTCCTATCACATGCCGACGAAGGCTCGTCGGGTCGCCCTCCGCAACGCCCTCTTCACCAAGTTCCAGGACGGCGAAGTCTGTCTGGCCGATGGCTGGCCGACCGACAAGCCGTGCACCAAGGACGCCGTCGCAGTGCTGACCGCGCTCGGCCTCGAGCGCAGCGTGCTCGTCGTCACGGAAGAGCACGACCGCAACCTGTATCTGTCTCTTCGCAACGTGCCCCAGGTCGACGTCTCGCCCCTGGTCGATCTCAATGCCCTCTCGGTCCTCAAGCGGCGCAACCTGGTGCTGACGTCCGGGGCGATGGCGAAGCTCGAAGCGAAGATGGCCTCCAAGGGAGACAAGAACTGATGGCCAGCGCCGAGCAATACTACGACATCATCAAGAAGCCCCTGCTGACGGAGAAATCCAGCAACCTTCAGGAGAACCGCAACCAGTACTCGTTCCGGGTCCATTCGAAGGCCAACAAGAGCGAGGTGAAGAAGGCTATCGAGGCGATCTTCGAAGTGAAGGTCGCGAGGGTCAACGTCCACAACATGCCGAGCAAGCTGCGCCGATTCCTCGGTCGGCCCGGTCGGACCTCTCCTTGGAAGAAGGCCATCGTCACCCTCAAGGACGGCTTCGCCATCGACCTCACGTAGGAAGCATCCACCATGCCGATCAAGGTCTACAAGCCGACTTCTCCAGGGCGCCGCAAGTCGTCCGTCCTGGACTTCTCCCACCTGACGAAGAAGCGTCCGGAGAAGAGCCTCACCGAGCGCATCAAGACGACCGGCGGGCGCAACGCCCACGGTCACATCACCTCGCGATTCCGCGGTGGTGGAGCGCGGCGCCTGTATCGCATCATCGACTTCAAGCGCAACAAGTTCGACGTCCCGGGGAAGGTCGCGGCGCTGGAATACGATCCGAACCGCAACGCCGACATCGCCCTCATCCACTACGCGGACGGCGAGAAGCGCTACATCCTGGCGCCGCGCGACCTGGCTGTCGGCGCCACCGTTGTCTCAGGTGATCGCGTCGACCCCGAACATGGCAACTCGATGCCTCTCAGCAATATCCCGCTGGGGCTGATGGTGCACAACGTCGAACTCAAGCCGGGCCGCGGCGGCCAGCTCGCCCGTTCGGCCGGTATGTATTGCCAGCTGCAGGCGCGCGATGGTGACTACGCCATCCTGGTGCTCCCGTCCGGCGAGACCCGCCGCGTCCACGTGCGCTGCCGCGCGACGATCGGGCAGGTCGGCAACCTCGACTATCAGAACGTTCGTTGGGGCAAGGCCGGGCGCATCCGTCACAAGGGTCGTCGCCCGCACAACCGCGGCACGTCCATGAACCCGGTCGCGCACCCCATGGGTGGTGGCGAGGGTCGCAAGGGTGGCGGTCGCCACCCGTGTTCACCGTGGGGCAAGCCTGCCAAGGGCGGTCGCACTCGCAGCCGCAAGGCCAAGTCGGCCAAGTACATCATCCGCGGGCGTAAGCGCGGCAAGCACACCCAGGGCAAGTAGAGGCTGAACTCAGGTAAGAGACACTTCAGGTAGGAGACGATGAGTAGAAGTATCAAGAAAGGGCCCTATGTCGACGCGAAGCTCGCCCTCAAGGTCGATCGGCTGAACCAGACCAGCTCTCGTGATCCGATCACGACCTGGGCCCGCGCGTGCACCATCACGCCGGAGTTCGTTGGCCACACGTTCATGGTCCACAACGGGCGCACCCACATTCGTTGCTACGTCACAGAGGACATGGTGGGCCACAAGCTCGGCGAATTCGCGCCGACCCGCATCTTCCGCGGCCACCACAAGAAGGACAGATAGGCGAGGACCACGATGGAGTTCAGAGCAAGTCACCGCTACGCACGCATGGGTGTCCGCAAGGCACGCCTCGTCATGGACCTCGTCCGTGGGCGCACCGCGAGCCAGGCCCTCGACACCCTCGCCAACGACAATCACCGTGCCTCGGTCTACGTGCGCAAGGTGCTTGCCTCGGCAGTCGCGAACGCGCTGCAGAATCCCGACGTCCGCGCGAGTCGCCTCGTCGTCAGCTTCGCAGTCGCCAGCGACGGCCCGCTGCTGCAAGGTCGCATGCGGTTCCGTCCGAGCGCGATGGGCCGAGCCCTCCCGTTCCGCCGCCGCACCTGCCACATCCACATCAAGGTCGCCGATCCGGGACTCACCGCTATCGACGAGTCCGAGGAGACCACGGAAGAGTCGCCGGAAACGCCTCAGGTCGAGGAGACCACCGAGGAGACCACCGAGGAGACCACCGAGGAGTCCACCGAAGCGACCGACACGGAAGCGACCGACGCAGAAGAAACCGACGCCGACGATTCGGCGGAGAAGGACCAGGAGTAAGCATGGGCCAGAAAACCCACCCAACCGGCTTTCGCATCGCTATCACCGAACAATGGCGTTCTCGTTGGTACGCCCCGCGCAAGGACTTCGCTCGCCTGCTGATCGAAGACCAGAAGATCCGCCGCTACATCAAGAAGGAATGGGTGTTCGCGGCCATCCCGCGGGTCGAGATCGAGCGCACCGGTGACATGATCACGGTGTTCCTGCACACGGCGCGACCGGGCATCCTGATCGGCAAGAAGGGCGCGAAGGTCGACAAGTTCCGCGAGGACCTCGAGAAGCTGACCAAGCAACCGGTGCGGATGAAGATCATCGAGATCCACCGCCCAGAGCTGGAATCCACCCTGGTCGCCGAGTCGATCGGCGAGATGCTCGGCAAGCGCATGAACTACCGTCGCGCGCTGAAGAAGACCGCCGAGACCACCATGGCCGCTGGCGCCAAGGGCATCAAGATCCGGGTGGCCGGTCGCCTGATGGGCGCCGAGATGGCCCGCGTTGGCTATGTCCGCAAGGGCCGCATCCCGTGCACGACGCTCCGCGCGCAACTCGACTACGGCACGGCTCTCTCCGTCACCAAGTCTGGCGCCATCGGCATCAAGGTTTGGATCTTCAAGGGCGAACTCGGCCCGCGCGAGACCACCGCCGGCCTACTCCCCGTCCGTTCCACGATCGAGAAGCCCCAATAGGGAACTGCCATGTTGATGCCCAAACGAGTCAAGCACCGCAAGATGCACCGTGGTCGAATCCGCGGCGTCGCGTCGCGGGGCAACAAGGTCGAGTTCGGCGAATTCGGCCTGCAGGCTCTCGAGCCCGGTTGGATCACCGCTCGCAACATCGAGGCGGGCCGCGTGGCCTGCACCCGTAATGCGCCCGACGCCAAGATCTGGATCCGCATCTTCCCGCAGAAGTCCGTCACCGGTCGTCCGGCAGAGACGCGGCAAGGCAAGGGCAAGGGCGACATCGATTTCTGGTGCGCCGTCGTGAAGCCGGGCACCGTCCTCTACGAAATCGGTGGCTGCGCCGAGGACATCGCCAAGAAGGCCATGAACCGTTGCGCGCACAAGCTGCCAGTCAAGGTGCGCATGATCCGCAAGAGGCATCTGTGATGATTAAGCTCAAAGACATTCGTGGAGAAGACACTCCCGAACTCACCAGCATGCTGCTGGACCTTCGCAAGGAATCGTTCGACATCAGTTTCCGCTCGTCGGCAGACGGCGGGTCGAACCCCTCGCGCCGGAATCAGATTCGACGCACGATCGCTCGCATCAAGACCGTCTTGCGTGAGCGCGAGGTGGAAGCCAAGAAGACTGCAGCCACCACGACCGAAAACGCATAGGTAGACAATGACGAAAGCACAGGAACCCGACCAGAAGAAGCGCAACGTGCGCAAGGTCTACCAGGGCAAGGTCTCGTCCGACAAGAGGGACAAGACCATCACCGTGGTGGTGGAGCGGCTCGTGAGGCACCCCGTCTACGAGAAGTTCATTCGTCGTCAGTTGAAATTGCACGCTCACGACGAGAAGAACGAGGCGCGTATCGGCGACACCGTCGAGATCACGGTGACCCGCCCTCTCTCCAAGTTGAAGCGCTTCCGCCTCTTGAACATCGTCCACCGCGTGCCAGTCGACTAGCCGCAGCCGGACCCCGCAATCAGATAATCCCAGCCAGGTACCCACGATGATCCAGGAAATGACAATGCTCGACGTCGCCGACAACAGCGGCGCCAAAAGAGCGCAGTGCATCACGGTGCTGGGCGGTAGCCGCCGACGCTACGCCTCCCTCGGTGACATCATCGTTGCGACGGTCAAGAAGGCCCTGCCGAACGGCGAGGTGAAGTCGGGCCAGGTGATCAAGGGCGTCGTTGTGCGCACCTCGAAAGCCGTCCGACGCAACGACGGCACCTACATTCGCTTCGACACCAACGCGATGGTTGTCATCGACGCCGACAAGAACCCGAAGGGCACTCGCATCTTCGGCGCGGTCGCCCGCGAATTGCGCGACCGCAACTTCATGAAGATCGTTTCGCTCGCGGAGGAAGTCGTCTGATGGCCAAGTGCCGAATCAAAGTCGGAGACAAGGTCGTCGTCATTTCGGGCGCCGACAAGTCCAACCAGCCTCGCAACGTCGAACAGGTCATCGAGGACGAGAAAGTCGTCGTCGAGGGCGTGAACCTCTGTTGGAAGCACGAGAAACCGTCCCAGCAGAGCCCGAAGGGTGGCAGGACGCGCAGGGAGTTCCCCATCGATATCAGCAAGGTCCTTCTCTACAGCGAGACCGCGGGCAAGGGTGTCCGCGTTCGCGTGGAAGTGAAGGACGGCAAGAAGGTCCGTGTGGGCACATGCGGGACGGTCTTCGAGTAGACCGTCCAAGAGAAGAAGACACGCGACCAGGAGACAGAAGTGGCAGACAAGAATACGGACAAGAAAGCAGACAAGAAGTCGGACAAGAAGTCGGACAAGAAGTCGGACAAGAAGTCGGACAAGA
>CAYYAQ010000147.1:0-12797 GCA_964469555.1 uncultured candidatus Brocadiaceae bacterium | reverse complement strand
ATCACTGCCGAGAACATCGCGGCGAAGATCGCCGACCAGCAGGTCGACGAATTCAAGGTCATCCTGAAGGCAGACGTGACAGGCTCGCTCGAACCGATCCGCAACGGCCTCGCCGACATCGGCACCGACGAAGTGCGAGTCAACATCATCCACCGCGGCCTCGGCGCCGTGACAGAGAACGACGTCAGCCTCGCCGAAGCGTCCGAAGCGATCATCATCGGGTTCAACACGATCCCCGAACCTGCCGCTCGCGTCGCCGCCGACAGGGCTGGAGTCGAGATCCGGCACTACGAGGTGATCTACAAGCTCCTCGACGACTTGAAGCTCGCCCTAGAAGGCCTGCTCAAGCCCGACGAGATCGAAGAGGTCGAAGGCCACGCCGAGATCAAGGCGATCTTCAAGTCGAGCAAGTTCGGCAACATCTCTGGCTGCCTGGTCACCGACGGATTCATCAACCGCAATCACCGCGTGCGGGTCACGCGAGACGGCACAGCCGTATACCGTAGCAAGCTCGGAAGCTTGCGGCGCATCGACGACGATGTGCGCGAGGTCAAGTCCGGCTACGAGTGCGGCTTGACGGTCACCGATTTCAACGACGTGAAGATCGGCGACGAACTCGAGTTCTTCACCGTCAAGTTCGTCCCCCGCAAGCTGGAATAGCGGTGCCTCAGGGCAGTCTCTTTCCCACACCACCTGCACCCGTTCGAACCATGATGCACATCGGTGTGCTGCAGTTCACCGTCGAGATCCCGTACGCGACATCGCTCAAGGACAAGCGCAGCGTCATCAAGAGCATGCGGGAACGGTTGCGACGCAGCTACAACGTTTCGATCGCCGAGACCGACGACCAGGACGAGTGGACGCTCGCCACTTTTGGCATCGCGGTCGCCGGAAGCGACATCGCGATGCTCAACAGCGTGCTCGACAAGATCCTCAACACGCTTCAGGACTGGCGCGACGCGACCCTCGCCGACCACCGCATCGAGATCTTCAGCCCGCAATGAACGAGCGCCGAATCGCACGCATCCAACGCCAGATCAAGGAGCGGATCGCTACCGCCCTGGTGCACGAGATCTCGGACCCACGCGTGGGCTTCGTGACCATCTCGCGCGTCGAAATGGACAAAGAGATGCAGCAGTGCAAGGTCTTCTGGACCATGCTGGGCGATGCAAAAGCCCAGCGGCTGACGGCGTCGGCCCTGGACCGGGCGGCAGGGTTCCTGCGTCGGGAGGTCGCCCACGTGCTGCACACCCGGTCGGTACCGACGCTGACGTTCCGGTACGATGAAAGCGTCGAGGGCGCCGAGCGCATGCGTAACCTGTTGGATGAACTGCGCACAGAGCGGGGTGAGGACCCCGAGGGGGAGCCGGGGGACTCCGATTCCGATCCAACGGCGGCCCCGATCGACGACGAGCCCGACCGCTCGGGCGACTGATTCAGGACCGTCGCGACTACTATCCCGATCGCGGGGAGGAAAGGCCCGTATCGACCGTCATGGCCCCCCATACCTCGAGTCTGACTCCTCCAATACCTCACCCACCCCAACTGAAATGACACTCAACCCCCTTCTCGCCTCCGTCACGTTGTGCCTGTTCCCCTTCGCTCTGGCGGCGCAGGACGACACGGCTGCAGCAGCCAAGCCTGAGCAGGCGAACCCCAAGGAAGCCCTCGCGGCAGCAGTCAAGCGCATGGCCAAACTCAACGGCGTGGCCTTCCGCACGACCGAGGCCCAGAACTCGGCCATGTCCCGGAATATCGCCAAGCAAATGGGCGACCTCGCCGGGATGGTGATCGCCGGTGATACCTCGGTGCGCGGCACCTGGTTCGACGGCATCCTCCGCGCGACGATGAACGACGACGCGGACGAGATCCTGACCTACCGCGGCAGAATGGTCGCGCGCAACGACGACGTCTCCTGGAAGCTGCGGCGCAATCGGCTCGCGAGCGGCGGCAAGGTGCCGTTCGTCTTGGATCCGGGTCGCTTCTTCGAAGCGCTCCAGGCGCTCCCGGCGAGCGCACTGTCGGTCAAGAACCACAGGGCGTCGACCTACAAGGACAAGGCCGTGCTGATCATCGGGATCACGCTCGAAGGCGAGGATGCGCAGGACTTCGCGTTGAGCGGCGCACTTCCCGCGGTCTCGAGCGGCATGGGCGGCATGATGATGATGATGCGCGGCGGAGGCGACACGGCGCAGCTCCCCGACATCACCGTCGATCTGGCGTTGTACGTCGAGCCTGCGACCGGCTACATCCACAAGGTCAAGTCGCGCAGCTACCAGCAGAGCACTGGCGGCGGTGGCGGATTCCAGATCAAGGTGCAGGGCGGTGGCCTCGGCGCCGAGCAGGAAGAAGAAGAAGAGGGGGAGGAAGCCAAGGAGAAGGACGACAGCGGCAAGCGCATCTACAAGCGCGGCCTGCCCGTCCGCCGTCTTGGCGACGACCTCTCGCGAATGGACTACGACGTCATCTTCACGAAGCACGATCACGCCGTGCCGCTGAAGCTCGACCCCAAGGCCAAGAGGCTCCTGAAGATCGCCAACAAGTAGGAGGTACCATGAGGTTCTTATCGATCACGACTTCCGTGCTGGGTCTTGTCTGTTGCGCCCAGGGCGTCGCAGCTCAAGAGGACGCGCCCAAGAAGAAGGTGCCTCCCACTCGAGCCGAGAAAATCGCCAAGGCTTGCGAGGCGATGGCGAGGCTTTCCAGCCTCGCCTATTCGACCTCTCACAAGACGATCAACCGCATCTCGCCGTTCGTCGTGCGAGGAGCGGCCAAGCCCAAGGAACGGACGATCTCGACAACGGGCGTCTGGGCCAAGGGCCTGTTGAAGGTCGACATCGGCGACGACCACCAGTTGATCTTCCACGGACGACGCATGATCGCCGCGGACGACGACAACGGGTGGGTGTTGCGGCGGGCGAAGCTGGCGAACGGCAACGACCTCACCTTCGCCCTGGACCCGAGCACCTTGTTCGCGAACCTGGCGGACATGGACTACAAGGTGCTGCACAACGAAGTCGGCGCGATCGGTGGGAAGCCGGTCGAGACATACACCATCCGTCTCGACGAAGACGACGCTCGCACGCTGCTCTGGTCCGGATCGATTCCGAACGACAAGGGCGGCAACACGACGTTGGGCGTGGGAGGCGGCGCGGTGGCGATCCGCGCGTTCGGCGGCGCGATCGGCGGCAGAGCCGCGAAACCAGATACCTTCGTCGACCTCGCGATCTCCTTCGATCCAGCGACCAAGATGATCCACCGGATCACGGGCCGATCCTTCACCGAGTCAAAGGTCGGGCGCGTGGGTGGCCGCATCGTTCTCGGTGGCCTTGGCCGCGGCCTGGAAGAGGAAGAGGAAGAAGAGAAAGAGGGCACCTACAAGAACGGGCTTCCCGTTCCCTCGAGGTCTCTCGTGAAGAAGTCGACCGTGGTCGAGTTCACTTTCGACTTCAAGAACCACAACCAGGCGAAGACCCCGAAGCTCAGCCCACGGGCCCGCGCGCTCCTCGGCCTCGACGCGAAGTAGCCTTTCGAAGCTGCGCTCCGCTCAGAAGACCCTGATCGTAACTTCCTCGCGCTGGTAGAAGCCACCGACTTCGCCCGCCTCGAAGCACGCGGCGTCGTTCAGCCGGCGCAGGGCCGTCCCGATGTCGCCCTCGGCGACCGAGAGGAGGAGACCACCCGAAGTCTCGGCATCGAACATCAGACCGAGCAGGACATCGTCCACGTCCACCGCGTCGAACCTGTCGCCGAAGCTTTCGCGACCGCGCTTGGAACCACCGGACAACATGCCGGCCTTCGCGAAATCCAGACTCCCGGGAAACAACGGAACCGCCGAGCTGTCGAGCTCCAGGGTGAGGCCAGCACCGTCGGCCATTTCACAGCCATGGCCCATGAGGCCGAACCCCGTGACGTCGGTCGCCCCGTGAACTTCCAGGTCACGCACCGCGTCGGCTGCGGAACGGTTCAACGCCGCCATCTGTTCGAGGGCTTTTTGCGTCGTCTCTTCGTCCGCCTGACCCTTCTTCATGGCCGTGGCGACGACGCCGATGCCCAGGGGCTTCGTCAAGATCAACCGATCGCCCTCCTGTGCACCGGAGTTCCTCCAGAAGTTGCCCGGGTTCACTTCGCCCGTCACGGACAACCCGTAGAGGATCGAAGGCGACGTCACCGAGTGGCCACCACACAACACGGCACCCGCCTCGAGGACCTTTTCGTGCCCACCGACCATCACATCGCCGAGAAGGTCGATGTCGAGCTCGTCCGGCCAACCCACGATGTTCATCGCGGTCAACGCGACGCCGCCCATCGCAAACACGTCGGACAACGAATTCGCGGCCGCGATCCTGCCGAACCAGACCGGGTCGTCAACGATCGGCGGGAAGAAGTCGAGTGTCTGCACGATCGCCCTGTCGTCGTCCAGCTGGAACACGCCGGCGTCTTCGTAGCCCGCGGTCCCCGCCAGAAGACGATTGCTCGTCGGCGGCCCTAGTCGTTCGAGAACCTTCCCGAGGCTCCCCTGGGGCAACTTGGCTGCTCAACCACCACCGGTGGCGTAGTCAGTGAGTCTCACGGTCTGGTCGGTCATGATGGAAACTTGGCGCGCACCTGCGACGCCACGAATTCGAGATCCTCGCAGTCGAGCGACCGCAGATCCAGCAACACCTGGTCGTTCTCGATCCGCGCAATGATCGGCATGCCAGATCCAATCCTCAGCGCTTCGCTCACCGCAGAGCCACCAGGGATGGACACCGCGGCGGAGGGGATCGGATGCGCCGGGTTCGCGCCACTTCCAGCGAAAGACACGCTCGCCACGATCGAAGCTTCAGCCAGAATCGGCGAAGGTTGCGCCGCCACCAGGAGACTGACGAGCTCTTCCGCCCGTGCCTCCAGCTGCTCCTTCGAACGGGACAGCGCGCGCAGGACCGGAATCTCCTCCAACGGATCCCCATCCCGATAGATGGCCAGCACTGCTTCCAGTCCAGCAAGGGTCAGCTTGTCGCACCGCATCGCCCGATAGAGTGGGTGCGCCCGCACTCTCGCGACGACGCCCGCAGATCCGACGATGATTCCGCACTGTGGTCCCCCGAGCAGCTTGTCGCCGGAGAAGCAGACGATGTCGGCGCCGGTCACGATGCTCTGTTGCACTCGGGGTTCAGTGACCAGCCCGGCGATCTCGCCCTCGTAGAGCAACCCCGAACCGAGATCCTCCACGGCGAGCAGATCCTTGGATCGCGCGAGGGGAACAAGCTCGCCCAGGCCCGGCGCCGAGTGAAACCCGACGAGCCGGAAATTGCTCGTGTGGACCTTCAGCAGCATCGCTGTCTCGTCGCCGATCGCCGACTCGAAGTCGTGCAAGTGTGTTCGGTTCGTCGCACCGACTTCGACGAGTTTGCAGCGCGCCTGCCGCATGACGTCCGGCACCCGGAAGCCCCCACCGATCTCGACGAGCTCGCCCCGCGATGTGATCACCTCCTTGCCGCCCGCCAACGACGCGAGGACGAGAGTCGTCGCCGCGGCATTGTTGTTGACGACAAGACCTGCTTCGACGCCGAGGATCTGCTGGAGAAGCGTCGAGATCTTCTCCTCCCGCTGGTTGCGTTGGCCCGTGCGAGGGTCGATCTCGACGATGGCGTAGCCGACTGCCTGGCTGATGGCTTCGCGGGCTGCATCCGGAATCGGCGCGCGACCGATCCCCGTGTGCAAGATGATCCCCGTCGCGTTGATCACCCGCTGGTGGTGCCGCATTTGCGAACGACCGCAGCGGTCGATGACCTCCGTCTCCGCGGCATTCGTCGCGAACAGATCTGTCACTTCATCGTCGCCCATTCGACCGGCGAGCACCGCCTTACGCACTTCGTCAAGGTAGGCCCGCGATTCGCGTTGCACAACCGACCGCGGCACGCCACCGAGAATCTCGCGGCGCAGGAACGCGTCCAACGACGGGATGCAGCGCAGAGCCTTGTTCGGGTCGGGTTTGATCATCGGATCGATTCTCGGAGTCGGATACCATACCCTCTCCAACCATGGAGCGCGCCCCTTCGTCGACACCCGAACCGGATCCGCGAGAGCGCGCGATGGCACGGACACTCGGCGTTCCCGACCTCACGGCGCGCGTATTGTTGGCTCGCGGCGTCGACGATCTGGACGTCGCGCGCGAGTATCTTCGCCCCGATCTCGGCTCGCTCGCCGCCCCCTTTTGCTTCACGCATATGGAGCGCGCGGTGGCCCGCGTGCAGGTAGCGATTCGAAACGGCGAGAAGATCATGATCCACGGCGACTACGACGTGGACGGCGTCACCGGCACCGTGCTGCTGGTCAAGTTCTTCTCCCTGATGTCTGCCGACGTCCACCCCTTCATCCCCGCTCGAACCGACGGATACTCGATCACGGACGCATCGGTCAAGGCGGTTCGTAGCGGTGACTACAAGCTGCTGATCTCCGTCGACAACGGAACGAATGCCCGGGAGACGATCAAGGCGATTCAGGCGGTCGGATGCGACGTGATCGTCACCGACCACCACGGCACATCCGAGGGCGTCGCCGACGCACACACGATCCTCAATCCACGCCTGCCCGACGCCGGCTACCCAGATCGGGATCTCGCCGGCGTTGGCGTCGCGTTCAAGCTCGCCTCGGCCATCGCCCAGTCGTTTTCCCGTGGGAAGAGCCTGTCGCCCGAATTCCGCGAGTTCCTCGTCGAAGCGATGGTGCTCGTAGCGCTCGGCACGGTGGCAGACGTCGCGCCTCTGCGCGGCGAGAATCGCACGATGGTTCATCACGGCCTCCGCGCGCTCACCGAGAGTGGCAACCCGGGAATCCGTGCTCTGCTCGATTCCGCGGGGCTCGGGAACCGCACCCCCACGACCGAGGACATCTCGTTCCGCATCGCACCCTTGATCAACGCCGCCGGTCGAATGGGCAGTGCGCTGGAAGCCGTCGAGCTCCTGCTGGCGCCGGGCTACCACGAAGCCCAGCAAGCCGCGGCCAAACTCGAGGTCCACAACACCGAACGACGCCGCGTGGAAAAAGAGGTCGTCGAGGAAGCTATGGCCGCGGCCGAGGCGATGGACAACGAGGTCCTCGTCCTCGGGGGCGACGATTGGCACCGCGGCGTGCTGGGCATCGTCGCCGCGCGCCTCGCCGAGAAGCTCGGCAAACCCGCGCTTCTGCTGTCGTTCGAAGGGGAGTTCGGACGCGGCTCCGGTCGATCCGCGGGTGGATTCAATCTCCGGCACGCGCTGAGCGAGTGCTCCTCCTGCTTGATCAACTACGGCGGACACCACGCGGCCGTTGGCCTGGAGATCCACCGCGACCGGCTGGACGAGTTGCGCACGCGGGTCAACGAGGTCGCCGCATCGATGGACAAGGCGAAACAGCAGATCGAAGTCGACGGCATCGCCGAGCTCTCCGAGCTGGACTCCCGTGACATCCGCAATCTCGAAGGCCTGGGCCCGTTCGGCCCCGGGAACCAACGGCCCGTGTTCCTGACGCATGGCGTCACCGTCGTCGGCAACCCGATCGTCGACGCCCGGGGCCGCGATCTGCGATTCCGCGTCGCGAAGGACGGCGTCGTCCTGCCGGTGCGATTGCACAACGGCGCCCGACACTTCGAGGAGATCCGCAACCAGAAGAAACCGATCGCCCTCTGCTACTCGCCGCGGCTCGCCCCGTGGGCCGACGAAGGCCCGGTCTACCTACACACTTGGCACCTGTCGCGCGCCAATGCGAACGATTCGAACTAACGTCGCGCTCCATCCAAGCCAAGATCGAGCCTGGATGTTGTCCTCGATCTGGGCCATGCCGTAGCGCCGGATCGCCGCGTCTCGCTACAACGGCACCATGGACTCACCAGGCAAGGGCTCACCGGAAGGCAAGACTCGCAAGATCCTCCGCGGCAACCTGACAACGTTCCAGGTTCTCGTCGCAACCGTCCTGGGGGCGATGCTCGGCTTCGTGCCGGGCTTCGTGAATCTCGAAGACCTCACGGGAGGTTTCATTCAGGCCCCGGGTCTGATCCTCTCCGTCTTGGCGGTCGTGTTGATCCTGCGTTGCAGTCTGGTCATCTTCGTGATCACGCTGGTCAGCGCGAAGTTCCTGGCTTTCCCACTCGCGGCGGCCTCCTTCGGCGCCGGGAGGATCCTGCTCGACGGCCCGACCGGATCGCTGTTCGAGACGATGATCAATGCCCCGTTCCTCGCGTGGTTCGGCCTCGAGTACTACCAGACGAGCGGCGGCCTTCTTCTCGGCCTGGTCGTCGGCGTCTTCTGGGCGGTATTCCTGCGGAAAGCGCTGCGCCGCACCGCGACCGAGGAGGAGCTGGCAAACCGGAAGTGGCGGATGCCCGTACGGCTCGTGGGAGCTGTCGCGGTGATCCTGATCACCGGAGGCGCCTGGCTCATGCAGTCGTTCCTGGGTAGCGCCGCGGTCAAGGTCGCGCTGCGCGGCAGCCTCGAACAGGGCAATGGTGCGACCGTCGAGCTCGCGGGACTCGACCTCGATCTCTCTGGTGGAACGATGACCATCAGCGGCCTGGCGATGGCCGACCCGAACAACCTCTCGGAGGATCTCTTTCGCGCAGCAAAACTCGAGATGAAGCTCGGCACGACCGCCCTGCTCCGCCGACGATTCGAAATCGAGAGCGTGACATCGAACGCAGCCGAGACCGGTTCGAGGCGCTCCGAACCCGGCAAGCGCATTCATCCCGACCAGGCGCCGAAGTCCCCGGAACCGAAGGACGGCGAGAAGACACTCGACCACTACCTCGCCAATGCCAAGCTCTGGGAAGAACGGCTGCTGCAGGCAAACCGGTGGCTCGAGACGATCTTCCGGACGAACGAAGCCGAGAGCGAGGAGGACCGCGTCAAGCGAATCGAGGCGGAGATCGAGACGCGCGGTCGCGCGAACGTGGCCGCGCTGCACCTGATCAAGGGCGCTCCCCTGCTTCTAGTCAAAGAAGTAGATCTTCTGAACATCTCCATCGTCAGCGGCGGCGCGGACGACCAGATGAGCATTCACGCGTCGAACCTGTCCACGAATCCGAGCCTCGTCGACAGCCCGGCGAAGATCTCGATCAAGTCAAAGAAGAACGCTTTCGGACTCGACCTCGCACTCGACACGGCGAAGGGCGGCGTCGTGGGATCGCTGTTCCACAATGCGATCTCCGTGGATGCGATCGCTGGCCAATTCGAGTCAGGCGGCAAGCAGGTTATCAGTGGCGGGACGCTCTCGATCTCGCTCGGTGGCCTGCTCAAGTCGGAGGGTGAGGACGGCTACTGGATCGATTTCCCACTCAAGGTCTCGTTGTTGAACACGACGCTGAGCATCAAAGGCATGAAGCCCACGCGCATCGACAAGCTCGAGTTGCCTCTCGGTCTGCGCGGCCCGCTCTCGTCGCCCCAAATCAAGCTCAACGATTCGGCGCTCATCGACTCACTCGTGACCTCCGGCAAGGCGGAACTCGCGAACGAACTGAAGCGGCAGACCGACAAGCTCCTCGGCGACAAAGTACCCGACGACGTCAAGGGCATGGTGAAGGGAGTCCTCGACGGCAAGGGCGAAACCGCCGTGAAGAAGGCCGCCGAGGACGCCGCGAGCAAGGCCGCGAAGGAGGCGAAGAAGAAAGCCGCCGATGGGCTCAAGAGGGTCCTGCCAATCAGCGTCTTCGACAACAAGAAGAAGGCGGACGCCAGGCAGAATCGCTAGCCGGCGCGGAACGCAGGATTGATCGCGTTCGGCACGTGGTCCGAAGTGTCTTTCAACCTATTCGCCGAGACTCACGGTATGACCGTCTGCGAGTTCGTCAGCGTGATCAGGCCGAGCGGATGCACCAGAGCACCCTGCAGATCGAACCTGCCGGCAGAGGCGGCGGAGGCCGGAACGAATGGCAACAGCGGCACGATCGCGACGCCGTAACTGTCCGCGACGGGTCCGGAGAACATCACGTACGGGCCGTTGACAAACAACCGAGCCCCGACCCCGAACGGGACGCCCGCGATGCGGGACGCACCTATCACGACCACGGAGGCCGCACCCTTGTTGGCGAGACCGCCGTTGAGCTGCGCGTCCCACTTGAGCGGTACGCTCGCTGAACTCGCGATGGGGAACGAACCGCCGTAGCCCTGACGTCCGCCGGTGCGCAGATTCATCACGCCTCCGACCGACTGACCCGGATGGTCACCGACGAACGCGGTGAACCGCCAGCTTCGTTTCTGTGGCGGATGTGTCGCCGTCAAAGCGCTAGTGAGGATCTGCCACGCCTGATCTTCCTGTCGCGGATGGCTATTGTGGCTCGCCGCTCGCGTCGCATGGATCGACACACCATCCATCGACCATTGGGGTGCTCGCGGCAGCAAGACCCCGAACGACCAGTGACCGACCGCAGACACGGCGATCGCTGCAGTCGCGGCCAGCGTCGTGGTCAATCCCCACGCGCAGGCGGTGGTCTTCGCGGAGTTCGGGAGCGCGATACCGGTCACTGTCCCGAGAAGGGATGACGAGCCCACACCCGGGCCGGCAGCATCAGATCCGTCACGCACCTCGTAGTTGCATCCCTCGCGCGTCGAACAGTTCTGATCCTGTATCACGACATGGAAGCGACCGATTCTAGCCGCGCCTCCCGAGTCCATCACGCCGCGGAACGTGCTCGTATGCACTCCTTGGAGTACCTGCCCGGAGAAGACACCGTTGTTTCCACGGGAAGTGAAGCTCGTGATTCCGGGATGAAGGGAGAACGCCTGATACGAGGTCTGGGCGACGAGCGAGCTGCCGACGACGACAGCAGCGAGAAGGAGGCTTGTGTATCGCATGGGAGCCGATTGGGTGAGGCCAACAAACGAGAGTAGCAGACTCGATTGAACTACGTGTCACGTTCCGGTATCCCTGTGCCGTAATCCCCGTCTGATGTCCAAACGCCTCTTCCTCATCGATGGCACCGCAGTCGCGTACCGCGCCCATTTCGCTTTCGCGATGGGGCCGAGCGGTGGACTCACGACGAAAGACGGTCGCGCGACATCGGCGGTCTTTGGCTTCCTGATGACGCTGAGGTCGTTGATCGACCGCGAGAGCCCAGACGCGATCGCGGTGTCGTTCGACGGGCCGAACAAGGACCTGGAGCGCACGAAACGCTATCCCGAGTATAAGGCGACCCGCGACGACATGCCCGACGAGCTCTACGCGCAGCTCGACGTGATCGAAGAAGCGGTCAAGGGCTACCACATCCCGATCGTGCGCAGCAAGGGACACGAAGCCGATGACGTGATCGGCACGCTCGCCGTGCAGGGCCGGGACGCGGGCATGACCGTCTACATGGTGACCGGCGACAAGGACTTCATGCAGCTCGTCGGCGACAAGATCAATATGTGGAACCTGCGCTCGAGCACTGCCGCGCCGGAGATCATCGGCCCCAAGGAAGTCGAGAAGAAGTACGGCGTCCGTCCCGACCAGATGATCGACTTCCTGGCGTTGATGGGCGATTCGTCGGACAACGTGCCGGGCGTGCCCCGCGTCGGCCAGAAGACTGCTGCGGAACTGCTCCAACAATTCGACACCCTCGAAGCAGTGCTCGAACGGACCGAAGAGGTCAAGAAGCCATCGATCCGCAAGTCGTTGACCGAGAACCGCGACCTCGCGTTGCTCTCGCAGGACCTGGTGACGATCGTCACCGACGTGCCACTCGACCTGACGGTTGCAGACCTCGGACCGGCACGACCCGACCGAGAGCTTCTCGAGCCGATGTTCAGAGACCTCGAATTCGACACGATGGTCGCGAGTCTGCCGAAGGAGGAAGAACCGCAGATCCCCCAGGACTACCACGTCGTCCGGACCGAGCCCGAACTCGACGCGTTGCTGGCATCGCTGCGCGAAGCCGGGTCGTTCGCGCTCGACACCGAGACGACGGGGCTGGACAGCATGCGCGCCGACCTCGTCGGCATCTCCGTGTGCATCGAGACGGGGACGGCGCACTACATCCCATTCAACCTGTCACCCCCACTCCTCGGCGGGACCGAGGCCCTGCTCGAACGGCTTCGCCCTCTCCTCGAGGACGACGCGACGAAGAAGACGTTGCAGAACGTCAAGTACGACATGGGGATCCTGCGCCGCGCCGGCATCACGCTCCGCGGCGTCGACTTCGACACCATGCTCGCGTCGTACGTCCTCTCGCCCGGCGAGCAAGGTGGCCACGGTCTCGACACACAGGCGCTGCGCCACTTCTCGTACAAGAAAATCCCCACGAAAGACATCATCGGCACGGGCAAGAAGCAGAAGACCTTCGACGAGATCGACGTCGACGTCGTCGGCCAGTACGCCGCAGAGGATGCTGACTTCACGTGGCGGTTGCGTGAGTTGCACACCCCTCTGATCGAGGAGCACGCTCTCGGATCTGTATTCCACGAAATCGAGATGCCGCTGATCCCGGTCCTCCTCGACATGGAATGGGAGGGCATCACCATCGACCGCGCCCATCTCGAGAAGCTGAGCGGAAGACTCGGTGAACGGCTCGAAGAGATCGAGAACCGCGTCTACGACCGCGCCGGAGGCGAGTTCAATCTCAACTCACCCGCGCAGGTCGGCGAGGTCCTCTTCGACAAGCTCGAAGTACACAAGCTGGCGAAAGTCCGCCCGAAGAAGACGCGCACTGGGCAGTGGAAGACCGATGCCGTGATGCTCGAGAAACTCGCAGCACAGCACGAGGTTCCCGAGTTGATCCTCGACTACCGCCAGCTATCGAAACTCAAGAGCACCTACGTCGACAGCTTGCCCGACAACATCAATCCCGATACCGGTCGCATCCACAC
>CAYYAQ010000146.1:0-12923 GCA_964469555.1 uncultured candidatus Brocadiaceae bacterium | reverse complement strand
TAGCGGCCTTGGGTCAGGCCCTCCAGGTGCGTCGAAGCGAGTTTGAGCATCGGGGGAGCATAGACGTTCCAAGCTGCAATTCCCGGCACGCCCGGTCGTCGACCTGTCGTGCCCCCCCCTCCGTCTGGTGACTTTCTGAGCTCATCGAAGGTCGGCCGGAAGACGGCGAGCCCCTACTTCCTGGCCGCGCGCAACCTGGTCAAAACACCCAAAAGGGCATCCAGTTGACGCTGGGCGTAGCTGCTGCCGCCCTTGGTCTTCGCCGCGTCGATCTTCTCTTGCAGCCGGGGCGCCTGGATCTGGAAGGCCCGTTCAAACGTGACCAGATCCTCGGCATGGCCGGCACCAGCAAGGACGGGCCGGTAGAACAGGTACTCGTCGGCACGCGAGCCCGCAACAGGGCGGCGGCCGAACTTGAAGGCCTCATAGCAACCCTTGTTCAGGGCAGCACCCTTGTCCTTGCCTAGCTGGGCGCGCCACGCCTCGATCTCGAGCGCGAGGATCAGGCTATCGGCTTCGGTCCGGGCCGCGTCACCAAGGCGACTGACGCATCTCTGGAAGCGCTGCCGGGCCTGTGTCACAGACAGGCGACGTAGACGAAGCTCCACCAACAGCATGTCTACGTCCAGACCCTTCTCCCCGGCGTTGATGCGTTTCGCCAGCCGGACGTGGTCCAACACGGACTGCACCGCCTTCTCGACGCCGGCGATGTTGCGATCGATGTCACGGGTCAGGATCTCTCCCTTGGCATCCATCATGGTCAGCGTCGGATACCCACGCCCGTTCTTTTGCCGCAGGAGATCGTCATGCTTGCGATCGGCGATACGCGTCGCGATGGAAGCGAACAGGATGACTCTCTTGCCCAGCGACCGCATCCGTTCGATCTGGGAGAACGCACCGTTCTCCACCCGGGTGCACGGGCCTCAAGGAGCGTAGCTGCGGGTGAAGTAGGCGAAGATGAACTTGTTCTGCGCCGCCGCACGCTTTCGAGCCAGGTCGTAGTCGTCGGTCCACCCGCCATCCACGAACCAGGACTGCTTGAGCTTGTCGGCGTAGCTCCGCTCGAGTTCGGCCTGGGTCTTGTGCGGACGGCGAACCTGCGCCGATAGACTGAGGCCCGCCAGGGCTGCGACTAGCAGCGTGAGAATGGCCTTGCTTGGCGTGTGATGCATGGTTCCTCGATTCGATCGAGCTCGAAGGTTCAATTGGATCGCATTGTCCTGACCATCAACCCGATCCGCCAGCCCTTCGAGCCCCCAAGAGAAATCTACGTGAACTCCGACAGACCAATCTCGGGGACAGCCACCCTGGGTTCACACTTACTTCCACCGGATGTTCGCCATGCTCAGGGGACTGACCCAGAAGACGAGCAAGGCGAGTCCGGCGGCCACCACACTCAAGATCAGCGGGGCCGCAAGGTGTTGACTTTCCTCGCCGAACCCCACGTGATCGGGCGGATCCTGTTGCATCCTGGAGCGCCTATCCTCACGGCGCGAACGCGTCGTTCGCCTCTCGTAATTTGACGCGTGCCCTAGTTCCGCGCCGCCTTGGCTTCGTTGATCAACCGTTCCAGCAGATCGTCGTCGAGGCTGTGGGCGCGGGCGCGGATGACACCCTTGTGGTCGATCAAGACGACCGTTGGCCAGCCCCTCACGTTCCATTGGGTCGAGATCTCGCCGCGGGTGCCGGCGGGACCCTGCCAGAAGCTGCGCCAATTGATGCCGTTCTTCTCGATCGCCTGGCGGACGCGTTCCTTGGTCTTGTCACTGTTGACGCCGATGAGGGCGAAGGGAGCTGCAGCGTGCTTTTTCACGAGCGACCGCTCGTGTGGATACATTCTCCGGCACGGTCCTCACCAATCGCCCCAGAAGTCGAGCATGATCACCTTGCCCTTGTAGTCGGACAGCTCGAAGTCGACGTCGTCGATGTCCTTGCCGACGATGTTTGGAGCGACCATGCCGACCTGGAGTTTCTCGGCTTCGTACAGTTGTCCCTTGGCGCGGGCGGGCAGGACGTCCGGAGCGAGTTTCACGGCTCGGCGCAGATCGGCGATGGCGCGCTCTCGACCCTCGCTCTTGTTGCCGCGTCGATCGAGGACCAGGGTACTGCGCGCATAGAACGCGGCGCCCTGCACGCTCTTGTGCGGGCTCTTCTCGATGATCTTCGCGGCGATCGCGTTCACGCCGTCGTTGCCGAGCGTCCGCGCGAGCGCGGGCAGGCCGAGCGCCGCGTCCGCGAGTCGCTTGCTCTCGATGTGCTCGGCGAGCAGTTTGGCCATGATCTTGTGCACCAACTCCTTGCGATCGTCGAGGCGAGAGGCTTGCACGAGGAAGGCGATGGCGTCATCGGATTGCGCGAAGTTGCCAGCCTGCTTCAGGAATTCGTCCGCGACCTTCGGGAACGACCTCTGCATGCGCATCGAGATCGAGCGGGCGCCACCGTCGCGCGCCTTGCGCGCGTTCTCCATCATCTTCTTGCGGCTTTCTGCCTGAGCCTCCTGTAGCTCGTTCGCGAGTCGCTCGTACTCCTTCTTCGCTTCCGGGCTCAGATGCTCGGGGATCGCGATGCGCCGTTGGGCGTGAAGGCACGAGGAGACACAAGCGAGGGACAGCATCGTCAGCGCGAGACTGGTTCTGTTCATCGTTTACTCGTGGTTGGGGGATTCCTCATTGGGAAGGAACCGGCAGTCTACTCGCCGCCAGCCCGCAACCTGGCGAGAACTCCCGGCCGAGGCGATTTCTTGAACCCTGTTTGGTTGTCCTGAGCTTGGTTCTGATCCTTCGAAAAGAGTCGTTCAAGAACGCGACAAGGCGGTCTTCAAGTTGCTCACGGACCCGCGTTACCACCTCCCGACGGTGCTGCCTGATGGTCGGTATGGGGAAAAGCGCCAGGGTCCCGGCTCCGGGAGACGAGGGCGAAAAGCGCCCTTTAGACCCCATCCCAACTATCTACGATGTGACCTCGAGGCGGCACAGTCGCGCCCCAGCGACGATAGCCGCAGCCTTGGGGCCGTCGGAACGACCCGGCCTGTCGCCTACTTCATCGGCGGGATCTTCTGCTCTTCCATCCGGAGAGTGAGATGGCCGCGCGGTGGCCTCAGCCCGTGGCGCGGGTGGTTGTAGCGCAGGAAACTCGTGACGGCGACGGTCGCCTTGCCGCCCTGGAACTCGTCGCGGAAGTCGTTGTAGATGTAGGCGCCGCGAGGCTGTCCACCCTGCCGCTTGCCAACCCCGACGTTCGACTGCGCCAGCAACTTGCCGTTGACCCAAATCGCGTAGCCCTCGCCGGCATTGACGTGGGCGCTGCCCCCGATCAGGATCCGGTAACGGTGGCCCTTCTTGAGCGGCGGGAACTCGAACGTGCCGCGGATCAGCAGCACTTCCTTCTCCCACAGCGTCTTCGGCGCCTCGCCGCACCGGCAGATCGGCACGGTGCACGTCTCCGAAAGCGGCGCCAGCTTGCCATCCAGCTGTCCGAAGGGCTGCAGCCCTTTCTTCCAGCCGGCCTTGCCCGCATCGAAGTCGGATGCGAACCAGCTCGCCATCCCGTCGGGATACGTCACCTTGCGGAAGCGGCTTCCCTTTTCCTTGGGCCGCGTCTCTGAAGGGTCGAAGCTGAAGTACTCCCACTGCGCGTTGTCGAAATCGGGACCAAACGAGCGCCACTCGTAGTCGTCCACTCCGGCCGCGCGATAGCAATTGACCAGCCCGAACATCGCGCCACGGAAGAACTGCTTCGCGCGCTTTGGTCGTTCACCGCTGGCCTCCTGCACGAGCGACTTCTTGTAGCGCGGGTTGGCAACGTAGGACGCCGCTATGCCAGCGAGGATGATCGGAGCCAACGCCTTTCTCGCGGCGGCCTTCTCCTTCTCCGACGGCTCCGCGGTCTGTTGTCGGGCGACCCGCTTCGGCCTTTGGGACCGCGGGAGCGGCTCAGCCTTGCCGCCGAGCAGTCCGACCATCGCCCGACCGAGGGCATCGCCGACCAGCACGTACGTCTCGGCGTTGCGGTTGTAATGATAGTCCTGGCCCCTCGGTGACTCGTCGACCTCGCGCCAGAACTCGCGGATGTCGACCGAGGCCACGGTGCCCTTGAACTCGGGATGCTTCTTCGCGTCACCGACAGCCATCTGCGCGTTCAGGATCCTCAGAAACTTGTCCGCCATGTCATGCCCGCCGAACCCGATGGTCGCGACCACAGCGGGAAGCTCCGGCACCTTGAACTCCTTGCGGACGTCGTTGATCAGGTTGACGAGGTTCTTCTCGTAACCCGCGATCATCTCCTCCGCGAAGCTGTCCTTGTGACCCTGGAACCAGGCGAAGCCGGCGATCTCGTAGCCCTGACCCTTGTAGCCCGGGACGACCTTCTCGATGTTGTCGAGGGTCTTCCGCACGCCCTCGATCATCAGCTTGTACTCGAGTGATTCCCACTTGCTGTCAGGGTCGGTGCGTCCGCTGGAGGGCGGGCGAAAATCGAATCCCAGCGAGCGGTTGCCCATCGCCGTCTTGATGAGAAGAACCTGCTCGTCGTGAAACGTGCCCAGCACGTGCCCGAAGCCGAGTTCCGGCCCGATGGACTTGCCGTTCGAGGTCGCGCTCAGCGGCGAGCCCTTGCCATCCTTCGCGACCCGCGCTTCCTGGAAGTAGACATCCTGGCGCACGGTCCACTTGCCTTCGCCGTCAACCAGCCAAGGGAACTTGCCCTCGCGCTTCGCCACGGCCTCGAGATCACCGTTGCCGAGCAGGTCGGTCTTCTCGAGCCAGAACCGCGGCGGGGCACCGGTAAAGCCGGAGATCTCGAACTCGTAACGCTTGCCCGGCTCGAGGGTGACTCCCTGCTTGACCGACTTTCCGTCGAGCTTCATCACGCAGTGAGAGCTCGCACCGGAACCGCAGTGCGACCGATAGACACCTCGCTGCGGAACCTCGAGCTGTCCCTTCGCCACCGGCTTGTCCGTCGGCGTGCCGTCCGGCAGATAGACCAGAAGCTTCGAGACCTTGTAGTTGCCGACGCGATAGATCTGAAACGGCCCCTCGGAGATGGCGGGATCGGAGCCGAGGTAGACCCCGGTGTAGACGTTCCGCGCCCCCCGGAGATCCCCCATCCCGACCATGTTGGACTGGCCGGCGAGGATGTAGACCTTGACCGGCTTGCTGGCGTTCCCCGGCTCGGCGTCCGGGTCGGGCAATCGCGCCGGAACCTGCGCGACAGCAACGCGAAGGGCGAACAAGGCCACAAAGACGGAGACCGCCAAACGGCTGCATACACGTGAACGATTGTTGGACATCTTGCCGAGCTTCTTGGTTGGCACGGGTGCCACTATCTGGTCGTTCTCTTCAGCACGTACCACAATGTCTGCCAGTCGACAGGGTTCTTCGTCTTGAAACCGCCGACCTCGATGAAGAGATGGTCCTCGCCATCGATCTTCCGAAGCTTCATCTTCAACGCCTGGTAGCTCGAGAGGTCCATCAGCGTGTCGCCGGACCAGATCCACGTCACGCTGTCCGTCTTCCCGTCGCCCCTGAACATCCTCTTGGTGATCTTGGCGCGACGGAGCCTCTTCCGCTTTCCGGGAGTGAACTCGTCGATCGACGGCACCATGGCGATGGTCCTCCACTCACCGAGGAGCCTCGGATTGGCGACGAACTTCCCGTCGTAGACGAATTTGTCGTTGCGGCCTTGCAGCTCCCGATTGTCGGAATGCTGCCTGGCCTGCCACTCGGACGACAACATGGCGACGACGGTCGCCGACTTGAGCACCAGGCCGTCGCCCATCGGCGGCAGCTTCATCTCTTCGAAGTGCAAACTGAACTTCCCCTGGGGAACGCGCTTGTTCGGCTTCACCTTGTACTTGGCGCTGAAACGCAGGAAAGTCTTCACGGCGATGGTCACCTCGCCGGTCTTGAAGTCGTCGAGAAACTCCCTGGTGATGAACGCGCCCTTGGGGCGGCCGCCCGATCCGCGGCCGCCGCAGGTCTTGGCTTCGATCAACTGCCGACCGTTGACGTAGATGATGTGCCCACCGCCGACGCCGACGTGGTTGCCGTCGTTCACGCGCAAGCGATAGCGATGACCTTCCTTCAGCTCTGGAATCTTGAACGTCCCGCGCAGGAGCAGGACTTCCTTGTCCCACAACGTTCGCACGCTCGCACCACCGAAGCAGCGCGGCCCAGTGCAGTTCGCTGAACACTTCCCAAAAGCACCCCGCGGGATCTTGCCCTGGTACTGGCCGAAGGGGCTTGTGCCTTTCTTCCAACCGGCTTTCGCGATGTCGAAGTCGGACTCGTGCCAGTTCTCCATACCCTCGGGCAGCGTCACCTCGCGGTAGCGCGTGACGAGCTGGTCCCACGGCACTTGCTGGGATGTGATCGGATCAAACGAGTGGAACGACCACTCGGCCTCGCGCAGGTCGGCGAACATGTGCCAGCCGTAGTCCTTGATGCCGGCCCTGTCGTAGAGCGCGACCAACGGATCGATCTTGTCTCGCTGACCGCCGGGATAGGCGGACTGCACTTCGTTGGCGACCTGCTTGCGCAAGAGCTCCCGGTTCCTTCCGACATACTCGGGGATCAGCTCTTGTGTGATGATCGGAGCGATCGCCTTCTTCAGCTTCGGTCCGAACATGGCTGGGTCCGCATTCAGAAAGAACTGTTTGTACGGCAGCACCTCTTGCGGGAAGCGCTGGCGGACCACTTCGTAGAGCACGTCGAGACCACCGGGCACATCGGCCAGGGAAGCTGCGATGGACTCCAGATGCGAATCGAGGGTCGACGAGATGTCCTGGCCACCCCTGGCGGTCTTCGTGCCGGCATAGCCGGTGTAGGTCTCCTTCAGGGTCGCTGCGGCCAACCGGTGTACTGCGGGACCGCCTCTCTTGATCTTGGCGCGGAGACTCCCCATCAGGCCCAACGTGACGGCCGAGCGCTGGTTCGTCCGGACCAGCTCACCGATCGCCGGGAGCACTCTCTTGTAGCAACGCTCATCCCCCACTACCGGAGTCAGCGCGGTGAGCGTGGCGTTCCGCAGCCACCAGTCTATGTGCTTCAGGAAGGGGAGCAGGAGATCGACGTGCGGCGCGACCCAGTCGGCCGGGCAGTACCCGATGACGTGCAGCGCGGCGTCCTTGATCCACCAGGATTCCTCCGGGGCTTTCACGGCCTGCACCGCCAGGTCGAAGACCTCCCTGGTAAGAATCTTGGTTCGCTTCTCCCGTCGCATGGTCTCGGCGATCGCCGAGAACATCGCGCGGCGCACGCGCGGATCCTTCGAGCGGAGAAACTCCATCGTCAGGTCGGATCGGAGCTTCCCACCTGACTTGCGCCAACCGATGTACCCGCTGTTGATACCGAGGACCTTGTTCGCCGCGACGAATCGGATGTTGTGATCCTGGTGAAACATGTAGCGACGCAGGAGCGCGTCGCTCACCGGGCCTGACCCGTGGAGCCGATGGATGACAGGCATGCTGGCATCCTCGGCCAGGGTTTCGCTCCTGAGGTTCTGCCGTTTGCCCGCGGCATCCGGCACGGCCCGAAGCGAGAGGAAGGCGTTGTCCGCCGCGGTGCCCCAGGGCTGCTTGGGGAGTTGGTACCGCCGGGAGTACTTCGTCGGCTTAGCGCCGGTGATGCGCAGGGTCTTGCGCGGAATGGTGTAGGTCAGGGCATAGGCAGTCCCCCAACCGCCATTCCACTTCTTGCCGTCGTACCCGCCCCCGCCGAGAATGCCGAACGACCCATCGAACCGCCGGGACAGTTCGTAGTGCCACTTCCGATTGTCCATGAACTCGCGGTACTGCTTCGGCCTCTTCTCGTACAGCAGACCCATCGCCGGGCTGCGCCAAGCTTCGCCGATACCGCCGCCGGTGTGGCCGTGCAGCATGAAGCTCGTGGTGTAGAAGCTGGTCATCGCGCAGACGTCGCGCGCCCTTGCGTAGACCGAGTTCTCGCCGTAAGGCGTGAGCGCGGCGGCAGCCGCCATGGCAAAGGCGAGGTTGCCGGTCTTGCCGTTGTCGACGAAGCCGACCTCGGGCCGATCATCTCCGTAGGGGTTGCCACCGCGTCCGGCGTAACGGTAGAAGTGTACCAGGGCACCGAGCAGTGCGTGGTCGGGCACCTTCGCGCCGCATTCTTTGGCGAGTAGCAAGAAGGTGACCACGGCGGTGCCGCCCGCGTTGAGGTGCCCGTTGCCGTAGGTGACTCTCGGGACGCCGCCTCGACCGGCCCAACCATCGAGGTACTGACCCTTGACCGCGTTGTCGGCCCACTTCTGAATGCCCGGGAGCACCTCCTTGTCACCGGTGCGAAGGTAGTACTCACACAGCGGGATGCCGCCGTATCCGAGGTGCCAGGCATAGGTGGCAGGACGATTGGCGACGCTCCGCGCCCACTTCCGCACGGGCTCGAGGTCTTTGTCCTCTCCCGTCGACAGCAGGAAGAGCATGCCGATCCCGCCGAAGCCCTTGTTGGATTCCGGCTTCGACAGGTAGTCAGCGAAGCGACGCACGATCTTGTCGGACTTCGGGCAATGGAGCGGCCACGTCTTGCTGTAGGCACCGAGAACCGGAACCTTGACAACGACGTCTTCGGTCCGGCCTTGGACCGCGAACACGAGAACGCCGTCGCGCGCCTCCGCCGCCGCGAGGATCCGGCCGAGCTGGATACGCGGATCGATGTCTTTGAGCTTCTGGCCGTTGATCGATTCGATGATCTGCCCGGCCTTCAACGTCCCGGTTGCCGCAGCCGGCGAACCTTCCTCGATGTGGCTGATCCGCATCGTGAACGCTGGCTGGATCAGATCGATACCCATGCCGACGGGGCCGAAGCGCTTGATGTTGGTGAGCGACTTGGTCTCGCCAGGCCGCGTCGAGAAGAGGCCGCGGGAGTTCTTGTAGAACGATTGTGCGTGGGCTGTACCCGCCGCGCAGGCAAGGCCGATGGTGATCGCGAGTGGCAGTTTCATTCTCATGTGCGGGCCTTCGGCTGTCGGGCGCGACCAACAGCACGTCTCGGTGCCAGCCGGGGAGGCCTACTACCTGACTCTGGTGGGTTGGATCCGACCAGGGTCTTTCGCGACCAGTTCGTCGACGGCGCTGTCCGCGATGTGGGCGTCGGCTCCCCCGATTCGGCCAGGACATGACAACAAACCCAACGAGATTTGCAAGCGCTGGTCGTTCGCGGTGTAGCCCCCCGGCTGCGAGTTTCGCCACGCCGCAGCGAAGGATCCCTCTTGCTCGCGTCAGAAACCGACGCCGATCTTCATTCCGGCGGTGAACGACACGCCGCCGGTCACGACCCTGCGACGTCGTTCGATCCGGGATGGATCCGCCTCGTTTCCGGCGTCACCTCCCGATCGGTACGCACCCCTGCCCGCCGCCGCTCCGACGAGCGCGCGTCTCTCCCACCGATACTCCGCTTTCGCGACCGCCGCTACTCGGTACCATCCTGCCATCATGCCATCTGCCATGGATCTATCTATCCTCTCCAGCCTCGCCGTTCTCACGCTCCTCGGAGGCTGCGCGTTCGGACAGCCCGGCGTGAGGGAGGTCCCATTGCCGGTCGCGGTACCCGCCGCAGGCGGAGCGGTCTTCGAAGATGCGACCGCGGAACTCGGTCTCGCGATCGGTAACGGCGCGGCGGCCTGGGGCGACTTCGACAACGACGGCTTCGCCGACCTCTACGCCGATGGCACCTTGTGGCGCAACAACCGTGGCGTGAAGTTCACGAAGATGTCGACGCCTACCGGCGGGTCGAGCGGCGTGTGGGGCGACTTCGACAACGACGGTTTCCTCGACCTCTACTGTTGGGGCAACGGCAAGCTGTTCCGTAACGAAGGCGGCCTGAAGTTCGTCGACGTCACCGGGATGCTACCGCCGAACCGACCGACCGAGGTGTGCCGCGGTGCGGTGTGGGGTGACTTCGATCGCGATGGCTTTCTCGATCTCTTCGTCGGGGGCTACGAAGTGTGGCCGTCGAAGGAGTATCCCGACGTCATCTACTTGAACGCCGGTGGCAGGTCATTCACCGAACTGTGGCGGACAAATGGGCGGATCTTCCGCGCCCGCGGCATCACCGCGGCCGACTACGACGAGGACGGCTATCTCGATGTCTACGTTTCGAACTATCGGTTGCAACCGAACCACATGTGGCGCAACAAGGGTGAGTGGCGGGACGCCGGTGACAAGTTCGACGAGGTCGCGAAGTCGGTGCATGTCGACGGTCGCTTGAAGCGGGGTTGCTACGGCCACACGATCGGCAGCGCGTTCGGCGACCTCGACAGCGACGGCCACCTCGATCTCTTCGTCGGCAACTTCAGCCATCTGCCCGACTACCAGGACCGGCCCAAGTTCCTGCAGAACCTCGGGCCGAAGGGGGAGTGGAAGTTCGCGGACCGGAGCTTGGCCGCCGGCCTGAAATGGCAGGAGTCGTTCGCGAGTCCGGCGCTCGGTGACTTCGACAACGACGGGTGGCTCGACCTCTTCTTCACCACGGTCTATCCGCGCGATGACAGCGTGCTCTACCGCAACACGGGGGGCTGGAAGTTCGTCGACGTGACCGCATCGACCGGCGTGAAGTCACGGTTGACCTACCAGGCGGCGTGGTGCGACTTCGACAACGACGGGGATCTCGACCTCGTGACTCACGGGAAGCTGTATCGCAACCGCGGCAACGGCAACCACCGGCTGAAGGTCGTTCTGCGCGGTGCCGGCGAGTGCAACCGGGCGGCGATCGGCGCGCAGGTGCGCGCGCGCTACGGAGAGTCGGTGCAGGTGCGCCAGATCTGTGGCGGTACCGGGGAAGGCAACCAGAACGATCTGTCTTGCCACTTCGGACTCGGTCGCTACGACGGAGCGATCGAACTCGATATTCGCTGGCCGGACGGCAGTCGGCAGGTGGTTCGGACCGGCGCGGACCGCACAATCACGATCGAGAAGCAGGGAACCGAGTAGTCGCGCCGGGTGCGATCCGGAGCTACCAAGGTACCGCATCGGAGGCACTCCCGGCCCACGGCTTCCAACCGAACCCAACAGTGTGGTCCCGATAGACCTCTACAAACCCACCTCCGAACAGCTTCTGCCGGAGGATAGACGTTCCAAGCTGCAATTCTGGCGTCTCCCCCAGCAAGCCCCCCGACATCACCGCCGGCCACGGCGCTTCGATGAGGCTGGATCCGACGTGGTTTCGCCTTGTTCCGGCGGCATCTCCTGAGCGGCACGCACGCCGACCCGCCGGAATCCGGGTTTGAATCAAGTAGCCTTGTCCATCGTTCCGACGCATGATTTCCACTGACGATGTCCACAACGCCCACTCCCCCACCCTCTGACCAACCCACCCGGAAGCGCCGCAAGAAGTCGGGATGCCTCGCCCGCCTTCTACTCTTCACCGTCGCCCTCATCCTGTCCCTGGTCGTCGCAGAGATCGTCGTCCGGATTCTCGCTGACGAAGTACTGCCGACTTCATTCGGTCCCAGGTACATGTTCCAGGCCGATCCCGAACTCGGCATCACCTTGACACCCGACTTCGAGGGCCGATTCGCCCTCCACGGCGAGTTCGACGTCTCTGTCTCCATCAATTCCCGCGGCTACCGCGATCGCGAGTTCGGCACCAAGCCCAAGGGCATCACTCGCATCATCAGCCTCGGCGACTCCATGGGTTTCGGCTACGGTGTCACGAGTCAAGATTCCTACCCGAAGCAGCTCGAAGCCAAGCTCAACGAGAACCTGAGCCAACCACGGTTCGAAGTGTTGAACGCGGGAGCTCCGGCCCGCGGCATCCAACACATGATCCGTGTTCTCGAGCGCTCGGCCTGGTTCGAACCGGACGTCGTCATCGCATCGTTCTTCTTCGTGAACGACCTCAAAGACCTGCGCGACTTCCCTCTTCACACTGTCCGCGGCGGCATGGTGTGGACCCGGTCCATCGCCGAGGTGATCGATCGCAACGGTTGGCTCGCGTTCAGCCTCGACTACTCAAAACTCTCGCTCCTCGCCTATCGCGGCTGGTTCAACTTCATGAAGAAGATACAGGGCAACGGCACCCGACTCGGCGGCGCCGTGGCTCCACCCGGGCGCCACTGGGGCACCGAGGCACTGCTCACGGACTCCCCCAGCTCTCCTGGAGGCGAGGATCTCTGGGGCAAATTCGCCGGGCAGTTGAAGGTGCTCCACGAGAAGACCCAAGCGATGGGTGCCAAGCTCATCCTGTGCACGATCCCGCAGGAGTACTTGACCCGCGACGAAGCCTGGGAAACGCTCAAGCGCGATGGCACGGTCACTGACAAGCACGACCGCGACCTGCCCAGCAAGAAGCTCACCAAGATCTGCGCGGACATCGGCGTGGCGTTCTACGACACCGTTCCCGATTTTCGTGCCAAGCCGCCGACGAAGACCCGCTTCTTCCGACTCAACAAGCATTTCTCACCTGCAGGAAACGCCTTCGTCGGTGAGCTCTTGGCGCGGCGCCTTCGGGCCAAGGGATTCGTTCGTTAGAATCGGCGCACGGAAGAAGCCGAGCGCGAAGACCAGGGAGCCCTACTCGAACTCGAGCCTGACATAGACGTTCCAGGCTGCAATTTCGGCGTCTCCCCCAGCAAGAACTCCAACGTCGCCACCGGTCACGGCCCTGCGACATCGTTCAATCCGGGATGGAATCGCCTCGTTTCCGGCGTCATCTCCTGTTTGCTACGCACCCCGAGAGGCTCCTCGTAGGGCAAACGCTTCAGAAGGTCGTCACGACGTTGTTCGTTAGCAATCGTCCGATGGCCCCAGACTCAATGTGCAAGGCCTGCCAGTGAAGGCTCAGTCCCGTCCAACCCGATGGAACCGTGAACTCCACTGATCGCGCGGGTAGCCGGGTGGACGAGCCCAACTGAGCCACTGGGAGTACCACCAAGGTCGACGGAGAGAGCAAGAAGACGCCAAGGTTACCCAT
>CAYYAQ010000145.1:0-13049 GCA_964469555.1 uncultured candidatus Brocadiaceae bacterium | reverse complement strand
CCCGTGCCGGACGGCTCCGTGGTGGATCTCGTCGCCAATCTCGCGAAGCCAGCGAGCAAGGAAGAGATCAACGCGGTGTTGAAGACTGCAGCCGAGGGACCGTTGAAGGGCATTCTCGCCTACACCGAGGATCCGATCGTGTCGTCCGACGTGGTCCACGATCCGCACAGCTCCGTCATCGATGGCCTGTGCACGATGTCGATCGACGGCGGCAAGCAGATCAAGGTCGTCAGCTGGTACGACAACGAGTGGGGTTACAGCAACCGCGTCGTCGATCTGATGCTGAAGGCGCACAGCCTCTAGCCGAGTCGATGGCGAAGACCCTTGCGGATCTCGACTTCAAGGACAAGCGGGTGCTCGTCCGCGTCGACTTCAACGTCCCTCTGGACGAGAACCGCCAGATCACGAGCGACGCGCGGATCCGCGCCGCGTTGCCGACGATTCGCGCGATTCTCGACGCTGGCGGACGACCGGTGTTGATGTCGCACCTCGGTCGACCGAAGGGTCAGGTGGTCGAGAGTATGCGGCTGCGACCAGCCGGCGAGAGGCTCGGTGAACTGCTGAACGTGGCGGTCCGGTACTGCGAATACTGCATCGGGGACAACGCGATCAACGCCTCGAAGGCCCTCCAGGAGGGCGAGGTGTTGGTGATCGAGAACTTGCGGTTCCACGCTGACGAGACTGTGGGGGACAAGGAGTTCGCGGCGGCGCTCGCGAAGCTCGGAGACGTCTACGTGAACGACGCGTTCGGGACGGCGCACCGCGCGCACGCGAGCGTGGCTGGCGTGCCGCGCCATCTGCCGTCGGCGGCTGGTCTGCTGATGGAGAAGGAGTTGGCGGCGTTCGCGAAACTCCTGCGGTCGCCGGATCGACCCGTGCTCGCGATTCTCGGCGGAGCCAAGGTGAGCGACAAGCTGCCAGTGATCCTCAACCTCCTGGACAAGGTCGATTCGATCCTGGTGGGTGGGGCGATGGCCTACACGTTTCTGCGGCAACAGGGCCTCGAGATCGGTAATTCGCTGTGCGAAGACCACTTGATCGACGCGGCGGCTGAGGCGTGCGCGGTGGCCGAGGCGAAGGGCGTCAAGCTGTTGCTGCCGGTCGACCACGTGTGTGCGGCGGCGTTTGAAGCCGACGCCGAGTGTTCCGTGCACGGCCCGGAGATCCCAGCGGAGCAGATGGCCCTGGACATCGGTCCCGAGACGGTAGCCCTCTACTGTGAGGAGATTAGCAAGGCCAAGACGATCGTGTGGAATGGACCGATGGGGGTGTTCGAGATGGAGGCATTCCGGAAGGGCACCGAAGCGGTCGCGCGAGCCGTCGCGAAAGCAGACGCCTGGACGCTGGTCGGCGGCGGCGATTCGGTCGCGGCAGCCGAGTTGCTTGGAATCACCGACGCGATGGACCATGTCTCCACCGGCGGCGGTGCCAGCCTCGAATTGCTCGAGGGCAAACAGCTCCCCGGCGTCACCGCACTGGAATCGAACTGAGTAGTTTCGATACTGTCCCGGGCACAGAACCGAGAGACTTATGCACCCCATCCGCATCGCACCGTCGCTCCTGGCTTCCGACTTCGCAAACCTCGAGAGCGAGATCGCGAAGGTGGAGGCGGGCGGAGCTGACTGGTTGCACGTCGATGTCATGGACGGACACTTTGTGCCGAACATCACCCTCGGGCCCCCGGTCGTCGCTTCGATCAAGAAGGTCGCGACGAAGCCACTCGACGTGCACCTGATGATCGCCGATCCGTGGAAGTACGCGGATCCGTTCCTCGATGCCGGCGCGGACGTGCTGACGTTTCACCTCGAAGTCGCGGGACAGGGCGATGCCCTGGAGTTGATCGAACGGATCAAGGCGCGCGGGGCCAAGGCAGGGGTGGCGATCAACCCGAACGCGGACGTAGCTGCCCTCGAGCCCTATCTCCCGGCCCTCGACATGGTGCTTGTCATGAGCGTGTTCCCCGGATTTGGCGGCCAGAGCTTCATGCCGGAGGTGCTCGAGAGCGTGTCCGCCCTGCGCGGGGACCTGGGCTTCACCGGGGAGATCGAGATGGACGGCGGGGTCGATCTCAACACCATCGAGTCCTGTGCCGCCGCTGGCACCAACGTTTTCGTCGCCGGGACGGCTGTATTCCGCGCGCCCGACGTGCCCCAGCGGATCGCGGATCTGCGCGAACTGGCATCTGCGGCCCGCCCGGCTTTGCAGTAGGCCGGGATTATCAGCTACCATCGGGGCCGTTCGTTCCCCTTCATCTCAAACACGCAGCGACAAACCCATGGCCTGGACCAGGTTCGGCAAGAAGAAAGACATGCCCGGCGGGCTGTGGATCAAGTGCGAGTCCTGCGGGTCGATGTTGTTCCGCAAGGAATTCGAGAGCAAGCATCGGGTGTGCGGTAGCTGTGGCTACCACTTCACGCTGCCCGCGCGGGAGCGCATCGAGCTCACCGCTGATCCGGGGACGTTCAAGGAACTCCACGCGAAGCTCGAGGCGGAGGACCGGCTGAACTTCGTCGACCGCGTGCCGTACGCGAAGAAGCTCAAGGCCAGCCAGAAGAAGACCGGAGAAAAGGACGCCCTCGTCCTCGGCACCTGTGAGGTCAAGGGGTTCCCCGTCGTGATGGCCGTAATGAACTTCACGTTCATGGGCGGGTCGATGGGCGCGGTGGTCGGCGAGAAGGTGACGCTCGCCATCGAGCTCGGGATCAAGAAGAAGCTCCCCGTGATCATCGTGTGTTGCTCGGGCGGCGCGCGGATGCACGAGGGGCCGATCTCGCTGATGCAGATGGCGAAGACCTGTGGGGCCCTCGCTCGCATGAACGAGGCGGGTGGCTTCTCGATCTCTGTTATGACCCATCCGACGACCGGTGGCGTGACCGCGAGTTTCGCCTCGGTGTGCGATGTCCTCATCGCCGAGCCAGGCGCGTTGATCGGATTCGCGGGACCGCGCGTTATCGCGACGACGATCAAGCGGGAATTGCCGAAGGGTTTCCAGCGGTCCGAGTTCCTGCTCGAGCGCGGCCAGATCGACCGCATCGTCACCCGTGACAGAATGCGCGACGAGCTCGCGCGGCTGATCGCCTACTACACGGGCGCGGACCCGATCGCGGCGTCCGGGCCGTGGGAGCCGACGACGGCGACGGCGACAGCGACAGCTACGGCGCCGGCAAAGGCCAGCGAGCCCAAGCAGGAAACAGCGGCCCGCGCCACGGCCAAGAAGCCGAAGGCCAAGAAGGAGAGCTGAGCTGGTCGTCAAGCCGATTCGCCCGGTGCTGGGCGAGGTGCCGGCGCCCCGAGTGGGCGGGAGGTACAAAGAGCGGTTGGAGGACTTTGAGGTCGAGGAAGTCGCGGCGTACGAACCCTCCGGCGAGGGCACGCACACGTTTGTGTGGATCGAGAAGCGCGGCCTGTCGACGCTAAACGCCATCGAACTCCTGGCGGCGGCGGCCAGCGCGAAGAAGCGCGACTTCGGCTATGCCGGCATGAAGGACGCACAGGCGGTGACCCGTCAATGGGTCTCCATCGAGCACGTCGACCCGGAGCGCTTCGAAGATCTTTCACTCGACGGCGTGAAGGTCCTGCGCGTCTCGAAGCACGCGAACAAGCTCAAGCCCGGTCACCTCTCGGGCAACCGCTTCTCGATCTTGTTGCGCGGAGCCCCCGAAGACCAGGCCGCGGCGCTGCGTGAGAACGTGGCTTGGTGTGCGCGAAAGGGAGTGCCGAACTACTTCGGCGAGCAGCGGTTTGGGAAGCGGGGTGCGAACCTTGACCAGGGGCTCGCGATCCTCCGCAGCGCGAAGCCGAAGCGGAAGGCGTACTCCTACGCGCCGCGGATCCTCAAGCTCCTCTTGTCGGCGGTGCAGAGCGAAGTGTTCAACCGCGTGCTCGTCGCCAGGATCGACAGCTACGACCGGTTGCTCGACGGCGACCTCGCGTGGATCCACGCGAGCGGCGCGTCGTTCACCGTGAAGGATCTCGCGGTGGAGCAGGAGCGGTGCGCCGCGTTCGAAGTGTCACCGAGCGGCCCATTACCGGGACCAAAGACGCTGTGGGCCCGCGGCGAAGCGCAGGAGTTCGAGGCGCGGGCGATGGCCGAGATGGAGATCTCGGCGGAGGCGTTCGGCCCGTTTCGATCTCATCCCGGGGGGCGGCGGTCGCTGCGGCTACCGGTTCACGACGCGGAAGTCGCGGTCGAGGAGGATGGCCTGCGACTGCAGTTTCGACTCGATTCGGGTTCCTACGCGACGGCAGTCCTGCGTCAACTCGTCGACGATGCGCCGTGGCCGGGAGCGATCTGACCAGCGTCCTGAACAGAACGGCTAGCGCTTGTCGATCGGGACGTATTCGCGCTCGGTGTGGCCTTCGTAGATCTGCCGCGGTCGGCTGATGCGGGAGTTCGGGTCGCGGCGGAACTCGAGCCACTGCGAGATCCAGCCCGGGAGGCGTCCGAGGGCGAAGAACACCGTGAACATGCCGACTGGAATGTTCATGGCCTGATAGATGAGGCCGGAGTAGAAGTCGACGTTGGGGTAGAGCTTGCGCTCGACGAAGTAGTCGTCGGCTAGCGCGATCTCCTCGAGCTCGAGCGCGATTTCGAGCAGTGGGTTCTCTATGCCCGTGCTCGCGAGGAGCTCGTGGCACGCCTTCTTGAGGATGCGCGCCCGCGGGTCGTGGCTCTTGTAGACCCGGTGTCCGAAGCCCATCAAGCGGACGCCGCTCTCCTTGTTCTTCGCCTGTTCCATGAACTGGGCAGCGGTCTTGTCGCCGTCCTTGATCTTCATCAGCATCTCGATGACCTTCTGGTTCGCGCCGCCGTGCAGCGGACCCCAGAGTGCCGAGATGCCGGCGGACACGCTCGCGAACATGTTCGCGTGCGAACTCCCGACTCCGCGCACGACGCTTGTCGAACAATTCTGTTCGTGGTCGGCGTGCAGGACGAGAAGAAGGTCGAGTGCCTTGACGGCGATCGGATCCGGTTCGTAGTCCTCGCATGGCGTCGAGAACATCATGTGCAGCGTGTTGGCGGCGTAGCTCAGCTCGTTCTTCGGATACATGAACGGCTGGCCGACGCTGTGCTTGTAGGAGTACGCGGCGATCGTCGGCATCTTCGCCAGCAAGCGGATCGCGGCGACCCAGCGTTCTTCCGCGCGGCTGTCGTAGCGGACCTCCTCGTAGAACGTCGACAGCGCGCCGACCGCGGCGGCGCAGACCGCCATCGGGTGCCCTTCCTTGGGAAGACCGGAGAAGAACCGCTTGAGGTCCTCGTGCACCATCGTGTGGTACGTGACCTCGTGTTTGAACCTCGCGAGATCCGCCGTCGACGGCAGATCCTGATGGAAGAGCAGCCAAGCCACTTCGAGGAAGTGGCTGTGCTCCGCGAGTTGCTCGATGGGGTAGCCGGCGTAGCGGAGGATGCCCTTCTCGCCGTTGAGGAACGTCACCTTGCTCCCGCACGAACCCGTGTTGCCGAGGCCGGGGTCGTAGGTGATGATCCCCAGTTCGGAGCGCAACTTACGGATGTCCACGGCGATTTCGCCCTCCGTGCCCTGGATCACGGGGAACTCGATCTCCCGGTCTCCGATGGTGAGTTTGGCGGTCGTGGGGATCGTCGGGTTTTGGGGGGTCTTCGTCATCTCTACCGTGGGCCGTCTCGTCACACAGGTTACCCGCGGGAGGTGGAATCGCCAGAGCGCGTCTTGTCGGAGATTTGGGTCAGCTGCCTGCCGCCACCTGGTGGACGTGGATATCACGCTGCGGGAACGGGATGGAGATACCGGCGGCGTCGAATCGGTCCTTCACCGCGCGGGTCAGGTCACAGTAGACGTCCCAGTAGTCGCTGGTCTTGGACCACGGGCGGACCGCGAAGTTGACGGACGATTCCGCGAGTTCGGTCATTCGGATCGACGGCGCCGGCTCCTCGAGGACGAGCTCGTGGGCGTCCACGAGCTCTTCGAGGATCGCCTGAGCCTTGCTGATGTCGTCCTCGTAGCCGATGCCGAAGACCAGATCCACGCGACGAGTCTCGCTGCCGGTGACATTCAGGATGATGTCACCCCAGATCTTGCCATTCGGGATGATGATGGACTGGTTTTGCGGTGTCTTGATCGTCGTCGCACTCATGGACATCGTCTCGACCTTGCCGGTCACGCCGGCTACCTCCACGACCTCGCCCACGTCGAACGGTCGGTAGATCAGGATCATGATCCCGGCGGCGAAGTTGTTGAGCGTGCCTTGCAGCGCGAACCCGATGATGAAGCCGGCGGCGCCGATGACCGCCAGGAACGGGCCGACGTCGATGCCGAGCATCGTCAACGCGACGACCAGCCCGATGAAGAGCGTGAATCGCGTCGCGAAGTTGACACAGAAACTGCGCAGGAGGTCGGACGAATTCTGCATCTGGTCGATGACCTTTATCGTGAGCTTGTGCGCGAGCCGCGAGAGGATCCTGAACACGAGTATCGTCAGCAGGAACATCAGGATGTTGACGCCGAGTTGCATTCCGCCGGATTCGGAGACCAACCATCCGTAGGCAAAATCCCAGATCGCTTGAAGATCCATGCCCGGGTCGTCGCCCGCAGCGGCAGCGAGGTACATCTCGGCGGCTTCTATATCCTCGTCCTTCGCACCCTTGGCCTTCCAGGCGGCGAGCACGGCGCGGACCCGTTCGTCCAGTGCGGCCTGCTCGCTCCGGAGAGTCACGAGGTTCGAACTCTTCTCCGCACCCGTCGCGTTGATCGCGGCGATGTGTTCCCTGCTGATCGCATCTGCGTTCGCGCGGAAGATGGCGAGCCAGGCCTTGGCCTCGACAGCGAGCTCCTCGCGGTCGAGTGGTCTCAGCTGGTGCGAAAGCCTGGCGAGGTCGACTTTCGTACTCGACGCAGTCTTGGCTTGTGGCTCCTTGTCTTGTGCGGAGACGTGTGCGAGGCCGAACAGTACACAGAAAACGAGAGCGAGCTTATTCATGACACGGGATGAAAGGGAATGGTGATATCGGCGCGAGGCCGCACCCCATCCCTTATCCGTCCGCGTTTGCAAAGACAAGCACGATGAGAGCCGCCTCGTCAGTCGCGCTTCTTCGATCTGCGTAGCTGCCGCAACACCTCTCGGTAGTAGCGCGATAGCTTCCGATACTGTGCGTGACTCACGGACGATGCGATCTGCACGTTGAGGACTACACCGCTTTGAATGACGTCCCGGACCGGGTCGCCGACCACGCCGCCTCAAGCGACTTCGGTATGGAAATCCCTGACGTAGGAGGTGCTGGTGATGAAGGCGACGTGGGCCCGCGGCCGGCGGCGTTTCACGCAGTGGCAGACGGATCTCTCGTCCGCCTGCTTCTTGGCCTTGGCGAGTGGTCCGATCCCTCCCCGATGGCCGATGTGGCCGAGGACGGCCGCCGTCCGCCTGCGGTGAGCGAACGGGCCCGTACCCAGGTCCTTCGCGAGTACGAGGACCGCCAACTCCGCCTTGCCGAGTTTCCGCACGAGGTCGACCAGGTGACGGCCGATACTCGCGTCGCGATCGTGCACGGCCTGTCGCAGGGCGAAGGAGAACGCGTCTCCACCGCGGCGCACGAGCGCGGCGAGGGCGGTGCGCCGCCGGCGGCTCGACTTGACCTTGACCGCCTTGGCCATCTCCGGCTCCGCGTCCTTTTCCTTCGCCAGAAGAACCTACGTGATCTCGATCGCGGTTCCGTTGATGACGACGATGATGCGCGAACTGAACGCGAAGATCTTCGCGAGTGACGGGTGCCTCTTGATCAGGGCGAAGTACTCGTCCGAGAAGGCCTTCACCTCGGTGACCGCGTCCTTCATGTCCGCCCGGAACGCGCCGTCGATCCAGATACCGCCGATCATGTGGAACGTGTGACCCTTGACGTGGCGCGTGACGAGTCGTGTGGCGCCTCGCCCGCGTCCACCGCTGACACTTTTTCTCTCCGCCATCAGCATCAGCGCGCGGCTGCGGCGGACCGCGGCCTTGCCCCTGTCCTGCGCGAAATTGTCCAGGCTCTTCTCGGCCTCCTTCTTGGAGGTCTTCACGTTCTTAGCGAGTTTTCCTACCCTTTGGTCGGCTTCCTCCTCATCGAGTTCTCCCGCACGGACCAACTCGCGGCGCCAGCGAACACGCGCGCCCGGCGCCGCCGCGTCAGCACCGAACCCGCCGACGCCGTTGCGCGCGTCGAAACCTCGACCGAAACGCACCTGCGCGAGCTTCGTACCCTCTTCGAGGATGAGGTGCGACGTGTAGGGCGTGACGATGCCGTGCTCCGCGCCGAGGCGACGGATCTCCTGGATCAGTTCGTGGCTCCGACCATTGAGTCGGATCGCGTCGAGCAACACCGCGACCTTGCGCTGTGCCCATAGCGTCGGGATGAAGTCGTGCGATTCAGACTTCTCGGGGAAGGTGCCCTCGTAGACGAACGTCTTCTCCTTGCCCTCGACGATGCCGGTCAGGCGGATAGCGTGGTTGCCACGGCCCTTGTAGCGACCCGTGAGCATCAACCGGGAGCCCTTGAAGAGATCGGGGGTCACCTTCGGGAAGACATCGAATCCGTCGATGCCGTCGCAGTTGATTCGGACCTTGCTCATGACCGGGTGGCTGAGTTTCGTGAACAGCGCTCCGGTCTTCAGTTCGATGCTCTCGTCCTCCTTGACGTAGTCGCGCGCGCCGTGGCTCTGTGCCGCGATCTTGTCGAGGAGCTTCGTGTTGACGTCGTGACCGACGCCGAAGACGAACACGCGGTGTTTGTGCGTGTTGCTCTTTCCGACGATGCTGAGAAGCGTCTTGGGGTCCGTCGTGTCGACTGTCGGGAGACCGTCCGTGAGGAACACCGTCATGGAGACCAGGTTCTTCACATCCGGCACGTCGGCGCTGAGTGCGGTGGTGAGCGCCTTCTCGATGTTCGTTCCGCCGCGGGCTTCGATCCCTGCGATCAGCTTTAGCGCCTGGTCGACGTTCTCCCTGCTCGCTCGCTTCGGTGTCGAGAAGAATGGGCGGGCGTCCGTTGAGAACGGGATGACGTTGAAGTAGTCGCGGCTCTTGAGCGAGTTGATGAAGAAGCGCAGCGCGGCGCGCGCCTGCTGGATCTTCTTCCCATTCATCGAGCCCGAAGTGTCGACCACGAACTGGATCGACTTTGGCATCGCCTTGGACTCGTCCCAGCGCATCTTCGGCGCCAGCATCATGACGAAGTAGCCGGCCTTCGACTTCTTCCTGTGCGTCAGCAGGCTGAGTCCGAACTCCTTGTCGGAGAGCCCGTAGAAGATGTCGATGTCTCGCCGCGCCATCTGGCCGCCCGACTTCTCGAAGGAAGCCCGCGCCAGGTGATCGCCCTTGCGCACGAAGTGGACGTTCTCGGTGGGGGAGAAGACGTTCTTGATCGCCTTCTGGGACTTGATGGTGAGGTCGAGGCTGATGCGCCTCGCGGGTCGACCGCTGACGTTGGCAGCGCGCAGCGGGAAGTTCCAGTGGTGGACGCCGGCGGTCTCGGGCAGCACCTGGCGGTAGCGGACTTCGACGACCATGTCGCTCTTCGCGGGAATCGGGAACACCCGCGCACGCAGGCAGCCGTTGCCCATGTACTCGAGCAAGCCCGGGTCGCGGCGGCGGCGGACGATGCTCTCGTAGACCGATCGGGCGCGGGTGGCGTCGAGAACTTCGCCGCTGACCTGCTTGCCGTTCATGGTCATGGTGAAGTTGTCCGCGGTGGCGCCGGTGGGGAGCGGGAGGATCCAGGTGCCTTCGGCGATGCGCCTTCCCGGGTTGTGGAAGACTTGTCGCAGGGAGGTGGTGGCGATGCCGTTGTCGATGTGCGCCTTGATGCTCAGGCTCTTGATGTAGAGCCGCGACGTGCGGATCGGGCGGACGGGTCGTCGACCGGGCCAGATCGGCTCGTTCGTGGGGTTCGGGACCGTTCGTGGGTCGGGAGTGGTGGGGCCGATGTGGAGGCCTTGGCCCCAGGCGGGGACGGCGAGAGCTAGAAGAGTGAGGCCTGCAAAGGCCCGTGCGAACGCGCGATTCATGGATTTCTCCTGGTGGTCGATCCGAAGTCTAATTGGCACCGGGGTTTCGCGATCCATGCTCGCGTTCGCCCGCGGAAGATACGGTCCCAAAACCTGTTGCTGCCGATCGAGTTCCGCCCGGTACGAGAAAACACGGCATCTTCTCCGCGGTCACGAGTCACAGGACGCGGCTGTAGTCCACTGCCGCGCGCTTCTTCGCCTTTGCCGTCGGGGCGTTGCCGCGCGCCTACCGGATCGAAGGGTCTCTAGTCCATGCCCAGGGCGCCCACGAGGAAGGCCCATCGATCGGCGGCCTCCGCGATGCGCATCGCGACCGGCTTGCCGGATCCGTGTCCGGAGTTTCTCGCCACGCGCAGCAGGATCGGCGCGCCGCCGGACTGCGCGCGCTGCAGCGTCGCCGCGAACTTGTAGGAGTGTCCCGGGAGCACGCGATCGTCGTGGTCCCCGGTCATGATCATCGTCGGTGGGTACGGCGTTCCGGCCTGGACGTTGTGTAACGGCGAGTAGCCGCGCAACACCGCGAACTGCTTGCGGTCATCGCTGCTGCCGTACTCCGGGATCCACGCGTGGCCGATCGTGAACTTGTGGTAGCGCAGCATGTCGAGCACGCCGACCTCCGGGATCGCAGCGCCGAACATGTTCGGTGCCTGGGTCAGCGTCGCGCCGACCAGCAATCCGCCGTTGCTGCCACCGCCGATGGCGAGTCGTTCGCGCCGCGTGTAGTCGTTTCGCACGAGATAACGCGCCGCGGAGATGAAGTCGTCGAAGACGTTCTGCTTCTTCTCGAGCATGCCCGCTTCGTGCCAGTCGCGGCCGAACTCGCCGCCGCCGCGCAGCGTGGGCTGTGCGTAGACGCCGCCGAGCTCGAGCCACGCGATGAGGTTCGCGCGGAAGCGGGGCTTGAGCGAGATGTTGAACCCGCCGTAGCCGTACAGGTACGTGGGGTTGTCGCCATTCAGTGGGATGCCCTTCTTGTGGACCAGAAACATCGGCACTCGCGTCCCGTCCGCGCTCTGGAACGCGACCTGCCGCGTGACGAAATCGTCCGGCGTGTAGGCGAGCTTCGGCTGGTGATGCAGCGAGACATCCCCGGTCTTGGGATTCAGCAGGTAGATGCTCGGTGGAGTCGTGAACGTCTGGAAGCTGAAGAACGACAGCTCGTCCGTGCGCTTGCCGTTGAAGCCCGATGCCGAGCCGAGGCCCGGCAGGGAGAGAGGTGAGACATTCGTGCCGTCGAGCTTGCTCGTGACGACGACGTTGTGCGCGTTGCGCAGGTAGGTGAGGATGAAGCGTTCGCCGACGATGCGCGCGGACTCCAACGTGTCGGTGGTCTGCGCGATGAGGGTCTTCCAGTCCTTCACGACGGGCTTGGTCTTGCCGGCCTTCTTGTCCTTCTCCGCCTGTTGCTGGTCTTCGAGTTCCTTGCTGTCCTTCGCGACTTCCTTGATGGGCTGTTGAGTCGTCTCCGCGGAGCCGTCCTCCTCACTCTTGATGACGTCCTTCTGCGGGTTGTCGACGTTGACGGTGATGATCCGTCGTCTTGGCGCACCGTCGTCGGTCAGGAAGTATGCGACGCGACCATCGTTGCCGAGGAACCGGTAACTCGCCGTGAGTTCGGTGAACACGGGCTTCGGCTTCTGGCCGATCCTGTCGACGTCGAGCACGGACACGCGGTTGCGTGCGTCGGTCCCGGACGAGATCGTGAACACGAAGAACTTGCCGTCGTCACTGAGCTGCGCCCCGGCCCGACGTTCCGGATGATCCGGGTCGGAGTAGACGACCACGTCGTCCTTCTGCTGGGTCCGCAGCTTGTGCAGGCAGTAGGTCGCGAGTCGGTTCGCGGATTCGTAGGCCTTGCCTTCTTCTGGTTCCTTGAAGCGCGAGTAGAGGAACCCGGATCCGTCGGGCAGCCACGTCGCCGTGGTGAACTTCGTCCAGCGGATGTGATCGGGGAGGAGCTCGCCGGTCTGGGTGTCGACCACGCGCCACTCGCGCCAGTCGCTGCCGCTGCGGGAGATCGCGTAGGCGGCGTAGTGTCCGTCCTTCGAGAACGACATGCCGGCGAGGGAGACAGTGCCGTCCTTCGAGAAGGTGTTGGGGTCGAGGAAGACGGAGCCGGTGCCGGTCGGGCTGTTTGCCTTGTAGATGACGGATTGGGCTTGGAGCCCGTCGTTCTTGCTGAAGTACCAGGACTCGCCTGCCTTGCCTGGCGCGCTGACGCGTGGGTAGTTCCAGAGTTCGGTCAGTCGCTGGCGCAGTCGTTCGCGGGCGGACACGGCGTCGAGGTACGCTTCGGTCGCGCCGTTTTGCAGCGTTGTCCAGGCCGCGGTCTTCGCCCCGTCCTGGTCCTCCAGCCAGCGGTAGGGGTCGGGGATCCAGGTGCCGTGGTAGTCGTCGCCGACCGCCTCCTGGCGTTCGGTTTCCGGGATGGGCTGTGCGACGGTGTCCGGGGCGGAACCACAGGCGCCGAGACCGATTCCGACCAGCGTCAAGCTACCGAGGACGAGGACGCAGGGGTGGAAGCGAGAGCGGTCTCGGGGATCGAGTTGGTGGTTCTGTCGGCTCATGGGTGACGAATCTCGACGTTCGCGCTCCTCATGCAAGGATCTTCTAAAGTGACCTTGACGGAATCACGATCACAGCTAACGTCACCGCCGGCTTGGCAGTGCGTAATCCCCGATAGCTCAGTTGGTAGAGCAATTGACTGTTAATCAATGGGTCCGAAGTTCGAGTCTTCGTCGGGGAGCCATCAAGTTGCTGTAAGAGCAAAATTTAGAGGAGCAAGGAACCACCTTGCGCCTCTTCTTTTTTGCGGTGTCCCCCAAGACATCCCCCAACGGCGCCGGATGCCCCCTGGGATCACGGCGCGCCGATCTCCGCCTCTCGATGGGCTCGGACAAGCCACTTGGCGCCGTCCTGTCCGACAATTGCGCCGACGGGATTCGGGGTACAAGCCGGGGCGACGAATCCCTCGTCGTCGTTTGCGCCGAGTTGGAGTCGGCCGGAGTTCATGCACCGGTTCCCCGTTCT
>CAYYAQ010000144.1:0-13054 GCA_964469555.1 uncultured candidatus Brocadiaceae bacterium | reverse complement strand
GCGCCGTTGCGCTTCTACCGCAGGTTTCTCTCCCCGCTCAAACCGCCGTGCTGCCGCTACACGCCGACGTGTTCGGAGTACGCGATCGAGGCGATCGAGCGATTCGGCGTCCTCCGCGGCACCTGGCTCGCTATCCGCCGGATTGCGCGCTGCCACCCTTTCTCCGGCTACGGCTACGACCCTGTGCCGCATCGCAACAAGGGCGCCTGACTAACCGTTCACTTTCGGCGGTAGACGACGACCACCATGTCCTTGGGGCCGGTCCAGTTTGGGAGTCGCCGCACCTGGTAGAAGTTATTGCGAAGGAAGACATCGGCGCGTCCATCGCAGTCCTTCTCTTCGATTCCTGGCTCGGTCACGATGAGCCAGAGGTCCTTGTCCTCCGCCTCCGCCAACTCGATCATTTCACGAAAGTACTTCTCCGGTCGATCGCCGAGGGACCACGGCTCAATGGACACGATGCTGACATCGAAGGACTTGACCGTGGCGTGCCGAACGGACTCGAAGTAGTAGGAGACGCTCGGCGAGTTCGTCGTAAGCACCCGAATGTCACGATTCCCGTTCAATCGCGAGTGAATCTTTACGTAGTAGACGGCCTCGCTCCACCGCGGACGCCACCCGTACTCCCTGTTGAAGTAAAGGAAGTCCTGACCGAGCATGTGCACCACCACCATCGCCAGCGGCACGAGACGCAACACCAACGATCGCAGGCCCTTTCCCCCGAATACGTTCGCCAGCGAGATCACGAGGACCGCGCCGAGCATGTGCATCACGGGTAGCACGGCGAATGCGTACTGCGCCGACACCTTCTGCATCCCGCCGCTGGAGAGGATGCTCAGCCCGATCATCGGGAGGATCATCATGCAGGTGAGGAACGCCGCAGATCTCGCGCCCCGATCGAGCAGCACCAGCATCCCGCCCCCCGCCGCGACCAACATCGGGATGCCCACGTAGTAGACGAGCGTCTGGATCAGGTGGAAGAGCGAGAACTCGGACTGTTTGACGTTCAGCGAGTGCTGGAGGATCGGCAGGATCAGCAGGGCCAGAAGCGCGAGCAACGTGACCAGAGCGAGGATGACTAGTGGAGCCCACTTGCCGCCGAGCCAGTGCCGCGCGTCACGACGCACGCACACCATCACCCCGATGTAGAGGAGGAGCGCCGCGACGACGGCGTACGCAGACGGGTGGCACAAACCTGCGACGAAGCACAAGACGATGGCGGACACCAACTGCCAGCGTGACCGACGGTGCAATCCGTAGTAGGTGGTTCCCATCGCGGCGAGCGAGAAGAACAGCACCATCGAATACGACCGCGCGTTCTGACTCCAGTAGATGTGCCACGGCGACAGCGCCAGAAACAGGGAAGCCAACAACGCCGCACGTCGACCGACCATCCCGCGCGCGACGATGGCGAGCGCGGGAACCGAAGCGATGCCAAAGAACGCGAACGGAAGCCGCATAAACTGCTCGGTCAGATCCGTCGGCCCGAGACCGAACATCTCCTTCATCATCCGCAGCAGCATGAAAGACATGGGATAGCGGCTCGTCCCGCTATCCCAGAAGGCCCGGTTCGACACCAGGACGTCGCGGTAGGTGTGCGCCTCGTCCACCCAGAACGACCACGTGCCCAGATCCCAGAGGCGCAATAGGGCCGCAGCCAGCGTGAACCCCAGAAGGTAGACCAGGTGCCGACGGGTGAATTCCGGAACCGCGAGCATGTCCGACGCGGACTGATCCGCGGCCGCCGCCCACGCCTCATCCACCGCACCTGATTGGTGCTCCGGGGATTGCGGATGGGGCCGGAGTTTGGGTGTTTGGAACATGGGCGGCTAACCAAGTATAATTTCTATCCGCAGGAAACGAGCTTGGTTGCTCGGAACTCGATTCCTTTCGATGCCATCGGCGGGTAGCCGCCTCATCTTGCGACTTTCCGACGACGGGGCTGCGGCCTTCCTGTCGGGCGAGCATCCAAGCGGCGATAGGATTCCACGTCGCCCCATCTACCGTAGTGATCGAAAGGAGCCGTTCCATCCCCGACAAGTCCCCCGAATTCAAGCCGCCACCGGTTCGCGACCAGGCCATCGCCCTCGCCGTGGCGCTGGTGTGCGCGATCTGTTTCCTGCGCTCGGCGGTACTGCCCACGAATGCGGTGGTGCCGTATGCCCCGGAAGTCATGCGACCGGCGCGGGACATCGCTCTGGCGGACGGAGCCTCTGAGGCCGAGATCTACCGCGGCAACCTGTCCATGGGCGACAAGTACAATCAGTCGCTCGCGTGGGACCGGATCACCCAAGACCGACTGCGAAATGGCGAGATCCCCACGTGGACTCGTGACATAGCCGGCGGCGTCTCCTTCGTCCCGCAGATGGGGCAGGTCTACCACCCGGTCAACCTGCTGCTGCTATTGGTGCCATCCGCAGGCGTCTACGGAATCTGGTACCTGCTACACCTCGTGCTCCTCGGGTTCTTCGCCTACCGGTTCATGCGACGGATCGAGATCCGCCATGCCGCAGCCGTGTTCGGGATGGTCGCGCTGGTCCTCGGATTTTGGGCACAGGCACGGATCCACCACAACGTCATGCTCTCCGCCGTGGTTCCGGTGTTCGCGATGCTCTCGTGCGCGCACCACATCTTCCGATACGGCGGTGGATCCCGTCACATCGGAATGCTCGGATTGGCGACAGGCCTGTGTTGGATAACCGGGTTCGCGCCGGCGAGCCTGATGTGCACGTGCCTGGTGTGTGCGTTCGCGGTGTCGCTCTGGTTCACGACACCGGAAGGTCGCAAGTTCGCGCCTCTTCGCCGATTCGCCACAGGCATCGGTTGCGGTCTGCTCCTGGCATCGGTGCAGATCGTCCCCATCCTGCTCGCCGCGTCCGAGACCAGCCGCCTGCCCGCGACCATCGAGACTCTCTCGCGGATAACGCTCGAAGTCCCGCACCTTGCGACCCTCCTCTGGCCCACGTTGTTCAGCTGGCCCGCGGACCACTTCTATCCGGGCATGGGGTTGCACAACGCGTGGCCGGCGCTTGCGTTCCTCGACGGTGAACTCAACACGGTCGGCAACTTCAATTTCCCCGAGACGGCGTTCTACGTCGGGCTCGCCCCGCTGGTATTCGCCTTTGGAAGCCGGCGCAAGCACGCGGGCTTGTTCTTCGGCGGCGCAGCGATCCTCGGCCTGGCGATGGCTCAGGGATGGCTGCTGCAGGTCACGCAGTTCGTGCCGGGCGCGCACAGCGGAGACGTCAAGAGGTGCGTCCTGCTGTTCGGTATCTGCGCGCCGATCCTCGCGGCGAACGGCCTCGACCGCTGTATCACCGAGCGGCGTTGCAAGACCCCCGTCTTTCTTGCCCTCGGGATCGGGATCGTCAGCATCGGCCTCTTCCTGTTTCACCTATCCGACATCCAGGCCTTCTACGGCGAGCTCGCTGAGCGGCGATACGGACTCCCCCCCGGCGCGATGAGCGAGTGGATCACAGGGTACGAGGACGAACCGGCGGTGAACCGCACCCACTTGTTGTGGTTGTTTGGCGTTGCCGGGGCCGTCTGCCTGGCCATCGTCGCCGTCGCCTGGCGACCTGGTCGATTCACGGCTCCGGTTCTGTGTGTCATCACCGCCGCCGAGCTCACGTGGAGCGGCAACGGAACGATCGTGCCGGTCCCAACCAAACGCGTGACGACACCCCCCACCATACTTCGACCGGTGTTGGAGTCCGAGCGGGACAACGGCGTCCGCCCGCGGCTGCAGCGACTGATGGCGCCCACCGACACCAACAACCTGGACTACCCCGTCTGGCCAAACATGCCGAGCTTCTGGGGCGCCGAAGACCTCGCCACGTACAATCCCCTCCCGAAGGCGCGGATGGAGGAGTTCTTCCTCGCACTCGAGCCAGACGAGAAGGGCAAGCGGTCTATCGCGCTCGGGGGCACCGGCGTGGGCGCGTTCCGACGCCCTGAGTCGCTGTCCCATGCGCTCACGGATCTCTTAGGGGTCGAATGGGTGATCGCCACGACCAAGCTAGATCTCCCGGGTCATGTGGAGAGCACTCCCGCGGACGCCGGCGCGCTCTACCTCTACCGGCGGACGACCTGCATGCCGCGGGCGACATTCGTGACCCGGGCCGAGGTACTCGACGACCTCGCGACGCGGCTCGAGAGGTTGTCGACCCGCGGCCACGACCCCCGCAAGGTCGTGGTGCTCGAGGATCCGGACGCCCCCAAAGCGGACTCCACCGCCACCACGGGGGCGACCGAGCCCCGGATCATCTACCACGCGGATGAGGAAGTCCGGATCCGCGTCGAAAACCGGACGGCGGGCTACCTTCGGCTCGCAGATCCCTACGACGCGGGTTGGACCGCAACCGTCGATGATGAGGACGCGACCATCTACGTTGCCGACCACTACTTCCGCGCGGTTTTCCTGGCACCGGGCGATCACAAGGTAGTGTTCCGGTACAACGGCATGGAGGTCCTGGGCGCGCAGATCCTGACCGTGCCCGTTCTCCTGCTCCTCATCGCGCTGTGCTGCATGCCGCCACGGCGAGAACCGGAAGCAACCGAAGATTGAACTCCCGTATTCGACACGCTCTCGCGGTCCTCGGACTGCTCCTGTTGCCGATCATCCTGCTCTGGCCCTGCCTGGTCGGTGATCGGACGTTCGTGCCGTGGGACATCGCGCAATTCCCGCCAGCGCGCACGCTGATGACGGACGCCCAGTACGCCGACGTCACGAGGAACAACAACACCGACATCACCGAGATCCCGGTGATGTTCTTGCCGGAGTTGGAGTTCATCGTCTCTGAGATCAAAGCCGGGCGAGTCCCCCACTGGAATCCGTACGCACGCTCCGGCACGACGGTGTGGGCGTCCTCGATCCTGGGAGTCTGGTACCCGCTCAATTGGATCATGCTCCTCGAGGACGATCCGGCGGACGCCTTGGCACTAGGAGCATTCCTCTCGATTGCCATCGCCATGCTGCTGATGTACGGGTTGCTCGTGCACTTCGGACTCTCTGTACCCGGCGCGCTGTTCGGTGCCTTGGCCTTTGGGATCAGCGGAACGCTCACGGTCAACCTGCACTTCTATCAGCGCATCAACGCGCTCATCTGGTTGCCGGGCATCCTCTGGGCCATCAGCGCGACCAGCAAAGGCAAGGGGGCCGCGCGACTGCCTGGATTACTCGGACTCGCGGGGTGCATGTTCATGACGCACACGGCGGGGTTCCCGCCGTATGCGCTCGTCGCCACGCTGGTCGCCATCGCGTTCTGTCTCCTCGCGCTCGCGGTCAACCTCCCGAAGGGAGCAAAAGAGACGTTCCAGCTCGCCCTGATGCTCGCGGCGGGCGCCGCACTGGGCGTGATGATAGCCGCCATTCAGTCGATACCGATGTTCGAGTTCTTTCCAGAATCGAACCGGACGATGCAGGCGGCGGGCAACTCGCTCGCTTCGGGGGGCTACGACCCCGCCGGGCTCTTGGGGTACCTGTGCCCCACGATGTACACGCATCCGCACATCAACCACATCGGCGGTCTACGCGACACGTTCTCGCCAGTCTTCTGGTTGCTCTACAGCCGCGGATCGTGGGAGCCATTCAGAAACATCCCGGTCGGCACTGTCTTCCAGCCGAATCTCAACTTCTGCGAGTACACCGTTTTCGTCGGCACTCCAACGCTCCTTCTCGCGTTCGCCGGTCTGTTCAGCGCGGGCCATCGCATCCGTTGGGCGGTGGGCTTCACCCTCGTGTTCCTCTTCGTCCTGGCGAGCGCCGCGCACTGGTTCCGACCGGTGCTCGAGGCAACACCGTTTCGGTGGGTGCCACCGACGCGATACACCGGGGTGGCATGCCTGTTCGTCGCGGCCCTCGCGGCGTTCGGCATACACGCACTTCCGAACATCACGACGGCGGTACGTCGGGCCATCTGGACGCTCGGGATCTCCCTGGGCGCGCTCTTCCTGGGCACGGCGGCATGGGTGCACTGGTCGTTCGAGACTCCCACGGCGTTCCTCGACGCGATGACGCCGATGCTGCGCGAGAAGTACACCGCGCGTTTCCCGCACGTCCCCTACGAGCAACTGCCTGACAAGATCAAGATCTACATGTCCAGCGACGCTGCCGGAGCGCAGCGCCAACTCGAGGCGAACCTCTTCACGTCCGGCATCGTGCTGCTGTTGTCCGGATACCTGTTCCTGTTCCTTCCGGTTCTGCGTCGTCGCCGGTGCGGGATATCTGTGGCCCAGATCCTGCTCGTCGTCATGACGTCGGTCGAGCTCTTGCGCTTCGGGGTCCCCCTGAACACCGGTCGCGAACTACACGGCAGGCCCCTCAATCAGACGAAGATCCACGAGTTCCTGCGGCAGAAGCGGGATGAGTACGGCGGATCCGGTGGATTCTCCGTGGTACGCGCCCACGACGCGGTCAAACGATCCGTGGTGCCATCGCCAACGCAGATGCCGCCGGACACGCTGCTCAACGAACACATTCGCGACCAACAGGCCTACACCTTCGTGGACAAGTGGTCGCACCGACCGATCCTGAAGATCTACGGACCGAGTCAACTCGCACGGAACACCTGGGCCCTCTCCATCTGCGACGATGAACGATTGACACTTCCGTACTGGGACATGATCGGCGTGCGCTACATCCTCACCGAGGACGAGTTGAAACACGCGGGCAAGCGCGTGGGGCCGGAGCTCTCGGGTCCACCCGGCGCCAAGAATCCCACGATGCACTTCTACGTGTACGAACGGGAGAACCCACTGCCGCGGGCATGGATCGTGCACTCGGTGAAGTCACCCACGGTGGTCGCGACGAGAGAGACGCCCGACCCGTCGCAGGACATGGTCGACGCGATCTCCGCGCGAGAATTCGCCCCGGCCCAATACGCACTTGTCGATCCCGACACCCTGAAGACTCTCGGCGCGCCAGCTGGAAGCAAGACTCCCGGCAACACGCGCAAGGTCAACTTCCCGATATTGAACGAGACCAACACGCTGACGATCGATATCGAGGCTGGAGAGAAGGGCTACCTCGTCGTCAACGACACCAAGATGAGGGGGTGGACGGCACAGTATCGGCACGCCGACGGAACCACCGAGCCAGCGACGATCCACGGCGCCAACCTCTTCCAGCGCCTCGTCGAAGTGCCCGCAGGGGCCGTCACCGTCGAGTTTAACTACACGACGCCGGGCTTCGTGACGGGCCTTTCCCTGACCCTGGGCGGCGTGGTCGTCTGGCTGGGCCTCTTCGGAATGTGCATCGTCTCAAGGCGCCGCCGAAAAAGCGCCGAAGTCACGTCCTGAAAGCGTCTTTCGTTCACGACGCTCGGAGGTAGAGGGTGAGTCTGTTCGGCTCGGGACGGCGAGAGGGGCTTCTCGCCGTGCTGACACTACTGCTGATGTCCATTGCGCTGCACGCCTCTGGTTTGTTCCTGGGTATGCCGCGGGCTCCGTCGCCGGACTCGACGTGGTCCGAGCGCGCGAGCGAGCAGTACACGAACATCGACACGCTGGTACCGGCGATGCGCGCTGCGGGCGTCTCCGTTCGCAACGGAGACGCCCCTCTGTGGAACGCGGCGTCCCGACTCGGCGAACCGTTCCTCGTGAGCGGCGCGCCGGTTCTCTATCCGCCGTACTGGTTGCTGATGTCGGAGGGCGGCTCACACATCCTCGACCTGTTGCTGTGCTTGCACACATTCCTGGCCGCGATGTGCATGTTCCGCTTCTGCCAGATCATCCCTCTGAGTCGCTACGTCTCGTTCCTGGCCGGCAGTCTGTACGGACTCGGCTGGTTCATGACCGCGCAGCTCGACCGCCTCCCCGATGCAGCCGCGGCGGCGATCCTCCCGCTGGCGCTCGAGTTCACCTGGCGGGTCGTGACGACGCGGAAGCGAATGATCTACGCCGGGTGGCTGAGCGTGGTCGCGACACTGATGCTCGCCACCGGAGGAACGGGCACCGCGGTGCTCGGTCTTGCGCTCTGCCTCGGGCTGTTCTTCCACGGGTTATGGACGCTCGACCGCGACAGCCAGAACCTCGCGTGCCGGTCGATGGCGTTCGCTACGGGACTGACCGTCCTCTTGACCGCACCGATATGGATCCACTATGTGGTGCACCTGCCATTCCTGCTCGTCGCGACCGATCAGCAATCCCCGCATCTGCAGATCAGCGGCCTGCTCGGTGTGCTCTCTCCCATCGCGTTTGGCGGACTCGTGGACGGTGCGACGGCGAACCTCCGCATGGTGAACCCCGCGGCGGACGCACTGGAGTTGGTGCTGTTCCCCGGCACCATCGTCTTGTTCCTCGGCGTCCTGGGCCTTCTCCGCCCGAAGCGCACTACGCTCGGGTTGTTCTGGATCACCGTCGGGGGCATCGGCCTGCTGCTCAGTCTCGACGGCCCCACCGCTGACTTCGCCCGTGGTCTCGCGCCTCTCGTGCTCGCCGCGCCTGGCGTGGCGCTGGTCTTGGTGCACGTGGCTTTCGTGGTGCTCGCCGCGGCGTCCCTCGAGAGTTTCTTCGAGGCACCCCTCGCCCGACCGTTCGCCGTGCCCGTCACTTCGGGGATCGCTCTTTGCCTCAGCCTCAGCCTGTTGATGCTCGGATTCGTGTTCCCCGAGGCTGGTGCCGCGTGCGTCTCCACGTTCGTCTCGGGAACAGGCGCCGAGATCCGCGCGGCCATGGACCATCTTCGCTTTGCGTTGCTCCCCACGGCGATCTTTGGCGCGGCGATCTCGCTCCTCTTCTTGCTCTGGCGGCCCATGGGCATGATTCGGTTCAAGTTGGGACTGGAGATCCTCGTCATCGCGGACCTTCTCACCGTCGCGATCGTGAACGCGCCGCGATCCGAACAGGCCCACACAGAGTCCTACTTGACGGCGCGGATACCGGAGTCTTCCGGTAGAGCCATCATCGTCGGTCGCGACGCCCAGGTGAGTTCGACGCCGCTTCTCCTCGCCGGAACGCCGACGATCACCTCGACGACACCGGCGATGCTGTCCCGAACGTGCGACTTGCTGAGCGCAATCGATCCTTCCGTCGTCTTGCTCGACCACAAGGCTCGGGTCATTCCGCTGCAGGCGGCGCCCCTTCTACAGGGGGACTTGCTCGACATCGCGTGTGTAGGGATTGCCCTGACCGGACAACCTCAGCGATTCCCTGGATTCGAGTCGCTGGCTCCGACTCCCGCGGTCGAGAACTACCGAGTAGACGCCGGGCACATCCACTACCGAACCGAACCCGTGCGGCGAGCGCGGATCTGCTTCGACGCGATCCATGTGGACACGCGGGCGGAGGCGCGCGATGCCCTCACTGCGAATCGCGGTCGTCTCGGGTACACCGTCGTGCTAGAAGGGGCGGATCGCAGTTTCACGTGCCGCCAACCGGAGCACGAACCGAGGATCACGTTCATCGAGGACGCAGGGAACACGGTGCGGATCCGGGTCGCGATGGGTGAAGGCCGCGGGCACCTCGTGCTCGCCGATGCATTTGCACCGGGGTGGGTGGCAACCCTGGACGGAAAGCCTGTGCGCATCCATCCAGCGAACGTGGCGCTGCGTTCGATTCCCCTTTCGGAGGGCATCCACGAGGTGACCTTCCGTTACTCGCCGTGGATGTGCCGGCTGGGGATGCCGATCGCGCTCTTCGGCCTCCTGCTGTTGATCGGCTGGCTCGAGTTGTCGCGTCGAAGAAGGCGCTAGTCGATCGCACTAGAAATGGGGCGAGCGCTTCAGCAGGGGCTGCAAGCGCTCGATTTCCTTGCCGTACGCCTCACGCCAGACCGGAGAGCCGTAGTGGAGGTAGATCTCTGCGGAACGCTCGATACCGACAGTGTAGAGAATACGAGTCGACTGGCGCTCTCCGCTCGCTCGTGCGACGACGCCCTGGGCGGATACGCTGCCGGCACTACACAGGGCGAGAACGGACAGACCTAGGATTCGTGGGGTCGCGATCATGATGGGTCGTGAGTATCACTGCTTCTTCGAAGGCGATCGAGAATGTCAGACACTCTCCTCCATCTCGCGAACTACTTGCAGATTCCGGTCCACATCCCGCGCGTCGCGGAGAACCCCCCGGCGGCCTTGCTGTCCGCGGCGAAGAGCTGCATGTAGACCTTCGTCCCGCCGAGGGCGCCGTTGTTCGGAATCGGCGCGGGCAGGACAGCCGCGCCATTGCCATCAGCCTTCGCCTGCACCCAGATGGCACCCGTGAGGTCGATGTGAACCTTGACGCCGAGCACGGTCACGGGCGCGACGGACCTCGCCGCGATGGCGAGCCAGAACGGCGCGTTCGCCTCGAGATTGGTGACTCGCAATTCCAACCTGGAAGCGCCGACGCGCGGCGAAGCCCCGTCGAAGTGGACACGAGGGATCGCGTTGCCGGCCCCGGTCGACCCCGCGCCGTAACGGTTCATGTGCCCACAGTCGACCTGCATGCAGTACAGGCCGTTGACCCGGTCCGCGATGTAGACGATGCCCGAGTCCTGGAACGGGTAGCCTCCCCATGCGCCGTTGTATCCAGAGGTCGAGGTCGACGTGTCGAAGCTCGCTAGGCGGTAGGGCTTCGTCGGATCGGAGAGGTCCGCGACGTGGAAGCCCGCCGAGTTGTAGGCCATGTAGCACGTGCGACCCATGACGAACGCGTTGTGGCAGATGTCCGACGACCCGTACTTGTAGGTCCCCTTCAACACGGGATTGGTCGGGGTAGAGATGTCGTACACCGCCAGCCCACCGCTGCCGATCTCGTCCGTGGTCACGAGGAGCCTGTCATCCGCGGTCGTCCAGCAGTTGTGCGTCACCCTGCCGGGCGTCGAGAACACGGAGATTTGCCTGAGGCTTTTGGGGTTGGTGATGTCGAAGATGCTCAGGTTGCCGCTGTTGATATCGCACAGGTAACCGCGGCCCCGGCGGATGAAGCTGTCGTGCACGTACGACGCCGTGAACGTGCCCAGGATCTTTGGAGCCAGGGGATTCGTTTTGACATCGAGAATGACCATCCCCTGGTTCGTGCCGTTCGCGTAGAGGCGCCCGGTGCCCGGATCGACGGAGATCGAGTGCGTCCGCGTGATGTTCGCCGTGAGAACCACGCCCTTGTCGACGGGATTCGCCGGGTTCGCCATGTCGATGACCCGGATCCCGCGATGGTGCTCACTCACCGAGTAGATGTAGTTCTTGTACGACGTGATCTCGCGCCAGTTGCTCGTCGCAGCGGAGAAGTGTCCGCGTTCGACAGGCTTCTTTGGATCAGTGGTCTCCACGACCCAGGTGCCGGAGTACTCACCGACGACGGCGAACTCTCGACCGTCAGCCGCGACGTAACCCCAGACTCCCGACAGGCGCCCGCGGGTGTCCAGGCGACTCTGGACGGTCACGTTCATGTCCTGGGCGACGACCGTCGCGGCGGTGAGGCACGCAACGCAGAGGGAGACGACGAGGTGGCGGTCTTGCATGGATGGTTCCCTGAGAACGGTTGATTCCAGGGCCCAGAGTAACGAGAGGTGAACGAGTTTGGGCGAATTCCCACGACCTGACTCGGCGCGGTGCCAACCCAAAAGAAATACAATGGGAATCACGAATCGCAAACCACGAGAACCACCTACCCCTACACGCTCTCTCTCCGTCCGTTTGGCGTCGGCATCGCCTTCTCGCTCCTGGCGAGCGCCACCACCGCGCAGGGCTACGACTTCGCCGCCTTCCAGAAGCACTCCGATGACCGTCAGGGTCAGGCGGTCCTCAAAGAGTGCCCACTTGGGTGCACACTGGAGGCAATTACTGCACTTAGTGCATCGGCCCCATGAAGTTCCTCCCCACAGCACTTGTTCTCAGCTTGCTCGTTGACCTTCCCCCGATTCCGTGGACACGGACTTAAGAGTCAGCGAATCTGGCGCAGTTGAGCCGGATGTTCAAGCGCAGATTCGAGGCGAGCGGACGGCGCGGTGGCCGTCCACGCGAAACCTGGACGCTGCTCTACCCGGAGTCTACGGGGAGTGGGCGGGGACAGGGTCCCGGTGTGCTCCGGCTACCTCTCCAGGAGCAAGGTGATCCCCGACGTCAGGGTCACTCCCTGGGGAGCCGCATTGTCGATGAAGGCCGCCTGGCCGTGAACCTTCAGTCCGTAGTGGACGGCCACGGCAGGCATCTTGCCCAGGGGAACGCTCCTGCGACCGCTACCGTCGAGCGTCACCGGCAACAACAAATCAGGGATGACATGCGCCCAACCGCCTGCGAAGGCGACCTGACCGTCGGGCAGTGACGTCAGCGAAAAGACCAAGAAACCCGACGTCGAGGGCTTTCCGTCCCAGAGGCAGATCTCGATCAAGTTCCGGCCAAGAACCGGAACCGCGGGTGATCCGATCCCGGGGACGCCCCGGAAACTCCCGAGCCCGGAGCCGAAACACCAAACACTCGGAAGCGCCTGCGGACCACCGGTCGGCATGGTGCCGCGGCTTTGCCGCACGACACTTGCCTCGCCCTCGGAGATCGCCGTCAAACTCAGTCCGTCGGGTCCGACCGCGAGAGCCTCGCCCTGACCGTGGAGGGCCCACATCGAGCCACAATTGCCCTGGCTCAGAGCCTGGCTCATGGTGGTGCCGTATGGTCGCGACAAGACGAAGACAGTGCGGTAGTTGCGGGTGTAGATCCAGCGACCGTCGGGAGAGATGTCGGCAGCCGTCTGCGGGGCAGTGAGATTCGAGAACTGGCCGACGAGCACCAGCGTCTTGCGGGTAGCCCCGTCGAGCGGAAGCGGATACCGGTAGACACGTGTGAGTGCGCTCTGTTCCTTGGTCACGAGATAGGGAGTCCCATCGAGAGGATCAATGAACATCGCCTCGACATCGCGCGGAGTGCCGGGGTACCGGATTCTGAACACGGTTGCCCCGCTCAAGGTCTGCACCCCGCCCGGTTGTGCCGGCACGGTAGGCTCAGCCACACGGACGATCGCGGCATCGGTCCGGTTCTTGTTGTTGTCCCCGGTATCAGCGATGTAGAGATAACTCCGGCCCGGAATCGGGCCCGGCCCGATCGACAGATCCTCCCAGTCCCTGTTGACCACACCAGCGACC
>CAYYAQ010000143.1:0-13099 GCA_964469555.1 uncultured candidatus Brocadiaceae bacterium | reverse complement strand
CAGACACGCTTCCGGCTTCAAGGAGAAGAACCGCTCCGAGATGCACAAGTACCTGAAGATCAAGGGCGGCTTTCTCTCCGTCACCATCGACCGAGAGAATGGCAAACCCTTCGCCTTGTTCAGGCATCATGACACCCGTGGTGGGGTCTACAACGAGGAACGGATCGAGGCCAAGGAGCAAAGGTAGGCGTGGCTCGCTACTCGCGCCCGTCCTGTACGAAAACTCGGCCGTACGTGGTGTGGGTGTACGAATCCAACGGTGACGTACTTCGGGAAAGGTCCGGGCTGCTTCGGCAAGCTCTTACGGCCGAATGAAGGCGTCACCGACTCACACTCCTGGGCCACCCTGTGAGCCCGAAAAGACGAATGGACAGATCCGACACCCTTCACAGAACCAAAACCCAAGGAAACCCAATGGCCATGGTTGACTTCATCTAAAGCCGACTATTCGGACCACACGCCACGGATCCGCAGCGGCCGGAAGGTACTCCCTGGTCACGGGCACGGCGAACGCAGAAAGACCGTACTGCCATGCACCGCAGGCTACCCGCGGCTCACTGCTTCTTCAGGACACCCTTGAGCTTGGGGAGGTACTTGTCCGGATTCGCGACGAACGCGGCCTTGCACTTGTTGCAGCAGAAGCCAACCAACTGACTGCGTACTGACGTGGTCACGCCATCGCAGAGCGCCGTGCCCTTGACGGGGCACTTGGTGTTGACCGGAGTCTTGTCTGCCTTCGCGGTGCCAGGCTTGGTCTTCGCGAGGAGCTTGGCGTAACCACCGAGGTCGACCTGCAGGTTTGGCATGGCCTTGCTCAGCGCGATCGCACCCTTCTCGCTGACCTTGGTCTGCCAGAGGTAGAGCTTACGCAAGTCGGCCAGATCGTGCAGGAAGCTGAGTCCTGCGTCGGTGACGTTTGTGCCGTAGAGGTTCAGGTAGCGTAGCTTCGAGAGATTCTTCAGCTGCTGCAGGCCATTGTTGGTGATCTGCGTACGCGAGAGGTTCAACCAGCGCAACTCCGAGAGGTTGCCGATCACAGCACAGCTTGCGTCGCCGATCTTCGTGCCTGACAGGTTCAGGCGCAGGAGTGAGAGTTCCAGGTCCGAGACGAGTTCGACCGTGGCCGACGTTGCCTTGTTACCGAGCAAGCTGAGATTCACTTCGGCGGCCCTGTCGATGGCCGAGATCCGGCTCGCGAGACCACCGGCTTTCTCGATGGCGGCGATGGCTTCCTTCTCGGCCGACTCTTGCTTGGCAGTGAGGCTGGGGAGTTCGATCTTCTTTATCTTGGGTTGGCTCGCCGGGATCAGTGCAGCGAGCTTCGCGTCGGCTCCCTCTGGCCACTTCGCGCCCTCGTCGATCCAGCGTCTGACCGATGCGATCTCCTTGGGTGTCATGGGGTTGCCTTCGGGCGGCATGAGCTCGTCGTCGTCGGAGGGCAGGATGAGTCGCTCGTACAGGATGCTCTTCTTCGAAGCGCCTGGAATGACTGTCCAGTCTTCCTTGTCCGCACCGAACAGTCCCGATTTGATGTCTAGCCGAAGATCTGCTTCGGGTTCGTCAATGCTGTGGCACTCGATGCAGTGCGTCACAAAGATCGGCGCAATGTCGCGGACGAAGTCGACTTTCTCGGTCTGGGCAAGTCCGGATGAAGCCACGGCGCCACAGGCGAGAACCGAAATCAGTGAGCGGATACGGGGCTTCATCGAATCGTCAGTGGGTCGTGAGTTGAGTTGGTGCACGATCGTGGTCTGTTGGTCGCCGAGGTCACGAGGAGTCTGGGCTACGCCAGGATGGGAGTCACGACCTTGGTATCCAGCACACCGGTCAAGCGCACGTCGAGTCCCTGGTGTTTGATGCTCAAGCGCTCGTGGTCGATCCCGAGGCAGTGGAGGATGGTCGCATTGAGATCCCGGATTTGGACCGGGTTTTCCACGATGTTGTAGCTGAAATCGTCCGTCTCGCCGTGGACCACCCCGCCCTGGATGCCGCCGCCCGCCAGCCACATGGTGAAGCAACGTGGGTGGTGGTCGCGACCGTAGTTCTCACGCGTGAGCTTGCCCTGGCAGTAGGGCGTCCGCCCGAACTCACCACCCCAGATGACCAGTGTGTCGTCGAGCAGGCCGCGCTGCTTGAGATCCTGAACCAGGGCCCAGGAGGGCTGGTCGATGTCTCGGCACTGATTGGGTAGATCCCCGGTCAGGTTGAAGTGCTGATCCCAGCCACGGTGGAAGATCTGCACGAAGCGTACGTCGCGCTCGATCATGCGCCGGGCGAGGACACAGGACGCGGCGAAGGTGCCGGGCTTGTTGGCATCGGGACCGTAGAGCTTGGCGGTGCTCTCTGGCTCATCGCTGAGGTCTACCAGATTCGGGACCGAGGACTGCATCCGGTACGCCATCTCGTACTGCTCGATGCGCGACCGGGTTGCCGGGTCCCCGATAGACTCGTAGGTGCGCTCGTTCATCTTCTTCAGCGAATCGAGCATGGCGCGACGCGCGTTGTCGCTGAGACCCTTGGGGTTCCTGAGGAACAGCACCGGGTCGCCGCCGGAGCGCAGGGCGACTCCCGCGTGCTTGCCCGGCAGCATGCCTGATCCCCAGAGGCGGTTGTAGAGGGCCTGAGCCTCCTTGCGTCCGGTCCAGGTTGCGGTCATGACGGCGAAGTCGGGCAGGCTCTCGTTCACCGAGCCCAAACCGTAGCTCAGCCAGGAGCCGAGACTCGGCCAGCCGGGGAACTCGCGACCGGTGGTGATCACGGTGATGGCCGGGTCATGGTTGATCGCATCGGTGTGGACCGACTTGACGATGGCGATGTCCTTCACCATCTTCGCGGTGTAGGGCAGCAGCTCCGAGATCCACGCGCCGTTACCACCGTTGTCGTACTTCTTGAAGTCGAACTTTGACGGAGCCAGCGGGAAGCGCGCCTGCTTGGACGTCATCGTGGTCAGTCGCTGCCCCATGCGAACCGACTCCGGCAGGTCCTTGTTGAACATGCCGTCGAGCTTCGGCTTGTAGTCGAACATGTCGATCTGCGAGGGTGCGCCGGCCATGAACAGCCAGATGGCGCGCTTCGCTTTTGGGGCAAAATGAGGGACGCCGGGGAGACCGCCGCTGAGCAGGTGCGGGGCGGCGGGCAATCCTTGGCCTAGCACCGATGATGCAAGGGCAACCGAGCCGAGCCCCATGCTGGCCTTGCCAAAGAAGTGACGTCGCGTCAGCAGATCGAGGTCGTCGCGGTCAGAGTCCATGTCTTCAGTTCTTGGTGAGCACTTCGTCGAGGTTGAGGATCAGGTTGGCGACCATCGTCCAGGCCGCGAGATTGGTCGCCGGGATCTTCGCGTCTGGCTTTGCTTCACCGATCGCGATCAGCGACCGGGCTGCTGCTGGGGCCTTGCCGAACGAGGCCCGTTGGTTTGCCAGCAGAGCCGCCATGTCGCCCATGTCGTTTCTTCCTGGATCGCGGCCGGTGGCCAGCCGGAACATCCAGGCGAGGCGGCTTTGGTCGTTTGCACCGCCCTCGGTCAGGGCGCGCTGGGCCAGGTGACGCGCGGCTTCGATGAACTGCGGGTCGTTCAGTAGCAACAAGGCCTGCAGGGGAGTGTTGGTGCGCTCGCGTCGCACGCGACAGAGTTCGCGGCTAGGGGCATCGAAGATCTCCATCTGTGGAGGCGGAGAGGTCCGCTTCCAGAAGGTGTAGATGCTGCGCCGGTGCTGCTTCTCGTGGCCCTTGTCGACTACGAAGCGGGCGGTGTTCGATCTGGAATAGCCGACGGCGTGCCACAGTCCGTCGGGCTGCGGCGGCTTGACGCCAGGGCCACCGATCTTGGGTGCGAGTAGCCCGCTGAGGGCCAGGGCCTGGTCCCGCAGTGTCTCCGCATCGAGGCGGAAGCGCGGGCCGCGGGCGAGGAGTCGATTGTGGGGATCGCGGGCCGCCAAGTCCTTCGTCAGCCGGGAGGATTGCCGGTAGGTGTTCGACATGACGATGCGCTTGACGATTGCCTTGACGTTCCAAGCATCCGCCACGAAATCCGTTGCCAACAGGTCGAGGAGCTTGGGGTGACTGGGGCGCTCGCCCTGGTTGCCAAAGTCCTCGCTGCTCTTCACCAGCCCGACGCCGAAAAACTGCTGCCAGAAACGGTTCACTGTCACTCTTGCCGTCAGCGGATGGGACGGATGGGTCAGCCACCGGGCCAGGCCAAGGCGGTTCATCGGCAGGCCCGGGGTCATCTTCGGCAGTGCCGTGGGCAGTGCCCGCTCGACCTTCTCGCCGCGCTGATCGTACTGGCCGCGGTTCAGGAAGTAGGCCTGTCTCGGCTCCGCGCGCTCCTTCATCACCAGCGTGGTCGGCACCGTCTTCTCGATGGCAGCCGACTTCTTGTCCAGGCCCGTGATCTTCTTCAACATCGGCGCGATGAGATCGCGGGTGCCGACGTAGACGTGGCGCAGGTAGTGGTCGAGCACAAGCCGCTTCTGCCGCGCGTTGCGCTTCTTCGCCGGGACACGGATCACCTTCTTGATCGCGCCGGGCACTGACTTGTCGTTGCCCGCCAAGAGTTCCCATGCCGCCAGGGATTCGAGGTGGGCATTGCTCGGCGGTCCCCAGGTGCGCACACCGGCCTTGTCCCAGTACACGGTTCCATCGACCTGGGTGAAGGCCCATCCATCGATCTGGCGCCCTGGCGCCAGGCCAACCTTGTCGATCGAAACTTCGAGGCGCACCCACTCTCCAGTGGCTGGCAGCGGTCCGGCGACGAAGTCGGCGCCGCCCTTGGAGTTCGGGCCGTGGGCTGGGGCACCCCAGCGGACGCGATGTGACCAGGTCCCGTCGTGGAACTGCAGTTGGATCGACTTGGGCGGGTCGTTCGGGTCGAGCCAGACATGGGCGAACAGTTGGTCGCCGGCTTGGACGCGGAGCGGCGCCGCCGCACCGGTGAAGTAGTCCTGGATCAGACCCTTGCCACTGCGGCGCAGACTCTTGGTGCCGCTGAACACTGGCGCCTTGCGCGCGGACTTCGCCGCGGTCCACTGCCAGTTCTTGCCATCACCTTGGCGCTTCGCTCCCTTGGGCGTCGCATCGTCGATCCACACGAAGTCCTCGGGCTCCTGCGAGGTGGCTGTCTCGATTCCGATCGTGTCCCAGTGGACAGTGCCACCCGATTGCGTGACGGCGATTCCATGAATCGCCATGCCCGGTCGCAGGCCGACCGCGGCTGTAGGTACTTCGAGCCGGACCCACCGACCGGCTTTCGGCAGGCGGCCCATACGGCGGTGTCCCTGGTTCTTGCCCTTGCCGAAGGGGATCACGTCCGCGCCCCAGTACGCGCGCTGGTTCCAGTTCTTCGCGCCGTCGATGTTCCACTGCAGCATGATGGCTTGTGGCTTGTCTGCGGGGTCGATGTGAACCCATGCGAAGAGCAGGTCACCGGCGCCGACCCGGAGCTTGCCCTTGGCCTTGGCGAAGGAGTGCTGTCGCTGGCCTTCACCCTCGCACTTCATGGCCCTGCGTCCCGAGTGCACGAGTTCAGGAGGCGAGTCGACCCAGACCAGGCCCTCGCCCTGGCCCGCGGCGCCGTCTGGGAGGGCATCGTCGATCCAGACGATCGTCCGCCGCCCGCCATTCTCTGCCTGCTTGTCAAGCGCGGGATCGGTGTAGTTGACGAGCGCCAGCTTCTCCTTGATCTCGGCTTCTACTGCACCGCGATCAGCCTTGAGTTGCGTCAGCTGGGCGGTCTGCTCGGCCGACGGCACCCGCACCGTCGGCGCGTGCTTCTTCGCATTGCCGTCCATGGGGTTCGCGTCCAGGTTGTTGAAGAACGCGAACAGCTGGTAGAACTCCTTTTGGGTCACTGGATCAAACTTGTGATCGTGACACACCGCGCAGCCTAGCGAGATGCCGAGGAATACGGTTCCCGTCGTGGCGACCCGATCGACGACGTTGCGAACGTAGACCTCTTCCTTGATCGAACCACCCTCGTTGGTGGTGACGTGGCACCGGTTGAATCCAGACGCAATCTGCTGCGCCAGAGTCGCCCCGGGCAGTAGATCGCCGGCCAACTGCTCTACCGCGAAACGGTCGAAGGGCATGTTGTTGCCGAAGGCCTGAACCACCCAGTCGCGGTACTTCCACATCTCCCGGTAGTTGTCGAGATGCAGCCCATGGGTGTCGCCGTAGCGCGCGGCGTCCAGCCAGAAGCGCGCCATGTGCTCGCCGTAGTGGGGTGAGCTCAGGAGCCGGTTGACGAGCTTCTCGTAGGCATCGGGCGACTCATCGATGACGAAGGCAGCGACCTCGGCTGGCTTGGGTGGCAATCCGATCAGATCGAAGCTGAGACGTCGGATCAGCGTGTGTCGGTCGGCGGCTGACGCCGGGCGCAGGCCTTCTTTCTCGAGCCGGGCCAGGACCAGGCGGTCGATGTCGTTTTGCGGCCAAGCCTTGTCTCGCAATACGGGCATCGTCGGTGTGCGGGGGGTGACGAAGGCCCAGTGCTCGGACCACTTTGCCCCCTGTTCAACCCAGGCGGTGAGGATGCTCTTCTCCTTGTCGGTGAGTTGCTTGTCGGCGGAGCGCGGTGGCATCCGTTCCTTGGGATCTTCGTGATGGATACGGCGCACCAACTCACTTGCCTTCACGTCGCCGGCGACGACCGCCGGAGGTCTGTCCCCACGCTTTCTAAAGACGTCCGCCCGCACGTCGAGACGCAGGTCGGCCTTGCGCACCTCGGCGTCGGGGCCGTGACATTGAAAGCACTTGTCGGACAGGATTGGCCGGACGTCGCGATTGAAGTCGATGTCTTGCGTTGTGGCCGAGTCTGCGAGTAGGCACGCGAATGCCAGGGATATCGCACGAAGGAGGTGGGCGCTTGAGCTCATGCTTACCGGGAGGGAGTGGTGGCGAGTCTAGCGAATGGAGACGGTGGCGGCGTACTCGGCGTGCTGAATCGGATGCTGAGGCCCGAAAAATGTCCCTGGCGACAGGTACGGATTACCGACCTTCATTCTGGTGTTGGAACGCGGACCTTCCCAGGCTTGACGTTCTTGATGGGCTTGGTTTGGCGGAGGATTGCGAAGTCGCCTGGGTTCCAGGACTGGCAGAACAAGGTCACACCCTCGGCATCAACCGTTGGGAAGACGTTGTGAAGGTGCGTGAACTTCACCAACCCGAGTTCGTCCTTCGGCTTGATGGTCGAGACGATCTTCAGGGTCGACATGTCGACGATGAAAACCGCGGCGCCCTTGTCGCCCTTCTTCCTGTTGTCAGCCGATGCGTCGAGCGAAGCGGCAACACCGTAGAGTTTTCCATCCAGGGCGAAGAACTCGAAGTCGCAGGGCTTCGATCCATCGGGCATCGGGAACATCCCGGCGAACTCGGTGTCGGGTTTGAAGGAGTGGATGCGTGCGAAGCGTCGGCCAGCGACGTAGATCAGGCCCTTGTGGATCGTGATGCCGTGGTTCGTGCCGAACCTACCGGGCTCTGCCTTCCTTGCGGGGCCGCCGAAGATCGTTCCGGTCCAGTCTGACTTATCGAGGTCGTAGGACATCACGTACTTCGAGGCGTAGCCGTCCGTGATCCACAGCAGGCCGTCGAGATACGCCGTGTCGGTGGGAGCGTAGCGGGGGCGTTTCGAGTAGGGATCCATCGTCGGTATGCCGATGGTGTGCAGGAGCTTGCCATCGAGGCCGGTGATGAAGACGCTCCGTCCGCCCTCCGCGGGCCAGGCGATCATGGCCTTCTCTCCGTGCACGAAGAACGTTGCGTTGTGCATGTTGAGCTTCAACATCCTCGGGTCGGTCTTTACCAGTTCGATCTTCGATCGATCCTTCTCGATGCGCATGATCCCCGCGCCCTGCAGGAACCAGTAGGCCTCACCCCGGCCCTGGCGGTAGTCGTGACCGAAACCGCCGTGGGCGCAGCTGAGGATCGTGCGCTTGCGCTTCCCATCAAAGGGATTCACCTCCATGACTTTCTTCGGGAGGTTCTTCGCCGTGACGAGGACCTCGAATGTCATCGCACCGCTGCCACTCGAGCCGATGGTTACTGCCGCATCGGATGCTGCCGAGGCGGTTCCCTTGTTCTGCTTCATCGCGAGCACGTGCTCGATTGTCAGTAACTCTCCGTGCGCCTGCGGATGACTGTGCTGGTGGCCGTCATGATGATGGCCATCGTGCTCCTGGGCACGGAGCGAGCCTAGCGGCAGGAGGAACAGGTGGACGACGGTGAGGCTCTCAGTGATCCGTTTGTGCATGCTGCTCGAGTTGTAGGCGATCGGAATCGCAACATCGAGGCTGGCCCCCAGGCGTGGTCTTTCGTGCCAACGTACTCCGATGCCGCCGGCAGTGGGATGTTGCCTCGCCCAGTCTCGTACACCCCGGGGAGTGGGCGTCCGAGACCGGCCGGCTACCCCATCAAAACCAGACTTGTCCCACATACTCTCTGGGCCAGCGTGAGCCGCACGCGATATCGCTGTATGGTCCTGGGGGCATGTTAGCCACGCTCGCCACCGGAACACTCTCTGTGTTGGTCGTCGTCAGTGCCGTCTTCGCCCAGTCCGGCGCAACCTACGAGGGGCCGCCGATCGAATACGGGAAGCACAAGACGAGCGATCCAGTCGCCCTGCTATCGCGCAGCATCCAAGCCGGGAAGACCACGCTCGAGTACGACGCCAAGTTCGGGTACCTGAAAGCACTGATGTCCGCGCTCAAGATCCCGGGCGAGACGCAGGGCCTGGTGTTCTCGAAGACCAGCTTCCAGAACGACGTCATCTCGCCCCGAAATCCACGATCCGTGTTCTTCGGCGACGAGGTCTACCTTGGCTTTGTCCCTGGCGGCAAGGTCCTCGAGATCACTGCCATGGACCGGAACCAAGGCCCGATCTTCTACTCGCTGGATCAAGGCCAAGTGGATCGCCCGCGGTTTGTGCGGCGAACCAGCGAGTGCCTGGTGTGCCATGGGTCGACGCGCACCCACGAGTGGCCCGGCAATCTCGTCCGATCGGTCTACGTGGACGAGAAGGGGCATCCGCGAACCAACATCGGTTCCTTCGTTACTACGCACGATAGCCCCTTCGAGCAACGCTGGGGTGGCTGGTACGTCACCGGGACCCATGGCGATCTCCGGCACATGGGCAACACCAGGCTCGCCGAGGACGAGGACGCCGGGAAGCTCGATCGCGATAGAGGCGCCAACGTGACGGACTTGAAGGGGCGCTTCGCCACCGATCGGTATCTATCATCACACAGTGACATCGTCGCGCTGATGGTCCTCGAGCATCAGACGCACATGCACAATCTCCTGTCGCGTGCGAACTACGTTTCGCGGCGGGCCATGTATCTGCAGCGAGAAGCGAACCGGGCTCTCGGCGATCCCGATGACAAGATGAGTGAGGCGACCGGTCGGGTGATTGACCGCTCGGCGAACGAGATCCTCGAGTATCTGATGTTCAAGAACGAGGTCTTCCTCACATCTCCTGTCCAGGGCACCTCGGCCTTCACCAAGACGTTCCCCAAGCGAGGACGACGAGACGAGAAGGGCCGCTCGTTGCGCGACTTCGATCTGAAGACGCGGCTGTTTCGCTACCCGTGTAGTTACCTCATCTACTCCCCGTCCTTCGATGCCCTCCCGAAGCAGGTGCTCGATCGGGTCTACAAGCGCCTGGGGCGAATCCTGTCTGGTCGCACAAGTCGGCGTGCATGGAAGATCACCAAGGCGCAACGTCAAGTCATCCTGGAGATCCTGCTGGCGACGAAGCCCGGCGTGCCCGCCGCGTGGAAGCAGATCCGGCAACGTTGAGCGAATCCGAGACCGGGCCAATTCAAGCCATGCTGAGATCCACCCTCATCCTTGTCCTCGCCCCGTTCGCCACCAGTGTCGATATCGAGGCACAGGGGAAGAAGAAGCGCGCACCCTTTGCCTGGGGCAACAAGCTCAGATCCGCGCACAAGTCTCTTCGCGGATAGGCTCGTGTACACCGGCTCGGCACAGCCTTCTGTCCGAGCTTCAGGAGTTTCGGCGCAGCATCGGCTCGTTTGTCGGGAAGCTCCAGCGCGCGAATCAACCGCATCGCCTGTTTGCGAGCTTCCTTCTTTGGGTCCGCAACACGTTCGGTTCCGATCTGGCTCACGGCGGTGTTCGCCAGCACGCAAACCGACACGAGTGCCACACACATTCGCTCCATCGTCGTCAGCTTAGCGAATCGCGTGCTGACATGTCGAACGTCGTGAGTTGATGCTGGAATCCGGATACAGTGCTCGCAGAGGCCTTATCCATGCACACACGAAGACTCTCTCTCCTCGCCGTCGCCCTGACCGTCGTTGTCTTCTTACCGGATTCCGTATCCAAACCCGAGACACCGCATGCGTCACCTGTCTCCGCATTCGCAAGCCTGCCCCTGTCATTCGTAGAAAACCGAGGTCAATGGGAATCGGCGGCGAGATTCGTCGCGAGGCGCGGCGGCCTGGTGGCACGGCTCGAGCCCGACGCGATGGTCGTCCAGCTCGAGTCGCGGGCGCAAGATGAGTCGGTGCGCGGCGCCGTCGTGCGCATGGCCTTCGAGAACGGTGCGGACCACGTAAGCATGATCGGGGAGAAGCGCCAACCGGGGCATTACAACTTCTTCCTCGGCGATGAGCCATCGCGCTGGCGCACCGAAGTGTCGACCTTCGCATCCGTGATCTACCGTGACCTGTACGACGGCGTCGACCTGCGCGTGCGCGAAGGGTCTGGGTCGGTCGAGTTCGACGTGCTCGTCGCGCCCGGTGCCGACCTCGGACAGTTTGTCGTGAACTGCGAAGGCGCGGATTCCCTTCGGCTGGAGACAGACGGTTCGCTCGTCGTCGCGACCCCGGTTGGCCAACTCCGCCTGGAGCCACCGATCAGTTGGCAGATCGACGCGACCGGGGCGGAGATTCCCGTCGGCTGCCGCTTCGACCTCCTCGACGACCATCGCTTCGCGTTCGCCGTCCCCGACCGGCGAATGGACCTCGCGTTGGTCGTCGACCCCGTACTCGTATTCTCGACGTTCGTCGGCGGTGCGAAGGCAGACTGGGGTCGAGCCATAGCCGTCGACGCGACGGGTCACACGTTCGTGACCGGACAGACGATCTCGACTCTGTTCCCCAGCACGACCGGCGCCTATCGGACGTCACCCTACGGAGCGGACGATGTCTACGTGCTGCGCCTCGCACCCGACGGCAAGAGTCTCTCGTACGCGACGTTCCTCGGCGGGACGAGCGGCGACACCGGTTGGGGTCTCGCCCTCGACAAGAATGGGTCGGCGACCGTCACAGGAACCACGGGGTCGACGAACTTCCCGACGACCACCGGGGCCTACGACACGACACACAACGGCGGCGGGCAAGATGTCTTCGTCACGCGACTCTCTCCAAACGGCGCCGCGCTGATCTACTCGACGTTCGTCGGGGGCCGCGGAAGAGAATGGGCGTGGGATATCGTCGTCGACTCGAAGGGAGACGCGACCGCAGTGGGCCACACCGCTTCGAACGACTTTCCGGCGACGAGCGGCGCCTACGATACGTCATACAACGGCGGCAACGACGTGTTCGTCGCGAAGGTGGCCGCCAACGGGAAGAGTCTGGTCTATGCAACCTACGCGGGCGGATCTCTGGACGACCAGGCTGGCAGTGTGACACTCGGTTCCGCGGAGGAGGCGCTCGTCGCCGGCAACACGTACTCGACGAACTTCCCGACGACGGCCGGCGCGTACGACACGACACACAACGGTGGCCAGGACGCGTTCGCCTTCGCACTGACACCCACCGGCAACGGACTCAAGTGGTCGACCCTCCTCGGCGGGTCGAAGAACGACGTCGGAAATGCCATCGCCGTCGACCGGTCGCAAATCGTCGTGGTCGGTGGACGGACCCAATCGACAGACTTCCCGACATCGACTGGCGCCTTCGACACCACCCACAACGGCAATGACGACGGCTTCGTAACGCAGCTGCTGGTGAACGGATCCGTCCTCGGCTTCTCGACATTCATCGGAGCGAGCAGGGTCGACAACGTGAGCGACCTCCAGATCGAATCCGATGGAGTTGTCACCGCGATCGGAAACACGACGTCACCCGGATTCCCGACGACGATGGGTTCCTACGACCCCGGGTTCAACGGAGGCTGGGACGGGTTCGTCGCGCGGTTCGCTCGCAACGGGACGGCACTGCGCTACTCGACGGTGTTCGGTTCGAACGGCAACGACAACTTCCGCCACGGCGTCCTGGACGGTGCCAACGTTCTCACCGTGGCCGGCAACTCCGGATCCGTGAACATGCCCGTGACCGCCGGCGCCTTCGACACGACCCACAATGGCGGCAACGATGCGATCATCGTTCGCATGGACCTGCTGCCGACGGGTGTGAAGGCCTACGGCACGTCGAGTCCCGGGTGCTTCGGCCCCATGGCGATGGACGTGACATCGATGCCACGGATCGGAACGCCGAGTTGGGCGATCACGTGCACGAACGCACAACCGAGCACGAGCGGGTTCTTTGGATTGAGCGCCGCGGGATTGCAATCACCGGTCGTCATCATGAACGCCGGTATCTACGTACACCCCGGCGCAGCGTTCTTCTTCATCTTCCCGATCAGCAGCGATTCGGTCGGCGCGGTGAAGGCAGCATTGCCGATCCCCGTCGACAACCAGTTGATCGGGTTCAAGGTCTACACGCAGTTCGTGTGGGGCACGCCGACTTCACCTGCACCGTGTCCTGTATGGGGACTGTCCGCGTCGAACGCTTTGGAGATCACGTTCCAACGATGACACAACGTTCTGAGGGTAGGCGGGACAAGCCAAGAACATCCAGGCTCCACCAGTAACCGCAACCTCCCCGACCCAAGCATGGGCTACGCCACTCCCCCTCGCGACCCGAAAAGACACCGGTAAATAGCCCTCCACAGCCCAACGCGCACACCCCGCCCACAACACCAACACCAACTCGGACTGGCATCCCCAACCGTCATTCCTCCACCGTCCTCAGAACGACAACCCCACCACCACCCCACGCAGTGGCGAGCGCGCCGGCGGGTTCTCCGGTAGCCCCAAGCTACTCAATACCCGACGAATCGACTCCGGGGGCTCTGCCCC
>CAYYAQ010000142.1:319-13312 GCA_964469555.1 uncultured candidatus Brocadiaceae bacterium | reverse complement strand
GTCCTCGACCTGTGTGTGCAGCGCATCGATTGCGCCAAGCTCGGGGGTACCTGCGTATCCCCGGGGGAGGTGCTCTTCGGTGACACGGACTGGGAGGGGGGACCGTCGTGTGTGCCCGCCGTCGATGAACTCTGGCGCGCCTTGATCCGTTCGTTCGTCGACGAGGGATTCGATCCGTTCGTCGGGCGCAAGCTCCTCGCGATGATGCAAGTCGCGGATCTCGAACCGATCGACGTCGACTCGCTGTTCTTCGGCGGGTGCTCGGGATCGCCGACGTGGGACCTGGTGATGGACAATCTCGTCGGCAAGTTGCTCGGCGCGAGACCGGAGATCCTCGAATCGTCCGCTATTCCTGCCCATCTGTTCGACGAAGTCATGGAAAGCCTGACAGTATGGGCCGGGCGACAGGGGGCGACTCTCTGGTCCCAGATCTGCTGGGCGGAGGCCATCAAGCCCTCCTGACGGGGCCCTTTGGCATCATGTCAGGCCACATCCCCCGGGGGATCCTCAGGGTTGTGCTACAGTTCCTTGGCCCGCCCGCGACCGAATCCAAGGACAATCCATGCGCTCTCTGGTCCTCGCGATCTTCTTCTCGTCGAGTCTTGTCTGTGCCCAGGCCTCCGTCGAGGCACCAGATCATCACCTCGTCGAAGTGGCCATCAAGGACACGCGCCACCTCATGCGGTTGCTGCGCCTGGACCTTGATCTGGCCAGTTGCCGAGTTCCCGAGGTGGGCGTCAAGCAGGTCCAGGTGATCGCCACAGACGCGGAGTTGGCCAAGCTGAAGAAGAACGGATTCTCTCCGCAAGTCGTCATCCGCAATCTCGAAGACCACTACGAAGCGGGGATGCGCAAGCACTCGCTCGGGCGTCCGGAGACCCTGACTCCTCCGCTCGGGCAGGGCGCGATGGGTGGTCACTACACGTTGGCCCAGATGGAGGCTCACCTCGACGCGTTCGCGAAGAACTACCCGAAGATCTGCGCCAAGAAGGTGAGCATCGGCAAGAGCGTCGAGAACCGCGACCTCTGGATGGTCAAGATCTCGGACAATGTCGCCGTCAACGAGAACGAGCCCGAAGTGTTCTACGACGCGTTGCACCACGCGCGGGAACCGCTGTCGATGGAGGCGACGCTCCTCTTCATGGATGAGTTGCTCGACGGTTACGGCAAGGACCCGGAAGCGACGTTCCTCATCAACGAGCGCGAGATGTTCTTCGTCACGTGCGTCAACCCGGATGGCTACGAGTACAACCGGTCGATCCGCCCCAACGGCGGTGGACTGTGGCGCAAGAACCGGAAGCACAGCGGCAACAACCGCTACGGCATCGACCTCAACCGCAACTACGCGACGGGCTGGAGCGCGCCAAACGGTGGTAGCTCGACGGATCCTAGTTCGAACACGTACCGCGGAACCAAGGCGTTCTCCGAGCCGGAGACCGCCGCCGTCGAAGCGTTCGCGCGGTCCCGGAAGTTTGTCAACGCGAACAGCTGCCACACGTATGGTGAACTACTGCTCGAGCCCTGGGGCTATCAGCGCGGGTCGCCGCCGAACAAGGACGAGTACGACAAGCTGGGCAAGCAGCTGCTGGCAAAGCACTCGATGACTCGCGGGGCGGCGTCCGGAGTGCTCTACATCGCGTCAGGCACCGCACTCGATCATCACCATGCCGCGCACGGGTCGTACTCTTGGTCCCCGGAGCTCGGGTCGTCCGGCGAAGGCGGATTCTGGCCTTCCGGCTCGAACATCGAGAAGATCGCGCGACGTCACCAGCCGATGTTCCGCGCAATCGCGCGCACGGCGGGCGCTGCGTTGTCGATCAACTCGATCACGGTGACAGAGGTCGGCGGCAACAGGAATGGCACGGTGGAGCCAGGTGAGTCGGGCGCGATCGTGGTCAAGGTGGACAACAACGGCGCCTCGGCCACGGTGACGGCGGGGACGGTGCGTCTGAAGGCCGTGTCGTCTGGTATCCCCATCGGGACGAGCACCGCGTCACTCGGCATCGTGCCGAAGTTCGGCTCCTCTTCGAACTCGGGCACGCCGCTGACGTTCAGCGTTCCCTTGAGTTACGGAGCGCTCGTGATCAAGCTCAAACTGTCGGTCCTCGGCGACGGTCTCGTCACGACGCGCGACATCTCGATTGTCCTCGCGCCGCTGCGGCCGGCGGTGGATGACGACATGGAGAAGGATCGCGGCTTCGAACGCGCTCCGGTGGGAACCGCGACGACGGGCCATTGGGGGCGAGGCGCGCCGCAACAGACGTCCAGCGGCGGGGTGATCTACCAGCCGGGCAATGACCACTCGCCGGTCGGCACGATGTGTTGGGTGACCGACGCCCGCGCCGGTGCTAGCGCCGGTACATACGACGTAGACACTGGCTACACGGACTTGCTGTCTCCGGTCTTCGAGCTCTCGCACCTCGCGCTGGCCCACGTCGAGTTCTTCCGCTGGTACGCGGAGAGCAGGAACGACGACCCGTTCCGGGTCTACATCAGCAGCAACGGCGGCAGCAGTTGGACGGAAGTATTCAGCTCGAGTGCCAGCACCGGCAACTGGGTGTCGTTCAGCCACGAGATCCAGGGCCCGCTGACCGACCAGATGCGGTTCCGTTTCCGGGCCCAGGACCTTGCCGCGTCCCTGGTCGAGGCGGCGATCGATGATTTTTCGATCAAGGGTGTCACCAAGGACGGCAACCTCACCTTGATGACATCCGGTGCGCGGGGCACGACGGTGCAGTTTGGGTTCAACGGTGCTAGCGGCGGCTCGTCGAGGCTTCTCCTCGGGTTCGCCAAGGTCTCGCCGATTTCGATTCCGGGCATCGACGGGACGCTCGTTCTCGATCCTGCCACGGTGAGGATCTTGACGAGCTTCGCGATCGGTAGCTCCGGGTTCCTCGGTTTCGATCTCTTGATCCCGAACGACCCGACGCTCGCCGGCAAGACGTTCTACTGGCAGGCGCTGTACCAGAAGGGTGGGGCGACTCGCTTCAGCAACTTGCAGTCACTCAAGGTGAAGTAGCGCCCGCGGTCGGCTCACTTCTTCGCGTACAGCGCGAGCAGCCGCTTGCGTTGTCGCTCCGGCAACCGCTTGCTGCCCTCGCGGAGGGTCAAGCCCGAGACGCGTTTGATCCGGTTGAGAAGGTAGTCGTAGACGAGCTCCGGTCGCGCCTTCGAGGCCTCTCGCAGCACCCATCCGATCGACTTGCGGATGAAGAACTCCTTCTCGTCGAGCATCCCGTCGGCGAATCCCGCGAACAGTTCGAAGTCGCCGTCTTCGGACCGCAGCTCGAGGATCAGCGAGAGCATCGAGGATCGGCGAATCCAAAAACTCTCGTCGCGGCTCCAACGCGTTATCCGCTTCCGCGCGGACTTGTATTTTTGCACGATCGGTCCGGCGATCTGGACCGCGAGGAAATCGACGTGGCTCCAGCCTTCGGATCGCCGGATGAGCTTCTCGACAAATGCGATGTCTGCGCCGCGCAGTAGCTGGACGTACTGTTCCAGGATCGCGATCGAGACGGTTCGCATCTCGTGGTAGTCGGTCCACATCGCCTGCGTTTGGCGCAGCAGCTCTTGGCGCGTGAGGTGGGGGTGCTCCTTCTTGAACTGGCGTGCTGCCTTCCGCACCTCCGGCACGGGGACACCGAAGAACATGAGCTTGCTCTTCAGGTACTTCTTCTCGCCGACCGCCCTTTGGCGGGTACCGATGTTTCGGAAGTGGTTACGGATCTGCTCTACTTGTAGCACAGGTCGCTGTATCGGAGGTTCAGGGTGTGGACGACTTCACCATCGATGTTGATTACCTTCATCGTGATCTTCGGGTTCTGTGCCTCGGAGTCGAACTCGATCAATCCAAACGACTGTTTCTTGTTGTACGAGAACTGGGCTTTCGCCATGGTCGGGTGTACGTGCTGGTTCGTCAGACGAGAGGAGTTGAACTCGGTGAGAGGATAGTGCTCAGGCCGGGGGAGCTTCCAGATGTCCGTCCGATGTCGGTCGGCAGAGAGTAGGACGACTCCCTCGACCTTGTAGCCTCCGATGAAGTCGAAGATGCCATTTCGCTCCTCTTGAAAGCCGTTCCATGTGTCGAGGCTCTTGCCTTTGGCATCGAACGTCCACGGCACCGGGGAACACACCATCTTCAGGGGCGTGCGGACTTCAGCGAGCCGATATCGGATCCAGTTAGCTTGCGGTTCGCCGAGCATGGACGGCTTCTCGATCTTCGGATCCGTTCGGTAGTGCCGACCGTCGAGCATCATGAAGAACAGGTTCCCGACCTGGAAGTCATAGAAGCAACCGGGGGTCTTGGGGATCCCGTAGCCAGGGTTCGCCCAGTTCTGCGTGTAGACCTCGAGGACTTTCGGCTTCCAGGCAGGCTTGTCGATCTCGGCGCCGTGGAAGCAATCGTTCGTCCCAAAATCGTGGTCGTCCCAGATCGAGTACACGGGGATGTTCGCGACCAGTCTTCGGAATTCGGGCCGGGACTGGCGGCGGTAGTAGCAGTAGCGCTGCAGTTCGCGGTGCTTCGGCGCGTCGATGTAGACGTTGTCCCCGAGCAGCATGATCATGTCGGGTTTGAAGGAGCGGATGGTGTCCCACATCCGCTCGTGTTCGGGCACGTATCCCGAGCCACCGCCGAACGCGACCCGGAGCTGGCACATGTCGCCTTTCTTGGCGAAGGACTTGAACGCGCCACCCTTCACGGGGTCACCGCCGTCGATGCGGAGCGAGTACTCGTATTCCGTCTTGGGGGTGAGTCCATTGACCTGGACGACGGTGGTGAAATCGCTCGCGGCGGTGGTCGCGGCGTGCCCGAAGATGGGCTTCGACTTGCCGTCGCCCTTCGGGTGCACGAGGACCTCGACCTTGCACGCCTTCGCGGTGCGCAACCACACCTTGACGGACTTGCCGGTGAGGTCACCGAGCATCGGTCCGTGCACCGGACGGTGGGCGAAGCGCGCTTCGAGCATCTCGAACAGCTTCGTCTTGGCGATCGGCGCGAACAGCTTTCGCGGACCCGCGAGAAAGCGTTCGGGTGGCAATTTCAATTCGAGCGCGCGGCTCATCGCTGCGAGCGCGTCCTCCACCTTGCCCCCCGCGGCGTCGACGATGGTCTTGAGGAACCAGGTCTCCGGGTCCAACGGGTCGCGCTTCACCGCTGCATCGAGGATGTTCCGCGCGCGCACGACTTTCCCGCCCAGCAACGGCTTGAGGATCCGTTGGTGGACCCGTTTGTACTGTTTTGGCGTGCTCGGGGGTTTCGGCTGTTGTTCTTTGGTCTTCTCCTGGGCCCAGACGGCTCCGAGAGGGAGCAAGAGGAAACTGATGGCGAGCATGACGTGCATGGCGGTTATCTTGCCGACGGCTGAACGATCCGGCTAGGGGATTGCGGCAGGGGAGGGTAGGTTGGGCGCGTGGTGGGCAATCTGAGAAAGCGGGGCGTCTTGGTGCTCAAGGGACTGGCGATGGGTGCCGCCGATGTCGTTCCCGGCGTGTCCGGAGGGACCATCGCGTTCATCACCGGAATCTATGAGGAGCTGCTCGGCTCTCTCAAATCCATCAATGCCACAGCGGTCCGAAAGCTCTTCAAGGAAGGGATCGGCAGCGCCTGGCGCCACATCAACGGCTGGTTCCTGCTGACGCTGTTCCTCGGCATCGGGCTCAGCATCGCGTCGCTCGCGAAGGCCATCACCTACGTTCTCGACAATTACCCGGTGTTGATCTGGTCGTTCTTCTTCGGCCTGATCCTCGCCTCGATCCTCCTCGTCGGGAAGACCGTGCGCCGCTGGACGATCGCCGTGTACGTCGGGTTGCTCATCGGTGCGGCGGTGTCCTACTACGTCACGACCATCACCACGGTCGCGGACGAGACGACGAACCTGGGCTACATCCTCATGTGTGGCGTCGTCTCGATTTGCGCGATGATCCTGCCGGGCATTTCCGGGAGCTTCATCTTGCTGCTGATGGGGGCATACACGCTCATTATCGGGACGGTCAAGAGCTTCGTGGACGCGGTGCTGCACCTCGAATTCGGCGAGATCGGCACGCACTTGAAGATCGCTGGCACGTTCGCAGTCGGCGCGGTCATTGGCCTCGTGTCGTTCTCGCACGTGTTGACGTACTTGTTCAAGCGTTTCCATGACTTCACGATCGCGCTGCTGATCGGGTTCCTCATCGGTTCGCTCAACAAGATCTGGCCGTGGAAGGAGACGCTCTCCACGCGCATTCACCACCCGGACAAGCTCGACGAGAAGGTGAAGCCGTTCATCCAGGACAACGTGATGCCCTGGAACTACGAGACCGTGAACAGCGTCGAAGCGGCTGAGCTCGGCTTGACCGTGAAGGATGCCCATTTGTTCGGGGCCATCGGGCTCGTCGTCGCGGGCCTCGTGCTCATCTGGCTGCTCGACCGGTTCGGTCCAGACGAAGAAGAAGTTGTGCCGGACGCCGCGCAGGACGGTTCGGACGCGACGGCCTGACAGGCAGTTGCGTCCGCTTTGTCCCGATGGGCCATATCGGCGGCGCAAAGCGAAGGAACGTCAGGAGTTGGATGTCCCCTGGATTACCGTTTGCGGCGAAAGGCCAGTGGTCATGAATGGCCGAGGAAGTGATGTCTAGGCCCACCCTTTCGAGTCTTCTCGCATCCTTCGTTGTGCTAGCTGGCGTCGTCGCAGCGCAGGGCGGCCCGAGGCAGCCCGCCAAGATCACTTTCACCGAGCACGTGGCGAGAATCATCTTCAACCAGTGCACGACGTGCCGCCGCCCGACAGCGATCGGTCCGTTCTCCCTGACCAACTACAAGGAGACGCGACGCAAGGGCAAGATGATCAAGCGCGTCACCTCCATGCGCTTCATGCCGCCGTGGCATCCGGTGCCTGGACACGGTGAGTTCCAGGACAGTCGGCGGATGTCCGAGGCAGACGTCGAGACGATCGCTGCGTGGGTGGATTCCGGCATGGCCGAGGGTGACCCGAAGAAGCTGCCAGCGATTCCGAAGTATGTCGACGGGGGGGGGTCAGCTGGGCGAGCCCGATCTCGTCCTGACGATGAAGGACGCCTTCGAAGTTCCTGCCGGCGGTCTCGACATCTACCGCAACTTCGTATTGCCGCTCGCGCTCGACGAGGACAAGTGGGTATCCGCCGTCGAGGTGATCCCCGGTGACGTGCCGGCGAACGTCAGCGTCGCTTGCATCTCGGTGTTCTTGGGGAACGCACCGCACCCGGCCCAATGCAGGAACGAACGCTTCGGATCCATCTTGAACGCACCGTGATCGGATCGTCTCAGCGAACCGACAACGTTGAACGCGTCGCGTACGCAAAAGTCGGTGGCGTCGACGAGGAACGTGGAGTTGCTTCCCGCCACGATATCGAAGCTCGAGATGATGGAGCTCGCGAACGCCTCCACGACGGCCCGCTTCTCGTCGGGATTGTTGGTCGTCGCGCGGTGGCCGAGGTTGCGCTGGATGAGCATCAGTCGCTTGCCCACGCGATGGAAGCGCACGACTTTCGTGGACCCCAGCTTTCCGCGGTCCAGGCCGCTGTCGTTGGAGCCCACTCCAGACGGAAGCGAGTTCACATAGAGGAAGTCCTCCTCCAACCGGTCGACCGCGAGGTAGATTCTTGCTTGCTCCAACTCGCGGTAGATCGTGAAGAACCTCTTCTTCACGTCCATCTTCGCGACAAACGGTGCGATGTTCTGGTACTGGGCGGGCAACGCCGCGGCGAGCAGAAGCAGAAGGAAGAAGCGTGGCATGGTGGTCCTCATCGCGTGACCTCGAAAACCTTGAACAGGGGTTCCGTCTGGGCTGAGCCGAGCCGAATCCTGATTTCGCTGTTGTACCGCAGGCGGTATCCGGGGATCTCCTTGCTCGCCTTGTGTCCGTAGCGAAGGCGCCAGAAGAGACTGTTCTTCGCGAGATCCGTGAAGGTCCGCACGTTCTCGCTGTCGCGGATGAATTCCCTGCCTGACTGCAAGACCGTCTGCGCGTTCTGCAAGAATACGCGGCTGTACCACACGACCACGAAGCGGACATCGCGTCGATCGAGGATCTCGTTCGCGATCATCGCCTCGTTCGGTTGGCAGGAGTAGAAGCGGTAGGCGTCCTTGATGCCGTCGATGTTGCGGTGGTAGCCGGACGCCACGACGGGCCACTCGGCGCGGTACATGATGGCGGCGCCGAGGTCCCAGGGCGCGATGACGGAACCCTTGTCCTTGCCGTCCTTCGAACGGAGGAATTCGCAGAGCTCGGCGACACCATCTTTGTTGATCTCGACGGTCGGGTCAGGTCCTGCGGGGCGTCCGAGGAAACCACTCACGAGCAGCAAGCCGACGAACACCGTGGTGGTCATGGGGCGCGCGATGCTGTCCTTAGGTACGAACCGGTTCAGCATCGCGGCGCCGCCGACGACCAGGGTGACCGGCAACCAGATAGCGAGAAGGTGTCCGAGTTTCACTTCCCAAGAGGCGAGTCCGATCGCGATCGCTGCCATGGCGAGCAGGGTCACCCGCGCGCGCCAGGGGTATTGCTTCGCGATGACGACTGCCGCCAGGAAAACAGGCAGCCCGAGCAGCAGGAACGTGAAGCGTCGCATCCCTTCCTGGACCGAGTACTCCGCGCCGTTCCAGAACGATGACTGGAACTCGTTGACGCATACCTGCAGCCACACGTTGACGTTGTTGAACGTCGAGAGTTGCTGTCCGACTGTCTCGCTGAATCCCGGCAGCAGCCAGAGACCGAGCAAGCCGATCCCGAGCCCTGTGGCCGCCGCGATGATGCCGCGACGGCGCACGTCTGGCAGGACGCGCGCGAGGATGAGGAACCCCAAGAACACGGTGACGGGGTAGATCTGGAACCACGATACCTTGTCCCATTCGAGCGCGAAGAAGCGCGGCTGCTCCACCGCCGCGCCGACGAGCAGCGTGCCCCAGAGTGACAGACCTCTGATGATTTCGGTCGTCGCGCGCTTGCCGAGGTCCTTGCGAGGTCCGAGAACGAGGAGGCAACCGGTGACCACTACCCACGAGAGGAACACGACCATCGACTCCGTCGACACCCAGATCCCCAACCCGAGGCCGACGCCTGACAGCGGCGCCGCGAAGCGTCCCATCTTGTCCGCATGCCCGAGCAACCACAACCAGCCGAACACGAGGAGGCAGACGTGCTGGAGGTTCTGGTGGTCGCCGTTGCCGACGGCGCCCATGATCAGCAAGGGAAACTGCGGGGCGTAGAACGCAGCGGCCAGCAGTCCGGGAAAGGGGCCCAGCAGACTCGTCGCGAACCATAGGAACAACAGCACGCTCAGTGTCCCGAGAACCGGTCCGGCAAAAACTGCGGCTGCCTCACAGTCCTGCGCCCCGTTGACGAACGGGCTGACCAGCGGGTCCAGCACCTGAAGGAACCAGTCGAATGGTTTGGTCCAGTGGCTGACCGTGCCGTCCGGGAATCCGTCCTGGATTTCAGCGATCGGATATGTCTCGGCTCGCGAGAGAGCGTCCAACCGCGCGAGTCGTCGCATGGTGTCCTTGTCGCCGAACCGGACCGTGTCGTCGCCGCGCATCACGGTCTCCGAGAACCGCATGCGCATTCCGAACGACGCGCCCGCGAGGACGATTGCCAACAACCAGAAGATCAGCGTGTTGTATTTGTCCGGCGCGACCGTCTCCATGTGGTGAGAACCGTATCGTCCGCCCCCGATGACATCCACGCGCTTGGCTAGTAGTGTGTGCGCATGCGTTCCATCTTGTTCCTCGCGATCCTGCTCTCTGGTTGCTCCGGGCTGCCAAACGCCAGCCATCCTCTCAATCCACTGGGTTGGCCCGGGAAGGTGCTGAGGGAAGTCGGATTCCTCGCGGCGGATACCGGGGTCCCGTTCGTCCGCGAGACGGGCCGCCTCTTGCAGGCCGTGGGCACCTTGACGGAATCTCCCGCGCTCTTCGTCGAAGGTGTGGTCACGGTTGATGCGGAGAGGCTCGGTGGCGCCGGGGAGCAATTGCTCGTGGGCACGGGATCGACAATCACCGCCGGTTGGAATCTCCCGTTCTTCATCGTGCCGGGAGAAAACATGGACATCGGTCGCGACGCCGATCTGGTCAACGAGGCGCTGGCGTACCTCGAGTCGTTGCCCATCGAGCGCTGGCGTTTCCATCCGGGCGACGAACGGACGATGGTGTTTCCCCGCGGAACGCGATGTCGCGCGTCCGGCGGCAACCTGATCTACACGATCCCGGGCGAGGGCGACGTGCTGCAAGTCGCGGAGGGCAACGCGGTGTGGAGCCTCCTCCAGTGGACCGTCGGTGCCAATTTCCCCGCTCAGGAGCGGAGTTGGGGGTTCATCGTCCGCAGCAAGAGTCGGTGGGACGGTTTTTCGCCGAAGCGACGGGCCGAGACGATCCTGCACGAGTTCTACCACCAGCACATGCAGATGCATGAGTGGCTGTACGGCTGGACGATCCTCTACTGGCCGGCGTACCTGGCGACGTTTCCATTCACTGGGTGGCGTGGGCACTGGGCTGAGATGGCAGGGGATCACGCTGCCGGGGTCGTCGACCGGGGGCTGTCGGGTTGGCAAGCCAAGCTGCCCTAGCCATGCGCATCGCCCTGGCATCCTGTACGACGCGCTACGCCGGCGACGCCGATGAAGTCCCGTTGCACCAGGCACTGCGTTCGAAAGGCGCGACCCTCGAGATGCCCGCCTGGGACGATCCGACCGTGGACTGGTCTTCGTTCGACGCGTGTCTGATTCGCACGACGTGGGACTACATGGACCGCCGTGAGCAGTTCCTGGACTGGACGGCGCGGGTCGCCGCGTGCACCCAACTGTTCAATCCGATGGAAGTGGTTCGGTGGAACACGCTCAAGACGTATCTTCGCGACATCGAAGCGAGAGGGGCGGCGATCGCGCCAACGATCTGGCTCGAGGCCGGCGCGCGGGTCGAGCTGTCTGACGTCCTTGTTGACCGCGGGTGGGAGAGGGCGATCGTGAAGCCGATGATCGGTGCGTCGGCGCGGGAGACGATGCCCTTCGATGCGGATCGCGCGGGTCTGGCTGCGGCGCAGGCGCACGTCGACCGATTGTTGCCGCGCGAAGGCTTGATGATCCAGCCGTTCCTGTCGGCGGTGACGACGGAAGGGGAATACTCGGTGATCTTCGTCGACGGCCACGTCACCCACGCCGTGCGGAAGATCCCCGTCGCCGGCGACTTTCGCGTGATGGACAAGTTCGGCGCGACCGACGAACTGGCCGATCTACCCGAGGCCGACCTGCAGTCTGCTGACCGCGTCCGAGAGATCTGCGAGGGGATCCTCGGTTGCGATGGCCCCCTGCTCTACGCGCGCATCGATCTTCTCCGCGACGATGCCGGGCAGCTCGTGGTCAACGAGGTCGAGCTGGTCGAGCCCTCGCTGTTCCTGCGTCGCTGCCCCGCTGCCGCCGACTCCCTCGCGGTGGCCCTGCTCACTCGGACAGCACGGTAGAGTACTAGCTGCCGCCAACGATCTTCGCCAGATCCGCAATATTGGCGCTTACGCATATCCAGTCGAGGTCGAACGAGAGCCCGTTCAAGGACCGAGAGTAGCGCTCCTGCAGGATTTTCAGGCACAGCTGGCGCACGTTCGCAATCGGATGATGCTCCGCGGCGATGAAGATGGCGGGTATCGACCAGATCGTCAGGCCTCCGCCCGCTGCGAGATTAGGGAAGTTCGGATCCTGGCTCGCCATGTAGTCCGCTCCGTTCGAGAAGCGCCACGGCAGTTCGTATCCGCAACGCCAATTCCCATTGTGTTTGCCGAAACCGTTCACAGCCAGCGCCGCCGTTGTCAGGATGATCACATCGAGAGCGCTCTGCGAGCCGAAGTTCCGGTACACGGCGAACAGGCCTGTCGCGGCCATCCCCTCCTCCCAGGGCACCCAGTAGCTCCCACGCGGAGCCACGACCTTGATGTTGAGCTGCGCGCTGCGGAGCTTTTTGAGCACGTCGTCCGTCCGGTGTTCCAGGCGAGCTCGAACGTCATTGCGACCCGTCACCTGCCACATCCAGATCGCGGCCAGAGACGAGCGCCCGACCTTGCGAGCGGGCCCCGGGGAATCATTGTAGCTGCCGGAATTGTGCGTGAACCCGGTCAGGTAGAGCTCGGCATGGTGGTCGACCTCTTCACGCGCGAATCGATTGCCCGTCAAGAGGGCGATGCCGGCGAGGTAGTTGATGCTCAGGTGTTCGGTATCGTGCCCGAGCCAGCGTTCGTTAGACGGCCCCCTCATCGTGGTGGTCAACCATTCGCGATTCTTGCCGAGCATGTCCTTGGACTCGGTGGTCTTTGGCCGACCGTCGAGCGTCAGGAGTTTCGGGTGGTTGGCCGCCCGCACGCGGCTGATGTCGCGTTCGCGGTGGTGGGTTGCCCGGCACGCTTCCTGGTAGATCGACCGGATGATCGTCGGAAGCCGCCGCGGGTCGGCCATCAAGACGTCAGCCCGCATCATGGTCGTCCCGAAGTCATTCTGATATCCGGTGTTGCTCGGGTCAGGGTTGCATCCGTGCACGCAACGAGCCCACGGGTGCTCCTTTTGTTTGTTGTCGTCGTCTTCGATGAGGGTCGTGAACTCTACCGAGTTGATCGGGAGACCAGGAAGCAGGTTGCCGTAGGGGCCGTAGGTTCCGGCGATCGCCCAGTCCTTGGCGAGGGCGACGATCCGGGGTGGTGTGGCCGAGGACTCGTAGATGAACCGGCCCTCGACAAGCTGTGACTGGCCATCCGAAATCTGCCCGCCGTCGTGCAGCAGAGCCATCCGCCAGGTCCCGGCCTCGGACTTCTTGATCACCTTGGACGCGTGTTCGAACTGGTAGTCGGGCCCCTGGATCTGGAACTCGACCTGGCCCGGATCCTCGTAGAGTTTGGGATTGTCCGGATCGCTGTTGCCCCACTGCAGCGTGAACTTCGAGTGGGGCATGTTGGTGTAGAGCGAAACCGTCAACTCCGCCCAGATCATCGTCCCTGT
>CAYYAQ010000142.1:0-309 GCA_964469555.1 uncultured candidatus Brocadiaceae bacterium | reverse complement strand
GGCCCGAAGACGGGAACGGTAGACCTTCGTGACGGGACCGGTTTCGAGCACGCACGGGTTCGGGAAGTCGAACGTGTTATTTCCGACCCGCAGGCGCGCGTTCACGCCGATGGTGCCCCGGACGGAGTTGTGTTTCGTGAACGGAGGAGGTGAGTCCTTCGTCGCCACGAGCGAGATGGTCCGCTGTTCATTCTCGGTGACGGTCGCCGGAACCTCCAGCCGAATGTAGCGAAGGCTGCCGTCCGCGAACACCGGGCCCATCGCGAACGCCTGGCAGGGCAGCTTGTCCCCGGTTCTGACGAGCGGCGT
>CAYYAQ010000141.1:0-13382 GCA_964469555.1 uncultured candidatus Brocadiaceae bacterium | reverse complement strand
AAGGGTGGTCACGTGGACAAGGTCATCGAGCACCACGAGGGGCTTCTCGCCGCCGTGCTCGACGAGAAGATGCACGGCGCGTTCCTGCGACAAAAGCTCACGAGTCCGCAGCTGATGGACGCGGTCGTACAGCTGTATTCGCTCTACGTCACGAAAGGTGACGAGCGACTGGCCGCAGGCGATGCGCCCGGCGCATTCGATTTCTTCCGACGCAGCGCCGAGCACGTCGCCGGGCCCGAGCTGCCACCGTTTCGTGACCTCTACCCGTGGACCCCGGACAGTCCGTGGCTGAACCTCGATCTGCGGCGGATCTGGATGCTCGCGGCGGCGACGGACTCCACCGTGAGAAATCCCCAACAGGCCGCGAGCGAGTTGCAATCGCTCGGGGCGAGCTACGCGCAGCGCCTGCAGCAGGCCGGCGCGGCGCGGGGCCTCGTGATGAGCCGCGCGATCGAGGTCATGGACCTCCGCGCTGCCGTCCACGCCGCCCTCGGGCAGTTCGAGGACGCGGCGCGTGTCGCCGACCAGGCCGTCTCCGCGGTGGCGATGGCGACGGGAGCGCCGGTCGAATGGGTGCGCGGGATGGAGGCCCGCCGCGCCCTCTACCGCAAGGGGCAGTCGTTTCGCCTCGGCGATCGGGTACCGCTTGCGGTTGGCCAATGACGGCAATAAACCTACACCGCCTTTACCCCTCCGAGCGCGCCCGCCGTGTCCGATCAGAACGCCAAAAACGTACACAACATCCAGGCCGGTTTGGCCTTCGAGCGACCGCTGTTGGCACTGGAACAGAAGATCCAGGAGTTGCGCGGCCTCTCGTCGAGCGCCGGACTCGTCGATCTCTCTGGTGAAGTCGTGCTGCTCGAGGAGCGCCTCGAGAAACAGACCCGGGAGGTCTACTCCCAGCTGACTCCGTGGGAGCGCGTGAACGTCGCGCGCCACGCGAACCGGCCGCTCACCTCGGACTACATCGAGAAGATGCTCGACGACTTCGTCGAACTTCATGGAGACCGTCTATTCGGCGACGACCGCGCGATCGTCACCGGTCTCGCGACCATGCAGGGCGTGCGTTTCATGCTGATCGGCCACCGCAAGGGTCGCTCGGTGAAGGACCGCCTCGCGTGCAATTTCGGCTGCGCCCATCCCGAGGGCTATCGCAAGGCGCTCGCGAAGATGAGGCTCGCGGAAAAGATGGGGCTGCCGATCGTCGCCCTGATCAACACGCCAGGCGCCTACCCCGGCATCGGCGCGGAAGAACGGGGCCAGGCCGGCGCGATCGCGAAGAACATCCTCGAGATGTTCACCATCAAGGTCCCGATCATGGTGCTGGTCATCGGCGAGGGCGGGTCCGGCGGCGCGCTCGGTATCGGGATCGGCGACCGGGTCGGGATGCTCGAGAATTCCTACTACTCGGTGATTTCACCGGAGGGTTGCGCGGCGATCCTGTGGCAGAGCGGGGAGAAGACCCCGGACGCCGCCGAGTCGTTGAGCCTGACCAGCAAGGACCTCAAATCCCTGGGCCTCGTCGACGCCGTGCTCCCCGAGCCCCTCGGCGGCGCCCACCGGGATTCCGCCGCGGTGATGGACAGCGTGCGCACCCAGATCCTGACCTGGATCGAGGACCTCTCGACCCTGTCGACGACCGACCTGCTGGAACAGCGGTGGAAGAAGTTTCGGCGGATGGGAATGCCCGTCGGCGCCGGCAAGAGATGATGGCGACCGAAAATCCACTTCGCGCATCCTGAGTCCTGGCCGTAGATACGACAATCCAGCCGGAGTGCTGGGCCACTCTTGGGCGTCTACGGCTGTAGCCGCGACCGCGCCCGCATGAGCACCGCCGAAACACCCGAACCAATCTCGAGGGACGACGCACGTAACTCGAAGCACATGGGCGCCCTGCAACAATTCTCGATCCCGTCCGAATACGACCCCGCGGCCCGGGTCCCGGCGGTAGCCGACGTCAAACCACAGTCCGTTGCCCCCGATGTGGCCGATATCGACATCCTGCGCCGCTGCCTGGACGGCTCCGAGGAGTCCTTCGGAGAGCTCGTCGACAAGTACCAGCAGCGGGCGTATTGGGTCGCCTACCACGTGCTGGGCCGGTCCGAGGGGGCCCGCGACGTCGCCCAGGAGGCCTTCGTGAGGGTGCACCGGTCACTGCACCGGTTCGACTTCTCCCGCAACTTCTACACGTGGTTCTACCGGATCGTGATGAACCTCGCGATCGACGCGGTGCGGAAAAAGCAGACCGCGAAGGCGAGGAACCTCGATGATTTTGTCCACGTCCTGCCCGCGCCGGACGTCACGAGCGAGCCGGCCGAACGTCGGGAGACCCAGGCTCTGGTCTGGCGCGTCCTCGACAAGCTGGACGCGAAGTTCCGGTCGGTGCTCGTGTTGCGAGACATCCACGGGCTGAGCTGTCGCGAGATATCCCCGATCCTGAAAGTCACGCACCCGACGGTGCGCTGGCGGCTGCACCGCGGTCGTCAGATCTTCCGAGATCACTGGGAGCGGATGACGAGGGACTGGGAGCTATGAGTGGTCGTGACGCCATGACCTGCGCCGAGGTGCGCGAGCGATTGCCCCTGGTTCCCGGCGCAGACTTGCTCCCGGCAGAGGACGTCCAGGTGCGGGAGCACCTGAGGGACTGCGCCTCGTGCCGCAAGGAACTCGGGTCCTTCGTGCGGGTGCGCAAGGTGTTGCGCGGGTTTGGTGCTGCCTTCGAGGCTGGGCAGAGTGCCGGCGACAAGGAGTTCTTCTCGCGACTCCGCACAGACACGATCACCGCGGTGCGACGCGATACCGACCGGCGTCGTCGTCAGCGCGCCAAGTCCCCACGTCGATCCGTCGCCGGGATCATGACCGCTGCGGCGTTGTTCCTCCTCGGCGTCTACCTGGTGCCGCTGTTGTTCCCGGAGCTCACACCGATTCCGACGAATCTCCCGCGGATCGAAGCGGATTGGCCAGTGGGCGTGATCCACGATCCTCGATTCCGCAACGTCGGACTCTACGGGCTGATGGGGCACCAGCGGCTCTTCCCCGATCAGCGTGTACCCCTCGGAGAGGAGAGACCCCTCGGGGGCAAGCTGCTCGAGGCTCTCGAGTTGGCCCCCGAGCGGGACATCAAGGTCCTGCGCAACGTCCGCGGGGCCGTGTCCCGGCCGGGCCGACGGAAGTAGTGCTACAATGGTGTCGCTTTCCGGGGCTGGCCGGGAGTAGCTCCGGGTTTCCGTCGTTTTCGGGATACTTGACGGAGCCAGCGGAATCAGGCGTCTAGCACTCCATTCCGACCCCTCCCACGGCGAAGATCCAGACGACGATGAAAACACCTGCATTCCTGTTGAGCACCCTCCTCATCCTGGCCGGGGCCGCACCCCTCACGGCTCAGGAAACCGGCAAGGCCACGATCGAGCAGTTGATCGAGCAGCTCGGTGATTCGGACTACGAAGCCCGCAAGGCCGCCGAGAAGCAACTCCTCGGGCGCGGCAAGGAGGTGCTCGAGCAACTGAAGAAGAGCGCGAAGAACCATGACGACCCGGAGGTCCAGTGGCGCGCGGGACGTCTGGCGAGGCGGATCGAGGATCGCTCCGCTGGAGAGTCTTCGCCGCCTCGCAAGCTCACCAAGCGCGAGGGCTCAGGAAAGAAGAGGGTCGTGCGTGGCGGCAAGGCCGACGAGGCCGACAGATCGGGTCGGCTCCGCGCGCTCGACGACATGATGAAGAACCTCGACCGCGCGTTCGAGGGCCACGGGTTGGGAGAGGACGCCCAGCGTGAGATCGAGCGCGCGATGGAGCAGGTTCGCAAGAGCCTGCGCCAGCTCGAAATCGATGGCGTCGACGGGGAGATCCGAGACGGCGCCTCGATCCGCCGCGGTTCCAACTCGATGAAGATGTCCCAGGGCCCGGACGGGGTCCGCGTGGAGATCACCGAGACGGGCGAGGACGGGAAACAAAAGACCAAGGTCTACGAGGCCAAGGACATGGAGAGCTTCAAGAAGAAGTATCCCGGCGTCCTGAAGGGTCGCGGTGTCCGCGTCGACGTCGGCGAGATGTTCGGCGAGGACTTCCCATTCGATTTCAGCGGACGGATCCTGAGGCCGCGGATCGTCCGTGATGGCGACCGGGTTCGGGTCGAATCCCATGACGGCAAACGCGAGGCGAAGCGGGAGAAGAAGTCTCTGCGCAGGAAGAGCGAGCGTCTAAACGAAGAGAAGAAGGAGACCGTCGGTGAGCGCAAGCGTCTCGGATTCCACGTGGGTGAGATTGCACCCGCCATCCGCAGCTACCTCGGACTGAAGGGTGGTCTGATGGTGGACAAGGTCGTCGACGGGACCCTCGCCGACAAGATCGGCCTGCGCAAGGGCGACATCGTGACCCGAGTTGGCAAGAAGAGGATCAACGAGGTCGGTGACGTGGCCGACGCGCTGGATGAGTTGAAGGATGGGAAGGTCGTCGTGACCGTCATCCGTCGCGGGCGAGAGGTTCGGCTGAACTAGGGGGGCACCCCACCCCGTCTCTCAGCTCTGACTCACCGCGATTCGGAGTTGGCCGCACGCGGCGCTCCTGTCGGCGCCACGCTGCCTGCGAACGGTGACGTTGAGGCCGCCTTCGCGGAGCAAACCGGCGAACGCGCTGACGCGAAGCGGGCCTGGACGCTTGAGATCAGGGATCTGGGAGACCGGATTCCACGGGAGGAGGTTCACGGTGCAGGGCACCGCGCGGAGCTTATGGACCATCACCGCTGCGTCGCGGGGTCGGTCGTTCACCTCGGCCAGCAGCACCACTTCGAACGTGACTTGCCTGCCGGTCCTACCCGCGTATCGCTTCGCGGCGTCGACGATCTCCTGGACCGAAGCGGTCGCCGTGGGCACGAGCCGTTTCCGCAGCGCGTCGTCCGCGGCGTGCAGCGAGATGGCCAGGTTGAATGCGTGGGGTGCCTCTGCGAAACGATCGATTCGATCTGGATACCCCGATGTGCTCACCGTGATCCGTCGCGCACCGAAGTTCAGGCCGGAGGGGTCGTGCAGGCGGTCGAGCGCCTGCAGCAGGTTGTCGAGGTTGAGCATCGGCTCGCCGATACCCATCACGACGAGGTTCGTAAGGTTGCGTCCGGCCTCATTGTGTCGGCGGGCGTACAGCACCTGCTCGATGATCTCGCCGCTGGTCAGGTTGCGCCGGACCCCGTTCAGGCCCGACGCGCAGAAGATGCACGTCACGGGGCAGCCGACCTGTGTCGAGATGCAGAGCGTGTTGCGCTTGCCTTCCGGGATGAGCACGGTCTCGATGGTCTCGGGGGATTCTCCCTCCGCGCCCACTAGTTCGATCAAGAGCTTCTCGGTGCCGTCCGTGGATACGTCGTTGTGCACCAGGCGGCTGCCGAGCAGCGGGCCCTTCGCCGCGAGGGCGTCCCGCAGGCGTGCGGGGATGTTCTTGCACTCGCCGAGAGTGGTCGCGCCCTGCTTGTAGATCCAGTGCGCGAGCTGCCGCGCCTGGAACGGCTTGCCATCGAGCTCGACGACGAGTGATTCGAGCTCCGCGTCGCTCAGGTCCGTGATCGCCATCGTACGTTTCCGGGTTAGCCGAGAGGCTACGCGGTCTTGCGCGAGCCCTTCGGACCCTCACCGCCGCCGGCCGCGAGCCGTTCCAGCACGATCTCTTTCGTGATCGTGAACCGGTTCGTCTCCTTCTTGGTCGGCAGGTCGTAGCGCAGATCGAGAAGAAGATCTTCGAACAGGGAGCGCAGGGCGCGGACGCCGGTCTCGCGGTCCATGACGATGTTCGCGATCTCCTCGAGCGCGTCCTCGGTGAACTCGAGCTTGCAGTCGTCCATCTCGAAGTAGGCCTGGTATTGCTTGACCAGGGCATTCTTCGGGATCGTCATGACCTGGACGATCTCGTCGACGCTGAGCGACAGCATCGGCGCCATGACCGGGAGGCGACCGATGAACTCGGGGATCAGACCGAAGTCGATCAGGTCCTTCTGGTCGATGAACGGCACGAGCAGGTCCCGGTCGTGCAGCGTCGCGCCCGTGGTTTCGTTTGGACCTTCCGTCTGGCCGAACCCGATGATCTTCTGGCCGAGGCGACGGGCGATGAAGTGCTCGATACCAGAGAACGTCCCGCCGCAGATGAACAGGATGTTGTCCGTCGAGACCTGGATGTAGCTCTGCTCGGGGTGCTTGCGGCCACCTTGTGGGGGGACGTTCGCGATGGTGCCCTCGAGGATCTTCAGGAGTGCTTGCTGCACGCCCTCACCGGAGACGTCCCGCGTGATCGACACGTTCTGGGTCGTGCGTCCGATCTTGTCGATCTCGTCGATGTAGACGATGCCCTGCTGGGCCTTCTCGACGTCGAAGTTCGCCGACTGCAGCAGCTTCAACAGGATGTTTTCGACGTCTTCACCGACGTAGCCGGCCTCGGTCAGAGTCGTCGCGTCTGCGATGGCGAACGGCACGTCCAGGACCTTGGCGAGGGTCTTCGCGAGGAGGGTCTTGCCGGAGCCGGTCGGCCCGACCAGCAAGATGTTGCTCTTCTCAAGCTCGACGTCCGGATCCTGGTAGCGCGCGTGGAGCCGGCGGTAGTGGCTGTAGACCGCGACGGCCAGGATGCGCTTCGCCTGATCCTGTCCGATGACGTACTCGCTCAGCCGGCTGTGGATCTCCTCCGGCGTCGGCATCCGATCCTTGAGGACCAGGTCGCGGACGAAGGTCGGCGCGGAGGTCGGGGTCGTCTTGCGGTCCTCTTCCTTGAGGATCGTATTGCAGATCTCGATGCACTCGTTGCAGATGTAGACCCCTGGCGGGCCCGCGATCAGCGATTGGACGTGATGGCGGGACTTCTCGCAGAAGGTGCAGCGCTCTACCGAGCGACCCTTGTTGCTTGATGAGGTCCGTGACATGTCTTTCTGGGCAAACGCTGCCTCAGCGCTCCTGAGACGGTTCTCCTATACGGATGCCCCTGCAAATGATAGCGCTTTTTGTGACCGTCCCAACCCAGTGAATGGCGGTTACTTGAATGTCTCGACGATCTCGTCGATCAAGCCGTACGCCTTGGCCTCTGCGGAGCCCATGTAGTAGTCCCGGTCGCTGTCCTCCGCAACCTGCGGCGCATCTTTCCCGCAGTGCTTCCCGAGGATGTTGTTCAGCGTCTCCTTGAGGCGCAGGATTTCCTCCGCCTGAATCGTGATGTCGGCCGCCGTGCCGTGCACACCGCCCCAAGGCTGGTGGATCATGATGCGGGAGTTCGGCAGTGCGTGGCGCTTGCCCGGCGTGCCTGCGGCGAGGAGCAGGGCGCCCATCGAGGCGGCCTGTCCCATGCAGTACGTGGCGACCGGACACTGGATGAACTGCATGGTGTCGTAGATTGCCAGGCCCGCCGTCACGCTGCCGCCGGGAGAATTGAGGAAGATGTTGACGTCTTGCGTCTTGTTCTCCTTCTGGAGGAACAGCAGTTGGGCTATCACCGAGTTCGCGACGTTGTCGTCGATCGCCGTGCCGACGAAGACGATCCGGTCCTCGAGCAGGCGGCTGTAGATGTCGTAGGCCCGCTCGCCACGGCCTGTCTTCTCGATGACCGTGGGGATGAAGTAGCTGTTGGCAATGCTCATGTTTGGCGCTCTCAGTTCGAAAAGAACCCAGTTGGGGTGGAGTCCCGGGGACACGATCCCTTGGGTATCACGACTACGGAGTCGGGAGGTTCAGCACCCCCCTCACTTATCGGTGATTTTGGCGTTCTCGCGCAGGAAATCCCGAACCTTCCGCTCCCGAACGCCCCATCGCAGGTCGTCCAGGAGTTTGTTGTCCTCGTAGTGTTTCCGGACATCCTGAGGGCTCATCTGGTTCCCCGCGGCAATGGTGCGGAATTCGGCATCCACGTCGGTCTCGGTCACGAAAATCTTCTCGTTTTGCGCGATCGCCTCCAGGATGAAGAAGACCTTGACCCGCTGCTCCGCCTCCGTGGCGGCGTCATTGTCATGCTTCTCGACCTCGGCCTTGATGGCCTCCTCGTCCATGCCCTGCTGCTTCATCTGCTCGCCGGCTTGCTTTAGCAGGTGCTGCTTCTGGTCCTCGATCAGGGAGTCCGGAATCTCGAACGGGTTCTCTTTCATGATCGTCTGGATCATCTCGCCCTCGATGCGCGCTTGCTCGGAGCGTTCCTTCTCCTCACCGATGCGCTTGGTGACCTCCGTCCTGAGTGCGTCCATCGAGTCGAAGTCGAAGCTCTTCGCGAAATCGTCGTCCATCGGCGGGGCAGTCACGCGCATCACTTCCCGCACGTGGACCTCCACCTCGCCGTCCTTGCCTCGCGCTTCCTCTTTCTCGAACGAGTCCGGGAACTTCAGTTCGAGTTCGAAGACCTTGTCCTTCTCCGAGCCGATCAGGTTGTTCTTGAACATCTCCTGATCGGTGCCGGCCAGTGGGATGTTGGTGTTGAGTTGCGTGTTCTTGCGCTCGTGGATCGTCTCGCCGTCGATCTTGAAGAACATGTCGGCCTTCACGAAGTCGCCTTCCTCGACCGGTTCGTCGACGTTCTGCAGGGTTCGTTTCTGATCCGCGAGTTGGCCGAGTCCGGCCTTGACATCGTCGTCCGTGACTTCCGTATCGGCGGCCTTGACCTCGATGCCCTTCACGCGCTCGATCACGAACACCGGCTTGACGTCCAGATGGACCTGGAACTCGAGGATGCTATTGGGATCGAGCGGCGAGTCGTCGAGGCCTTCGATCTCGGGTTTGCCGATGAAGGAGATCTCCTTCTCGGTGCACGCCTCTTCGAACGATTGGCTGACAAGGGTCTCCTTCGCTTCGGCGAGGATCTCCGTGCCGAACTTCTTCTCGAGCACGTTCCGCGGGATCTTGCCCGCGCGGAATCCCTTGACCTCCACCTGCTTCGAGGCGCTCTTGAAGACGTCGTCGACGTGGCGCTTGATCTTCTCGGGAGAGACTTTGATGGTCAGGCTGCGGCGGCAGGGGCCTGAATCGACGACCTGGACTTCCATGGGTGGCGGCGGGGGGGTTGGGCGGGACGGGAAATCTCGCCATCTTGGGGATCGCCCGGGGCCGGGTCAAGCGTGAGACCGAGCTGTCCTGGCCGGTGAGGCCGGTCGGGCTACTTGCCGAACGCGTCCATGAACTTCGCCACGGTGGGGTGCTTCATCGCCTCAGCCAACGCCGGGTCCTCCGCGGCGGCGTCCATCAGCCGCTTGTAGTCGGCCTTGGAGTCCCGCAGCGCATTGCGGACTTCCCGATACCGCAGGGGCTTGCGCCGGGCCTGGGCCCTCGCGATCTGGATGTAGAGCATGGAGTCCACGCTGGGGCTGAACGCGATTCTCACCGCCGTCGTGAAACTGCTCACGGCCCGCTTGTAGTCGCCGAACTCCAGGCAGTAGTCCCCGAGGTTGGACCAGTTGAGGTAGTCCTTCCGCGACCTCGCCGTCAGCTTGAGGAGGTTTCGCTTCAACGTCGCGGGGCCGGTCTTGTCGCCGAGGGTTTTCAGGGTCTTCGCCGCGCGCAGTTCGAGGGAGCCCGGGGACTGGGATTCGAGCATCTTCCGCAGCCGGTCGATCGTCATCTTGTCACCGACCGGGGTCACGAGCGCGAGGACCTCGACGATCTGCTCGAAGTAGGTGGAATCGAGTTTCTTGTTCTCGAAGAACGGCAGCAACTCGTGGGCGGTCTCGGCGTCGTTCCGGGCGCATTGGCCGAGTAGTCTCACGTAGCGCATGATCTCCGGGATGCGATTGACCTCCTTCAGCGCGCGGGTCACCTCCGGCACGACGACTGCGGACCGCAGCGTGCGCAGGTAGGACACGGCGGCCCGCTCGTCTGCGGTCATCTTGTACGGGAGTCCCTTCGCCACCTTGAGGATCGCGCCCTTGTGGCCGAGCTTCGTCAGCGCCTTCATGGCAGAGCGTGCGTGTGGCGAGTCCAGCCTGTCGAGCAATCGGGTCAGGGTGTCGCCGGCGCGGATGCTCCCGGTGTCGCCGAGCAGGGGGATCGCCAACCCGATGCCCGTGTAGTTCTCACCCTCGGCGATCTCAATCAGCGCATCCAGGAAGCTCGCGGGCTCCATCTGCCGCAGGATGAGACTGCAGTTCGACGCGAGGTTGCGGTTCTTCATGCTCTCGCGCTTCGGCTCCAGCTTCTCCAGGAGCAGCGGGATGATCGTGTCGCCGAGCTTCAGGATCTCTACGATCTTCTCGTCGATGATGACGAAGTCGGTCTTGTAGCTCCTGGAGAGGATTTCGAGAAACGGCTCGAGCTTCTTCTCGAGCTCGGGTCGGAGCTCTTCGGCGCGGGCTTTCGCCAGCTCGGTGAGTTCGCTCAGGGTGACGCCTTTCTTCTGGGCGGCCAGGGGTTCGATCAGCCCGACCGGCGCGGTGAGCGACACGAGCAGGGCGACCAGGGTTCGGCTACGCATGGGATGGAGTGTGACTCCTCGCCCCGTTCCGGGCAAGGGGCCGCGGTCACGACTCCGGCTCGGATCGACCGTAGATGCGGCGTAGTTCATCCCGACATCGAAAGACGTAGTTCCACATGATTCCACTATCGGCATCGACCGGCGCTATCCTGCGCCCGCCAATGCCCACGTCGTCACGGAATCCCGAACACCGCGTCGACGTCGTCGTCGTGGGAGGCGGCCACGCCGGGGCGGAGGCCGCCCTGGCCTCCGCCCGGATGGGTCTCCGCACGGCGTGCGTCGTTCTCGATCCCGCGGCGATAGGGCGGATGTCCTGCAATCCGGCGATCGGTGGCCTGGCGAAGGGGCAACTCGTGCGGGAGGTGGACGCACTCGGCGGCGAAATGGGCCTCGCGACCGACGCGTCTGGCATCCAGTTCCGGATGCTCAACACGAAGAAGGGGCCGGCGGTGCGTTCCCCCCGGGTCCAGTGCGACCGTGATCTCTACAACCGCTACATGGCCGGACGGGTCGCGGATCAGGACGGCCTGCAGACGGTCACGGGCGAGGCGGTCGAGATCCTCGTCGCCGGTTCGAGGGTCTCCGGGGTGCGCCTGGCCGACGACCGGGTCATCGAAGCCACTACGGTCGTGTTGACGACCGGGACGTTCCTCGGCGGCAAGCTGTTCGCGGGCGACTGGGAGGAGTCCGGCGGTCGCATCGGCGAGCGCGGCGCCACGCAGTTGTCGAAGAGCCTGCTCGCGCTGGGTTTGCGCCTGGGCCGGCACAAGACCGGGACGCCGCCCCGCTTGCGCCACGACACGATCGACTACTCCGGATTGAAGCCCCAGTCCGGGGACGTGAACCCTCAGCCGTTCTCGTTCCGGACGAAGGACTTCGCTGTCGAACAGGTCCAGTGTCACATCACCCGCACGAACGCCGAGACCCATCGCATCATCGCCGCGAACGCGCACCTGTCGCCGATGTACCAGGGTCGGATCGTCGGTGTCGGACCGCGCTACTGCCCGAGCGTCGAGGACAAGGTGATGCGTTTTTCCGATCAGGAGAGCCATCAGATCTTCCTCGAGCCGGAGGGGAGCAACTCGGACGAGGTGTACCCGAATGGTATTTCCACGAGTCTTCCCGTCGAAGTGCAGCGGCAGTTCCTGCGGACGATCGAGGGTCTGGAGAGCGTCGAGATCGCGCGGCCGGGGTACGCGGTCGAGTACGACTTCTTGTGCACGGACCAGATCCGGGCCGATCTGCAAGTGGCGGGCGTGGCCGGGCTGTTCGCCGCCGGACAGATCAACGGCACGAGCGGCTACGAGGAGGCCGCCGCCCAAGGCCTGATCGCGGGGATCAACGCCGCACGCTTCGCCCGCGGCGAGGATCCCGTGATCCTCGACCGCGCGTCGTCCTACATCGGCGTGATGATCGATGACCTCTGCCGCGTGAACCCCGAAGAGCCCTACCGCATGTTCACAAGCCGGGCGGAGTATCGGCTGCTGTTGCGCAGCGATAACGCGGATCGTCGATTGTCGCGTCTGGGACACAGCCTCGGACTGATCGACGACCACGCCCTTCAGGTCGTCCAGCGCAAGGAGTTGGTGATCGCGGAGGTTCGAGGGATCCTCGCGAACAACTACCGTCGCGATTCGAAGAGCCTCGCGGCGTATCTCCGCCGTCCGGAGGTGGGGCTCGATTCGATGCTGGCATCGGAACCGGCGCTCGCCAGACTCCAACTCTCGCCGAGGGTCGTCTCCGAAATCGAGGCGGAGGTGAAGTACGAGGGCTACATCCGCCGCCAGGCGCGCGAAGTGGAGAACATGCAGCGGATGCAGAAAAAGCGGATCCCACAGGAGTTCGATTTCCACGGAGTCACGGCGCTGTCGGCCGAGGCGCGGGACCGGTTGTCGGCGCGGCAACCGCTCACCGTGGGGGAAGCCGCGCGGGTTCCGGGCGTGCGACCGGCGGATGTGAACCTGTTGCTCGCCGTCCTGGCCCGCGGATAGCGCGCCTCCTGCCGGCCTGGCGTCAGCCGCGAAGGATCAGCCTGATCAGTTGCTCCGTCGTAATCTTCGGGTTCTTGCGGTGGTGGGCAGCGACCTTCTTCTGGGCTTCCTTCTCGCTGTAGCCCAGCGTCATCAGTGCCCCGATGGCGTCCTCGCAACTCTGCGGGATCAGCACGGCTGTCGGCGTGGAGGGGACGTCGCCGATCTGCAGCTTGCCGACCTTGTCGCGCAGCTCGATGCACAGCCGCTCCGCGGTCTTCGTGCCGACGCCCTTGACGCTCTTTAGAAGCGCGTGCTCGCTGTCGACGAGTGCGTGCGCGATTTGTTCGACGGTGTAGGTGCTGAGGATTGCGAGGCTCATCGCGGGCCCGACGCCCGACACGCTCATCAGCATGCGGGCGAAGTCGCGCTCCCGCTTGTCGGCGAAGCCGAGCAAGGTCGGGTTGCCGTCCGTCACGTGCAGGATGGTGTAGAGGCACTTGGCAACACCCTGCCGCAGCGCGGAACTTACGCCCATCGGCACCTGGAGTTCGTACCCCACGCCGTTGGCGCGAAGCACGACGCGTGCCGGCTGCACACGGACCACCTCGCCTTGGATGTGGTCGTACACTGTTGCCGCTCCCGGGCTAGCCTCGCAGCGCCAGACCGAGTTCGTCCAGCTTCGTGCGGATCTCGTTGAGTGAGGTCTGCCCGAAGTTCGGGCAAGCCAGGAGTTCCGCTTCGCTCTTGCTGGAGAGGTCGCCGATCGTCTTCGCCTTCAGCAGGTCGACGATGCGGCGGCAGCGGACCGACAGATCCAGCTCCGTGATCGGGCGCTTCGCCGGGTCCGGGCTGTTCGGGTCTGGCATCTCGTCTTGCGTCGCCGGCGCAGCCTCCACCTGGCCGAGATCCTTGTTCATCAACTCGTCCTGGCCCATGCCGAGACGCAGGCCCTTGTTGCGCAGGATCTCCTTGATCTCCATCAAGGACGTCTCGCCGA
>CAYYAQ010000140.1:0-13460 GCA_964469555.1 uncultured candidatus Brocadiaceae bacterium | reverse complement strand
AGAAAGTCCGCGACGATCTGGGCTTTGCTACCGGTGTCGACAAGTCGAAGAGAGCCCTCGTTCTGTCGCGATTGCACCATCTGAAACGACACGAATTGCTCTTCGAGGTCTCGAACGTGATCGGGTTGATTCAGAAGGACAACTGCTACCTGGGCCAGTTGGAGATGCGATGGGGCAAGGACGGGCGCGTGCTGCACGCCAAGCGCTCCCAGCAACACGCCGGCCCGCTGCTCGAGAACGGATTCCCGAGCATGGCCACGATTGAGCTCGTGCAGACGTCGACGGACGAGCGCACGAACTCATCCCAGATGGTTCGCATCGTACTGGTGTACGCCGCATCTCGAGAAGAGGCCGCCCGCATCCGCGTCCACCTCGTCGGTGACCTGCGGAGACAAACGGGAGGCCGCGTGCAGACACGACGGGTTCACGTGGTCAGCGAATTCACGCGTGGTGGGGGCATCAAGATCTGGACCAGCATCGGCGAGAAGAACCCGTTCATCTCGTGGGAAGAGGCCATCACATACAAGCACGAACACGATTGGCAGAACGCCGGATCCGGCAGCCAGATCGGGTCACACAAGTGGGAGCGACCGTTCCACCCCTACTCTCCAAAGAATCGCGGCGTGCGACCCATCCCGATGGTCGCGCTGCTCAAGATCCCGGCGAAGTGGAACGCTGGCGGGTACAGCGGGGCCGCGTTGCGGGGCAAGAACGTCAAGGTCAAGCACGGCAGGTGGGCGCTCACGAACAAGGACTTCCTCATCTCGGGAGGGATGTGGCAGTTCGACAAGAAGGGCGAGCTCGTCGTCTCCTCACCGCTCGGTGTGATCAACGCCAAGAAGGTCCTCGCGTGGTTCAAGGCCCAGTTTGCTGCCGCCAAGAGTGACCCCACGGAGGTGGCCAGTCTGCGGGATTGCCTCGAGGTCATCCTGAATTGGGCGACGGACATGCCGCAGTTGCCAAGATCCGGGCCCGGGAAGTCGCCGGCGAGTGTGAGCAAATTCCTCTCCGCCAAGTAGCCTGCTCGCTCGATGGATAGCGCTCTCCCAGATCCCCGGCGCGGAGTTTGGCTGGGGATGATCCTGCTGCTGACGTTCGTGGTCTATTCGCCGTCGTTGGCGAACGGTTTCACGTACGACGATTCGCAGTACGTCAGCACCAATCGTGGCGGTGACAGGAATCTCATGGTCGAGGAGCTGCGTCCCTTCTCGGAGTACTTCGAAAGGGAGATGGGCTACAACGGCGTCAAGCCGGTGAGCCGCGGGTTCCGTCCGATCACCGTCTACAGCTACGCGGTCCTCCACGCGTTGTCGAAGTCGGGAGACAAGAGGCAACCGACTGGATACGAGGAACGCGCATGGCTGCAGCACACGGTCAACGTCCTGCTACACGTGCTCGCGACGTGGCTCGTGTTCCTGATCGTATCCTCCGTGACCGGGCCGGGGCTCCCGCCGTTGCTCGGCGCGCTCGCGTTCGGGTTGCAGGCGTTGCACAGTGATGTCGTGGCGTCGATGGTCGGGCGAGGTGAATTGCTTCCGTTCGTGTTCGGCGCGACCGGGTTGCTCCTCTACGTGCGGGCGGCGAAGCTCCGAGGCGGTGCACGGGTCCTCCGTCTCGTCGGAGTCGCGGGAATGCTGCTTCTCGCGTTCTGTTCCAAAGAGAGCGCGATCAGTTGGTGCGTCTTCGTGCCGCTGTTCGCCTGGACGTGCGCCTGGGGCAGGGATCCCGACCGGGGCTTGTTTCGTGTGCTGTTGCTTCAACGAGGAACGATTTGGGCTATCGCGCTGCCAGTCGTGATCTGGCTGGCGCTGTATGTTCGATTCCTCGGTATGCTCGACACGACGTTCGAGGTGGCGTACGAGTTCAACCCGTTGTTCTACGTTCCGTTCATGGAACGTCTTCCCGTCGCCGTCATGATCCTCGGCTACGGATTGTCCAAGGTGTTCTTCTCATTGATGTTGGCTTGCGACTACGGGCTGACTGTGTTCCCGACCGACGTCGGTTGGACGGATTGGCGTTTCCTGCTGGCGCTCGTCTTCATCCTCGCGATACTCGGCACCGGACTCGCTTTCGCCCGCCGGCATCCCCTGTTGTTCCTCGCCGCTGCGGCGTTGCTCGGGTTCAGCTTTGTTACGTCTAACATCCCTGTGCCGATCGAGACGATCTTCGGCGAACGCCTCTACTTCGCCCCGTCACTCGGTCTGTGCTTCCTCGTCGCGTGGCTCGGGAAGCACACGCCGTCGTCTGCGGTCTCGCGCAAGGTTCTGATCGGGGTATTCGTTGCGTGGTGTCTGTGGGGCGCGAAGTGGTGTGTCCAGCGGTCCATCCACTGGCACAGCAACGATTCGCTGATGCTCGCCGACGTCGAACACCAGCCTGAGTCTCTTTCGATCAACAAGCAGGTCGCGGTGTATTGGAAGGACAAGGACCCGGCGAAGTGGATGGAATATCAGCAGCGGTGCCTCGCGCTCGACAAGCACTACATCATGGTCTTGAACGACCTCGGGGTTCACCACCTGTTGCGTGGCGACTTGGGGAAGGCGAAGGAATACCTCGACACGGCGCTCGAGGCGCTCGACCTGCGCCCGCGCTACATCCGCACGCAGGGAGACGTCGTCCATCTGAACGTCGGACGCTTGCAACTGATCACCGGCAACCAAGCCCAGGCGAAAGAGAGTCTTGAAACGAGCAGGCGGCTCAACGTTCACAATCCTCACACGCGGAGCCACCTGCTCATGATGGCTCACGAGGATCGCGACGAGGTGGTGGCGGCGGAGCTGTTGGCCGAGTTCCAGAGATACCAGCCGAACAACTCCCATTTCGTGCTGCACCGCGGGCTGGCCGCCTGGCGTCGGGGAGATTGGAACGCCACGTGTCTCGACCTGAACGAGGCGGTCACCAAACACGGGCTCGGACGCAGCCCCGCGACGCTTCTCGAGCGTTGGGCGCTCGCGGCACTCGAGGACTCGCTCGGTCGCTTGCAGCTCTTCGACGATCAGCGTCGCGTGTTGAGGCAGATGCTGCGAGTGTTCCCGCGTTCTGAGCACGCGAAGATCCAGGCGCGACTTCGGGGGCTGCAGAAGTGACCGTCCAACAGCGAAGAGGCCGAAAATGGCTCGCGGTGATCCTCGTCGTCGTTGGCCTCGTGTACGCCAAGGCGCTGTTCAACGGGTACACCTACGACGATCGGCAGTACGTCGCGGCCTACACCATGCGCGGCCCAAACTTGATGGTGCTCGAGGACCAGGATCTGATCGAGTACTTCAATCGCCCGATGGGCTACGGCGTCCAGGAAAAGGCGCGTGGGTTCCGTCCCGTGACGGTGCTGAGCTATGCGCTGACGCACCGGATCACGCGATCAGGAATCCAACCCCCTCGCGTGCACCCCGACTATCCCGAGAGCGGCATCATTCAGAAGTGGACGGACCCGGCGTGGCCGCACCACCTGATCAATCTCTTGCTGCATCTCTTGGCGACTTGGATCGTCTACATGCTCGTGCGGAGATTCACGGGGCCGGGGTTGCCCGCGCTCGCCGCCGCCGCGGTGTTCGGGCTGCACGCGCTGCGCAGCGACCCGGTGATCTCGATTGTCGGTCGTGGCGAGCTCCTGCCGTTCGTGTTCGGTGGTGGTGCCACGCTCCTGTATCTCGCCGCGATGGAGCGAAGTGGTCGATCTGCATGGATGCGGCTCGGTGCCGTCCTCGCATTCATGATGGTGGCGTTCCTGAGCAAGGAGAGTTCGATCGCCTGGGTCCTGATGACGCCGCTCGTGGCGGCGACCCTGCACGTGAAGAACGGTGGCGCACTGCGCGAATCGGTGCGGCGGCAGTGGTTGCCGTGCCTGATCGCCGTCGTGCTACCCGCGCTGATCTTCTTTGCGCTTCGCGCGCGGATGATGGCGCTCGCGCCGGAGGCTCAGCAGTTCGCGGTCGGATCGGACAACAACCAGTTGTTCGCGCTGTCGTTGTTCGAGCGGCTCCCGACAGCGGTGATGGTGTGGGGCTACGGGCTGTGGAAGGTGTTCGTGCCGTATCCCCTGTCCTGCGACTACGGTCGGAATGTGTTCGAGGTCGTCGGGTACACCGACTGGCGATTCGGATTGGCCGCGGTGGCTCTGATCGCGCTGCTCGTGGTCGGCCTCTTGTGCATGCGTCGCCTGCCGCTGCTGTTCCTGGGCGCCGCGGCGTTCCTCGGGTTCGGGTTCATCACGTCCAATATCCCGATTCCCATCGAAACGATCTTTGGCGAGCGCCTGTACTACACGCCGACCCTGTTGTTGTCGTTCGTCGCGGCTTGTCTCGTCGGTCGCGGCGGAAGGACTGTGCTCCTGGGGGGCGTGGTCTGGCTGGTCGCGTCCGCGGGGGTATGCGTGCTGCGGACCGTCGAGTGGACCAGCAACGAGACGCTCTTCGCTGCGGATGCGGAGACGCGACCCCGCTCGATGGGACTGCAGATGAACATGGCGCGGGTGAGTCGCCTGCGCGAGGAGTGGGGTCGGCGCGAGCACTTCCTGCAACGCGCCTTGGCGATCGACCCGGACTACTACCTGGCGCTGAATGACCTGGCTCTGGATCTGGTGACCGAGCGCAGGTACGCGGAGGCGCTGCCGAAGTTCCTGCACGCTGTTCGCATTCTGGAAAAGCAGCCGTTCGAGTATCAGGACTCCGGGCCGGACGTTGTCGTCAACCTCGCCAATCTGCAACAGCGATTGGGCCAGTTCGACGATGCGACCGAGAGCTACGCGCGGGTCATCGCGGTCGCGTCGAAGAGACGATCGAAGTCACGCGCGGCGCGGGATGCTCATCTGGGTCTCATGTGGCTCGCGTGGAGGCGGCAGGACACCGCGGCGATCGGGGGCGTGCTGAAACAGATGGAGGCGCAGTTCCCCGGAGACCCGGAGGCCAAGATCTACCGCGGCGTGTTGATGTTTGCTGCGAAAGATGCACCTGCAGCAGTCGACAAGCTCTCTCCGCTGCTCGATCGCCTTCCGGCGAGCATTCATACCATCCTCGGGTGCGAGGTGATCAGCGCGGCGCTGCGACAGACTGGCGCGGCGGACAAGGCGATGACCTACGTGATGCGACGCGCGGCGTCGCTGCACTCGCACGGATTGGACAAGGAAGCCCTCGTCGCGTTCGCCGACGCGGTCGGAGATCCGAGACACACGTTGGCGGCCTACAAGGGGATGCTGTGGTCGACCTGGGAGACGGGGGGCGCGTGGGATGTCGACGTGCTTCTGAAGAAGGCGCTGCCGTTGGCGCCGAACGACGGCCAACTGGCAGCCCACACGGGATTGTTGGCGTTCGCGGCCAGGGAGTTCAAGACGGCGGCGACCATGCTCTCGAAAGTCGCACCGCGGCTCGGGCCATCTCGTGACGCGCTGCGCGTGTGGATGACGTTGGGCGAGACCCTCCTGCGCCTGGGCGACCGGGGCAATGCCCGCGCCGTCGCGGACAGATTCTTGTCCACGCGCGGGATCCCGCCGGACTACAAGAAGAGATTCAAGAACCTGAAGGCGCGCGTCGACGCGCCGACTTCGAAGTGAGGAAATAAACGTGGCGCGACTGCTCTTGATCAGCAATTCCACTCAGTTTGGCAGCGGCTACCTGGAGCACTGCCAGGATAGCATCCGTGAGTTCCTGGCGCAGGGCGTGCAGCGTTTGCTGTTCGTGCCCTACGCGTTGCACGACCTCGACGGCTACGCGAACGCGGCGCGCAAAGGATTCGAGCGCATCGGCTACGGGTTGGATTCGATACACGAGGCCGAGGATCCGGTGGCGGCAGTCGGAGCGGCGGAAGCACTCTTCATCGGCGGCGGCAACACGTTCCGTTTGTTGACGCGACTCTACGAGAACGGGTTGTTGGATCCGATTCGCGCGCGGGTTCGGGGTGGCATGCCGTACATCGGCACCAGCGCCGGATCGAACGTCGCGTGCTTGTCGATAAAGACGACGAACGACATGCCGATCGTCTATCCCCCGAGCTTCGACGCACTGCAGCTCGTGCCGATTCAATTGAATCCCCACTTCATCGACCCGCCGCCGGGCAGCGAGCACATGGGTGAGACGCGGGAAACGCGCATCAACGAGTTCCACGAGATGAATCCCGAGATCGTGGTCGGCATCCGCGAGAGCGCGATCCTCCACATCGAAGGCGACCGCATGACGCTCGAGGGCGGTCGCGGTGGCGTCATCTTCCGCGCCGGCCAACCTCGGGAAGACCTCGACCCCGGCGCCGATCTCTCCAGCCTTCTCTGACCGGGGACGCGGTGCCTACAGGGCGCGGATGAAAGGTTGGAGTGCCTTGGGGTCGCGGGCCTGCTTCTTGGCGGTCGTCTTCACGGTCGACTTGAGGCGAGGGCTGTTGGGCATCTTGTTGAGGATCGCGTGGTATAGCTCGCCGATGCGCTTGTACATGTCGGGGGAGTAGCGGAACCCGACGTGTGCGACCGCGAGTTGTTGAATCTCCTTGCTCGCGCCGCGCACCAAGGGCTTCCTGCTGATCTGGGTTGCGCGCCGCGCGAGAAGCGAATGGGCGACGTACGACAAGCGCGAGCTGTCGACGTTTGCGGCGATCAGGTTCGGGATCCAGAGGCGCAATCTCTGCAGGCCGCCTCCGCCGAGACAGACCCATGCGACGAGGTCGGCAGTGGCGCGTCTTGTCTCCGCAGCGAGCGTTCCGCGGTTCTGACGAAGCATCGGCAACAGAGTCGTGAGTTTCGTCGCGACGGTCGCCCTGTGCCCTCTCAACGCGAGGCACTGTGCCTCGAAGAGCTCCAGTTCACGCCCCTCCAATTCGAATGGGTTGCGCTTCGGAGCTTCGGTGACCGTCGTCACGCCCCAGATCTTGGGCAGCGCCGCTTGCCGCTCGCGCTTGCCGAATCGGAGTCGCAGCATCGGGTCGCCGTACAACATCAGCTTCCAAGGTCGCCACCGCAACTGCAGCGGTAGGAGTCGGTGCGCCGCGCCCAACGGTTGGCCTTCTTCGAGCGCGCGGCGGTAGACGGCGTAGATGTTGACGAAAGCGTCGAGGTAGGGCTCGTGCGTGGATCCGAAGAACGAGTACGCGCCGTTGTGCAGCCAGCGGCCTCCGATTGTATCGCTGTCGTGTCCGTCGCCCAGGCTGTTGGAGTGGACATAGCTGACGATCGTCGGCACGGTCAATGGAAGGTCGTCGTAGCTTCCCATCCCGCGGGTGGTCGACCACGTGCGGGTAGAACCCGATGAATTGACGTGAACCAGGCCGTGGTCGTTTCGAGCCGTCTCGAATAGCGAGTTCCATTTCGACAGCGTCGCTTCGAGATGGTCGACGTGGAGAACGGGGACCTTGCCCGCCAGGAATTTTGCGGCCCGCTTCGTCCCGTACGCCGCTTTGCTGCCCTTGTTTTCGTAGCGGCTGAACAGGAGTGACTTCTCCGGATTCAGGAAGAGCGAACACATCGCCATGTAGAGCGATTGCTCCCGGCCACCCATCAACCGGCCTACGCAGGCGAAGGAGAAATCGAACGAGTCCCGAGCGATCGCGTCATCCACCGCGTACGTCGTCTTGTCGGCGACCTTCCGGTCGACGTAGCGAAACGGCTGCTCCGACGCGAGAGTGATGAAGTCCACGTCGTCGTACATTTGCTCCGCGGCCAAGAAGTGTTTGGTGAACAGCGTCCGGATCCGCGTCCGGGTGCGATTCATCTCGTCGTACGAGACCCGTCTCTTCGTGTTGCCCGGGGCCATCATCGCGAGTAGCTGTCGGCGTCCCGCTGCAAGAGCCAGGCCCGCGGCCGCCATCGGCGAATCCGGATGCACGAGGACCACGCCCGGTGCGTGGTCCTCGTGCATCCGCCACATCGAAACGGCGTCCGCCTCACTGCTCGCCTTGCCGCCCCCGAATGCCTTCGCGTAGCCGCTAAACAGCTCAGCTTCGGTCGGCTTCGCGGCCTTCACGCGCTTGGCGATGAATATGTGCGCCGGCCTGAACGCCTCCAGGAAGAGGGGGAGGTAGTGGTTGTCGAGGTAGAGGATCGGGAAGATTGGACCCGTGCCCCAGGACTCGACGACGTGAAGGAACGTCGCGAGATCCGGGACCACGCACACCGAGTCGAGCATCGGTCGATCCGCGGGGAGCTTGCGGTAGTAGTCCGAACTCAACGTCTTCGCGCGCAGTCTCTGCCGCAACAGGCGCGGTCCGAACCCGTCGGGTGACCGTTCCTCCTCCGCGCGACAGATCTTCTCGGCTGACGCAGGATCGCCGGACTCGATGAAGTTCAAGATCTTGTCGCGGCTGCTCTGGAACGCGAGCAGCTCCTTGCGTACGTCGAGAACGGCGACCCTTGTCTCCGGGATCTTGATGGACAGGCAATCTGCCAACACGACGGGCACCTTGACGTACTCGACCGCACTGAGATCGATCGTGCGCCGCACGCGCCGGCCATCGGGCGAGAGTATGCTGAGCCCGACCTTCGGGAGGCGGAGGTCCTTGCCTTCGCCCCGATCGTGTCGCAGCGCGACCAGGGGCAGACCCGCGAGCACCTTCTTCGTCAGCGGATGGCTGAAGATCGCCCGCTGCTGCATCAACCACTGCAGGCGGTCTCGCAGCGTCGTCGTGTAGACAGAGAACGCGACGATGTTCTTCTTCCCACCGGATGCGTTGATCGCCGTCGCCAGCGAGGAATGGAAGCGATAATCCGGCATGAACCTGGGGAACGGGTTCGGCGGTCCGTCGTCCTGCGCCGACAATCCGGCGGCTGCGACGACGATACCGAGGATCGTCAGAGGGGGCTTCATCGTCCCGGCATCCTAACCACAATCCGGCATCCCGCCATCCGTCACCGTCATCACGTCCGTTGGCAATGGGCGAACGCCGGCAACCCGCGCTTGGCGTTGGCTGCAGAACCGGATCTACTGATAGCGCATGGATTCGCCGGCCAAAGTCCAGTTCACGCAGCCCGGGCAATGCAAGTCCGTCGAGGACTTCTGCCACCTTCTCGAGAACTCTTCGCTCGACATCGGCTGCGATCGGGATTTGCTCGGTCGGGACGGTTCCCTCGGGCAATCGATCGAAGTTCACGGCCATACCCTGACCAATCGCTTCGCGGTGCACCCGATGGAAGGATGGGATGCCTCTGCGGATGGATTGCCCTCCGATCTGACCCTGCGCCGGTGGCGTCGCTTTGGGCGTTCCGGCGCCAAGCTCATCTGGGGTGGGGAGGCCTACGCGGTTCGCGAGGACGGTCGCGCCAATCCGAACCAGTTGTTTCAAAACCCAGACGTGGACCACGAGGCGGGACTCGCCGCGCTCCTCGCAGAACTGCGCGCGGGTCACGAGGAGGTCGGTGAGGATCCGGACGAGTTGTTCGTCGGTTTGCAGCTGACGCACTCCGGTCGTTGGTCCCGACCGACCGCGAGTGGAGCGGCGCCCCGCATCGCGTACCACCACCCGGTGCTCGACCGCCGAGTCGGGCTCGGGCCGGACGATCCGATCCTGTCCGACGACGAGCTCCTCGAGATCGCGGACTGTTTCGTGGCTGCCGCGGTCGCCGCCGCCCGCGTCGGGTTCCGGTTCGTCGACGTGAAGTGTTGCCACGGATACCTGTTGCACGAGCTCCTCGGCGCCCGCGCGCGGCCTGGTCGATTCGGTGGTTCCCTCGAGAACCGGACCGCGTTGTTTCACCGGATCGTCGAGGGCATCCGGGCAGAGTGCCCCGATCTGCACGTCGCCGTGCGCGTCTCGGCGCAGGACTCCGTGCCGTTTCGCCCCGACGAGAAGTCAGGAGTCGGCACGCCCGATGGTTGGGCCACTCCCTGGCCGCACGGCTTCGGCATCGACGAGAGCGACCCGCGACGGGCTGATCTCGCGGAGCCGATCGAGTTTCTGCGGCGCTGTCAGGACCGGGGCATCGAGATGGTCAACCTGACTGCGGGTTCCCCCTACTACTGCCCGCACCTGCAGCGGCCCGCGGCCTACCCGCCGAGCGACGGCTACCTGCCGCCGGAGGATCCGCTTTGTGGCGTCGCGGCACAGCTCGCGGCCACGCGTCAGTGCAAGGCGGCGCTTCCCGGGCTCGTGATGGTCGGCACGGGCTACAGCTACCTCCAGGACTTCCTGCCGCACGTGGCACAACACGAAGTACGGACCGGTGGGGTCGACCTGGTCGGCGTCGGTCGGATGATCCTGTCCTACCCGGAGCTGCCGCTCGACGTACTGCGCGGAGAATCGCTGGACCGCAAGCGCGTCTGCCGCACCCTCAGTGACTGCACGACTGCGCCGCGGAACGGGATCGTGAGCGGGTGTTTTCCGCTCGACCCGTTCTACAAACTGAGCGACGCCGCCGCGCAGTTACGGCGAGCGAAGAACCAGCGATGACCGGCGTGCGCGAAGCGGGCCAAATAAAAAGACCCGGAAGGCATCTTCCGGCCAGCACCAAAAGAAAAAGACCCGGAAGGCATCTTCCGGGTCTTCGGCAAGTGCTGTGAGTCTCAGTTGCAGATCCGCCAGCACTTCGCAACAAGCGGGCCATTCCACGGTTCTTCACAGAGACATCGCAAGTGTATTTCGCATGCTGATGTTGTGACGTCGTGGGGAGTTTGTATTCAAAGTGATACCCAGCTCGATCGTCGGGTGTTCGACGGTTGATGCGTCGATTCGCCCGGATCCCGGCAGTCGCGACGCGACGAACATCGCATTACGATGGCAAGCGTGGGCACGCCGTATCTTGTGACCGGCGCCAGTGGGTGCATTGGCGCCTGGGTTGTCAAACTCCTCCTGGAACGTGGCGATCGGCCCGTGAGCTTCGACATCACGGATGATGCGCGGCGGGTCGAACAGATCCTCCCGCTCGATCGCTGGGCTGACGTTGGCCGCGAGAAGGGCGACATCACCGAGCTGGATGCGGTCGAGCGAGCGCTGGACCGCACGGGCGCTCGCCACATCATTCATCTCGCCGGCTTACAGGTTCCGTTCTGCAAGTCTGATCCCATGGCGGGCGCAAGAGTCAACGTCCTCGGGACCGTGAACGTGTTCGAGGCCGCGATCCGTCATGGGATCGAACGCGTCGCCTACGCGAGCTCCGCGGCGGTCTACGGACCGGAGCAGGACCGGGTCGACGAGGCCGCGCCCTGCCGACCGACGACCCACTACGGCGTCTATAAATGCGCAAACGAGGGGAGTGCCCGCATCTATTTCCAGGACGATGGGTTGACCACCGTCGGATTACGGCCACTGACCGTCTACGGCGTCGGACGGGACCAGGGTCTGACCAGTGATCTGACCAAGGCGATGAAGGCAGCGGTCGTCGAGCGACCGTTCACCGTACGTTTCTCCGGAAGCACCGACGTGATCCACGCCCGGGACGTGGCCGCGGCGTTCATCGAAGCCGCGGATCGGGCCCCTTCCGGCGCGCACGTCTTCAACCTTCACGGTGCATCGGAGACGATCCGGACTGTGGTAGACATGATCCACGAACACGCCGCCAAGCCCGTGATCGAAATCGAGGGAGATCCGCTGCCGATCCCGCCCGACATGGTCGCCGATTCGATCGAGAGCGTCCTGCCCGGGTTGCCCCGGACGCCGCTCGCCGAGGGGGTGGCCGAGACAATGGCGCAGTTCCGGACGCTGCAGAGCGAGGGTCGGTTGACGACGATGGAGTTGGATGCGTGACGGGACAACCTCTAGCCGAGCACGTGGTCGTCGTCCTTCCGACGGACAACGTCGCGGTCGTGAAGTTCGGCCTCGGTGCGGGCGATCAGCTGCAAGTGCCGGACGAACCGGATCTGACCGTGACCGCCGACGTCGACGCTGGCCATCGCGTCGCGCTCCGCGATATTCCCGAGGGGGAGTCCGTCTTGCAGTACGGCCAACCCATAGGCACGTCGCGCGGCATCGGACGGGGTGCGCCGATCACGACCGACAACATGGACAACGCCGTGCCTCTCGTGCGGGATCTGCCACCCGACCTTCACAACGAGGCACCGGATCACATCCCCGAGTCGGAATGCGCGACATTCCCGGGCTTTCGCCGCCCGGATGGTCGTGTCGGCACCCGCAACTTCCTGCTGATCGTGCCGACGAGCATGTGTGCGAGCCACGAGGCGACCCAGATCTCGATCATCGCCGAGTACACGTTGTTCGATCGCGAGAGATTTCCGAACGTGGATGGCGTCGTAGCGATTCCGCACAACAAGGGATGTGGTTGTTCCGATGGCTCCAACATCACGGTGTTGCTCCGCACGCTCGCGAACTACGCGGACCACCCGAATGTCGGCAGCGTCGTGTTCCTCGACCTCGGTTGTGAGAAGACCAACATGTCGCTCGTCGAGTCCATGTTGAAGGAGCGTGGTGGCCTGGCCTGGGACAAGCCGACGGCGTGGATAGGCATTCAAGAATCTGGTGGGACCGAGGCCGCGATCCGCGCCGGTCTTCAGCGAGTGGAGGAGATGCTGCCCGAGCTCGATCGGGCGCAACGCGAAGATGTCTCCGTCGCCGAACTCGTACTCGGGGTGGAGTGCGGCGGATCCGACGGGTTCTCCGGTCTTTCAGCCAACCCGGCGCTCGGTCGTGCCGCGGACGAGCTGATCCTGTCGAAGGGCACGGTCCTGCTCACGGAGGTGCCCGAATTCTGCGGCGCCGAGCACGTGCTGGCTCACCGTGCCCGCGATTCGTCGGTGGGCTGCGCGGTCTATGAGATGGTCGACTGGTACAAGGCTCACGCGGCGAAGTTCGGCGTGGTTCTCGGCGAGAACCCGAGTCCGGGAAACGTGGCCGGGGGTCTCCTCAACATCACGATCAAGTCTCTGGGTGCGATTGCGAAGGCTGGCACGACGCGTGTCGAAGGCGTGACAGGTTACGGCGCGTCGCCCGACGGCAACGGGCTCCACCTGATGCAAGGGCCGGGATACGACCAGGAGTCGGTCCCGGGTCTCGTCGCGGCAGGCGCGACGATCGTCGTGTTCACGACGGGACGGGGTACCACGATCGGCAACGCCATCACCCCCGTGATCAAGCTGGCGTCGAACACGCGGGTCTTCGAGAAGATGTCCCGGGACATCGACCTCTCCGCGGGGGGCATCATCGACGGCACGCACAGCATCGACGAGATCGGGGCCGAGGTGTTCGAACGGATCGTGCAAGTCGCCGGCGGTGGGGTTCTCGCTCGTGCCGAGGAGCAAAAGCACCGAGAGTTCCAGGTCTGGGGCGAATCCGCCGTATCGTTGTAGCGCATGCGCGTCGCCCTGTTCGTCTCGTGTCTTGTCGATCAGATGTGGCCTTCTGCCGGTGTCGCCACCGTCGAAGTGTTGCGTCGGGCTGGCTGCGAGGTGGACTTCGATCCGCGACAGACTTGTTGTGGTCAGCCCGCTTTCAACACCGGGTATCTCGACGAAGCGCGTCGCGTCGCGCGGCAGTTCCTCGACGTGATGGGGGAGTCGGATGCCGAGGCGATCATCGTTCCCTCCGGCTCGTGCGGCGCGATG
>CAYYAQ010000139.1:0-13592 GCA_964469555.1 uncultured candidatus Brocadiaceae bacterium | reverse complement strand
CCGAATCGATCGGCGAAGATCCCGGTCGGGATCTCCATGATGACCATCGCCCAGTAGTACCAGGCGATCAGCCACATGTACTGAACGAGGTCCAGCCCGTAGTCGCTGAAGTAGAAGAACAGGAACGGGATGCACGCGAATGGATAGGTCAGGGACCCATACGCCCCGAGCAACCCGATCTGTCGGTCCAGTCCCGCCATACGAATCAGACCATGCCGGTTTGCAAACCGAATCTCCAGTAGGTCTCGTGACAGTGTCTCGTCATAATCATCGGCGATGATTGCGGCGTTGATCCGAGCCATGCGGCCACACCAGTGGGTCAAGAACCTCCTCGTGTTCGCGTCGCTGATCTTCGCGCACAAGCTCGGCGATTCCGACCTGGTCGTGAGGGCGTTGATGGCGTTCGCTATCTTCTGCCTGCTATCGAGTTCGGTCTATCTGCTCAACGACGTGGTGGATCGGAAAGTCGACCGGGCGCATCCCCGGAAGAAGAACCGACCGATCGCGACCGGCGCGCTGCCCGTTCCCGTGGCTCTCCTCGTCTCCTTCGTGTTCGCTGGAGGGGCGATGGCGTGGGCTATTCAGATCAGTTCGTCGCCCCCGGAGGAGCACGTGCCGTTCTACGCGCTCCCGGTCGCCTACCTCGTCCTGCAGATCTTCTACACGTTTGCGTTGAAGAAGATGCTGATCATCGACTGCATCTGCATCGCACTCGGGTTCTTGTTTCGGGTTCACGCCGGGAGTCTCGTGCTCTCGGTGAAGAGCTCGGACTGGCTCCTGCTGTGCACCTTCTTCTTCGCGCTGATGCTGGCCTTCTCCAAGCGCCGTGACGAGGTTCTCAAGGTCTCAGACGGGAGTGGGGCGACGCGGGCGACGTTGCGCCGCTACACTACTGAGTTTCTCGACCAACTGATCTCGTCCCTCGCCGCGATCAGTATCTTGAGCTACGCGATGTACACGCTCGCTGCAGAGACCGTGAAAGAGCACGGCAGCAAGAACCTGATCATCACCGTTCCGCTGGTGGTCTACGGCGTGTATCGCTACCAGTACCTCGTGTTGCAGCGGGGCAAGGGCGGGGAGCCGTCCAGACTCCTCTTTCGCGACAAACCACTGATCGTCAGTGGAATCGCGTATCTTCTCGTCGTCTGGCTGGCTTTCAACTGGTTACCGCCGCTCTTGAGAAAGTGACCTCGATCGCCGATTTTCGAAGCGACACGCTGACCAAGCCAGACGCGGCCATGCGGGAGGCAATGGCCAACGCAGAGGTCGGCGATGACGTGTTCGGCGAGGATCCGACTGTTGCGAAACTCGAATCCCTCGCGGCCGAGTTCCTGGGCAAGGAAGCCGCGCTCTTCGTTCCGTCGGGGACGATGGCGAACCAGATCGCGATCCACGTTCACTGCCGTCCCGGAGACGAGTTGATCGGCGAAGAGCGAAGTCACGTGCTGCTCTACGAGGCCGGAGGCCTCGCGCGTTGGTCAGGGACAACGGCGAAGACTCTCTACCGGGCGGGCGGTTTTCTCGATCCCGCCGACGTATCGACCCTGCTGCGCGCGGACGATCCACACTGTCCTCGATCCAGACTGCTCCTGATCGAGAACACCCACAACATGTCCGGCGGGCGGACGATCGACAGAGTCGCGATGGACGCCCTGTGTAGCGCAGCGCGGTCGCATGACCTGTTGGTTCACATCGATGGCGCCCGAATCGCGAACGCCGCCGTGGCCAATGGGTGCGAAGCTCGCGAGCTCGCTGCCGCCGCGGACTCGGTGTCCCTTTGCTTCAGCAAGGGTCTCGGCGCACCCGTCGGCTCCGTGGTCGCTGGCTCCACGGACTTCATCTACCTCGCCCGGCGGACGCGCAAAGCTCTTGGTGGCGGGATGCGTCAGGCGGGGATCATCGCTGCCGCCGCAATCGAGGCGCTTCGGTCCGGTCCGGCGCGTTTGGCGGTCGACCACGCCCGAGCCCGGAAAATGGCTGAGGGACTCATGGGCGTCTCGCCGTTCGAACTCGATCTCGACGCGGTGCAGACGAACATCCTCATGGTCGAGGTTCCCGGCAGGGATCCAAAGGAAGTGCTGAACTGGCTGGAGGATGCGGGGATCAAGGCGATGATCTTCGGGCCGCACCTCTTGCGGTTCGTTTTCCATCGCGATCTCACCGATGAGCACATAAACCGTTGCATCGCAAGGCTGCGGTCTTTTGCGGTAGAGGCAACCTGAACAGGACCTGTAAGGCGAACGAACAGTGAGCATATTCAAGGCATACGACATCCGTGGCACATACCCCGATCAGATCGACGAGGCCCTCGCGCGTCGCATCGGTGCAGCATTCGCGAAGTTCATCGGTGGCAAGCGACTCGTCGTCGGTCGCGACATGCGGACGATGGCGCCGTCCGTGACAGACGCGTTCATCGACGGCGTGCTGGATCAAGGCGTCGACGTCGTCGACATCGGTTTGAGTTCGACGCCGATGGGCTACTACGCGATCGGCAAGCTCGAGTGTGATGGGGGCGTGATCGTCACGGCCTCACACAACTCGAAGGAGTACATCGGATTCAAGCTGTGCCGCGAGGGCGCGCGACCGCTGTCTGGTGACACCGGGATCAAGGATGTCGAGAGACTCGCCACCGGCTCGGATCTGCCAGTGGCGGAGCCGCGAGGTACGCGTGAACACATCGACGTGAAGCCTGGATTCGTCGATCACATCGCGAGCTTCGTATCCGGGATCGAGCCGATGAAACTCGTGTGCGACTACGCCAACGGCATGGGGGCGAACGAGGCACCCGAGATCTTCGCCAAGATCTCGGGGCTCGAGGTCATCGGTCTGTATCAAGAACTCGACGGCACCTTTCCTAACCACGAGGCCAACCCGCTTCACGAACCGAACCTCGATGATCTGCGCGCGGCGGTGAAGGAGCATGGCGCGAATCTCGGGATTTCGTTCGATGGTGACGCCGATCGGTGCGCCTTCGTGGACGAAGAGGGGCGAACCGTGCACGCAGACCTCGCCACGGTCATCCTGATGCGGGGCATGCTCGAACGGCACCCGGGCAAGGGCATCATCTACGATCTGCGTTCGTCGAAGGTGCTGCCGGAAGAGATCGTGCGGCACGGAGGCCGACCTGTGCGAGAGCGCGTCGGCCACTCGTTCATGAAGGAGACGATGCGTCGAGAGGACTGCATCGGTGGCGGCGAGCTGTCGGGGCACTTCTACTTCGCGGAGAACTACTACACGGATTGCGGCGTGCTCGCGTGCATCCTCGTCCTCAACCAACTCAGCAAGGAAGGGCTGAGCTTGAAGGGTGCCGCCGATCCGCTGCGGAGATACTACGGCACCGGCGAGATCAACTTCCGAGTGGATGACAAGGCCGCGCTCATGCAGAAGATCGAGGACGACTACTCCGATGGAGAAATCGATCACCTCGACGGCGTGACGATCACGTTCCCGGACTGGTGGGTAAACGTGCGCCCGAGCAACACAGAGCCGTACCTGCGCATGTGTCTCGAGGCCGACGTCGACAGCGTGATGCAGGAGAAGAAAGCAGAACTGATTGCGATCCTCGGCGAGCCGGTCTAGAAGATCGGCATGTCAGCCGAAGAGAACCGGGTGGTCCGCGTTATCGGGGTTCCAATGGATCTCGGCGCCGGGCGCAGAGGCGTGGACATGGGGCCGTCCGCAGTGCGCATCGCCGGTGTCGCCCACGCCCTCAAGGACCTGGGCTACACCGTGGAGGACGCGGGAGACGTCGTCGTTCCGTCCCCCGAGACCCGTCGTCTGGTCGACCCGAAGGTTCGTTATCTGCCGGAGATCGTCCATGTCTGTGATCGGCTGCGGGGTCGGGTACGGCGCAGCCTCGACGAAGGTGCCGTGCCGATCGTGCTCGGTGGCGACCACAGCGTCGCGATCGGCACCGTGAGTGGAGTCGCGGAGTACTATCGCGGACGCGATGAGAAGATCGGGCTCATCTGGATCGACGCGCACGCGGACATGAACACCCCGGAAACCAGCCCCAGCGGCAACATTCACGGCATGCCTCTCGCAACGCTCCTGGGGTTTGGGCACGAGCGCCTGGTGAACATCGGTGGCTTCACACCGAAGGTCGAAGCCAGGAACGTCAGCTTGATCGGGATTCGTAATCTCGACGAGAAGGAGAAGGTGTTGGTTCAAGAGTCCGGTCTCAACGCCTACACGATGCGCGACGTCGATGAGCGGGGCATGAAGTCCGTGATGGAGGAAGCGTTGCAGCGCGCGTCCGATGGCACGGCGGGAATCCACATGTCCTTCGACCTCGATGGCATGGATCCGAGCCAGGTGCCTGGCGTCGGGACCGCGGTCCGCGGAGGCATCAACTGGCGCGAGGCGAACTTGTTGATGGAGATGCTCGCAGACACTTCGACGATGACGAGCCTCGAGATCACGGAACTCAATCCCATCCTCGACGACCGCAATCAGTCCGGTCGCGTCGCCGTGGACCTGATCACCTCGGCGTTCGGCAAGCGCATCCTCTAGCCCGCTCTACTCGAGGAGTTTTCGCAGCAACGGCGGAAGCAGTGCGCGGGACGTGTTGTCGAGGAAGTCGAGGCGCACGGACCGGTACGCGCGAAGTGCGTCGAGCTGAAGCCCGTTGCTCGGTGGTTTGGTCAGCAATCCGAGAAGTATCTTGAACGCGTTCACGCTGCCCGCACTCATGAGTGCGCGAAGTCGCATGGGCAGCAACGCCACTTCCTCGACGGTCTTCGCCGGAAGGAACTTGTCGTCGATCGTGGCGCCGAGTCGCTCCATGGCGAGAGCCAGCCTCTCGGCAGACTCGCGATCCCGGGCCGAGAGGAACAACTGTGTCGCCGTGGGCAGGAGTTCCTTCCATCCGGCTTCCGCGACGATCTTGGTGGCGCCGGCGCGCACTTCGAACGACCGCTCGGCGTCACGGGAGATCGCGATGCACGCCTTTACGAAGTCGTCGCCGTGGGGGACTTTCTTTGCGCGGAGCATCGCGGCTTGAAGCATCGGTTCCGCCGTCGCGAGGATCCGATCCTCGACGCCCTCTCGCAGCGGGCTGCCGCCGAGCGTGAGGACCGTACGGATCGCCGCGGCGACGCTCTCGGGGGCCTGACCTAGGAGGGCTCGACCGGCGACGCCGAGCGCCTCTGCTTGTCGATGAAACGCCAGCAGATCAAGCGCGCGGGCGCGGACCCCGGGCGTGGGGGCGTGTTCGGCGAGGTGCAGGATGCGTTCCCAGTGCGAACGTTGGAACTTCACCCGTCGGTCGGCGAGCGCTGTCAGGCTCGCCATCAGGATCTCGGAGTTCTTCGTGCCGAGTTGTCCGAGGAATGCTTCGCGGTTCTGCGCACTCGGCACGCGGGCGAGGCTCTCTATCACGAGGGAGAGTTCGGCGCGGTTGCGGTAGGTTGCGTCCGAGATGAAACCACGGAGCGTCGTCATGCGCTGGGGATGCGGCAACTTCCGGAAGCCGATCAGGACGCAGACTAGCTCGGTACGGATGCGTTTGCGGCTTGCGCTGGACGCGCGGTTGAAGAACTCGTCGATGGCCGGAACGCGGGGTTCATCGGGAAGCAGCCCGAGCGCGAGTGCGGCGAGGAAGCGCTCGTCTGAGTCTCGCGCCGACTTCTTGAGCACGCGACTCAGCAGGATGTCCGAGCCCGGTTGGCCGAGCAGGCCGAGCGCCAAGATCGCCCGATGCCGTGCGGCGGGCTCGGGATCGACAGCGAGGCCGAGGATGTCGGCGTGGTACTTCGATTCACCGGTCGCCGCGAGGGCGAGGGCGGCTTCCCCGCGCACCACCGCGGATTGGGAGTCGAGCAGCGGCTCGATCGCGAGAATGACCGGGTCCGAAGTCGGGTTCTGGGCTGCCGTGACCCCCGTGAGCAGCAACGTGACCGCTGTTGCGAACAGGCGTGCGCCAGCGCAACCTCGGTGTGCGATATGACGCGCTGTCGGTAGGGGATCCACGAATGTGTAAGCTGCTGTTTGTGAACGGGCTTCTGGCGCCTGCTCCAGGATACGCTAGGAAGCTGGCGCTGGCTCCTATCCGAGACCGAGGAGTGGGCCATGGGTAGCAAATGGTGTTCCTGATTCCACGCTCATGACGTTTCCCGTTGGATCGCACCGTGCGGACGGTTCCTCCGTGGCGTTCCTCGATTGTTTCTCCGGTGTTGCCGGAGACATGTGGGTCGGGGCGCTGCTCGATCTCGGTGTGCGCATCGCTGAGCTGGAAGGTCCGGTGGCGTCGCTCGGTCTCGATGGGGTCAGCCTGCACGCCGAGCGCGTCAGGCGTGGGAGTCTTGCCGGCACCCACTTCCAGGTTCGACTCGCCCGGGCACCGCGATCGCATCGGCACCTCGGCGACATTTTGGCGATTCTCGATGCAGGAGAGATGCCTGACGTGGTGCGCGGTCGCGCACAGCGTGTCTTCCAGGTCCTCGGCGAGGTCGAGAGCCAGGTCCACGACACGCCGATCGAGAACGTGCACTTTCACGAGGTCGGCGCTGAGGACACGATCGTCGACGTGGTCTGCACGGTGTTGGGCTGCCACCTGTTGGGCATCGACCGGATCTACAGTTCGGCGGTGGTGACAGGGCGCGGCACTGTCATGTGTGACCATGGCGAAATGCCGGTGCCCGCGCCGGGGGCGATGGGGAATCTGCTCGGGATTCCGTTGCGGAGCGGCGGGCCGATGGGGGAGTGCGTCACGCCGACGGGCGCAGCGCTGCTCAAGGTCCTCGTCGACGAGTTCGAACCGGACCTCGCGTGGACTCCTTCGAAATGCGGCTACGGCGCCGGCACGCGAGATGACCCCGAGCACCCGAACTTGCTTCGGGTCACGCTGGGCTCAGCCAGTGCCTCCGCCACGTCCATGATGTTGGAGATCACGTGCAATCTCGACACGATCACCGGGGAAGGCCTCGCGTTCCTCATCGACGGTTCGCTGCAGCGCGGCGCGGTCGACGCGTTCGCGACCGCGATCCAGATGAAGAAGGGTCGACCGGGGTGGAAGTTTACCGCGTTGGTCGACGAAGCGTGTCGCGAGGGTATCGTCCAGTTTCTGCTCGAGGAATCCACGTCTCTCGGTGTGCGAACGCATCGGGTCGATCGGTCGGTTGTGAAGCGCTGGGAGGACACGGTCGAGACGGAGTTTGGCCCCGTGCGTTTCAAGGCGGCGCGGCTGCCCTCCGGGGAGACGGTCCGGCGCCCGGAGGAGGCCGAGGTGTTGCGTATCGCGCACGAGCAAGGGCTGGGTCGCCGTGAAGTGCTGCGTCGGTTGTTGTGAGCCTCGGCTCGAGCGGCTAGTGAGTATCTTGGCGTTCCAGCGAGTGAGCTCGGGGGCTTGACCGGGGGCGTTCCTCGACGGCTCGGCGAAGAGTGCGCTCGCTCGTCGGCGTCCTTGTGGACTGGCGTGTTCGCCGGCGATCCTGGACGGGTCGCTAGAACCTGGGCCTGCCGTGCTGAGGCTGTGCGTTTCCTTGCCTGCTGCCGGGGACGAGGTTTGGAGTCCGGTCGACAGGAGAGGCGGATGGCTGCGGACGCCTAATCGTTCGCTCGTGCGGAGTAGAGCCCGTCTTCGGTCGTGATCTTGACCTTGTCGCCGACCTTGATGTGGGCAGGGGACTTCAACTGGTAGCCGGTGCTGATCTTGATCGTCTTTTGCAGGTTGGTAGCAGTGTCGCCCTTGACGACATTCTCTGCTTCGATGACTTCGAGCACGACCGATGGCGGGAGCTGGATCACACGCGGTTCCGCGTCGATGAAACAGACGGTGACGTTGTCACCTTCGCTCATGAATCGGAGGTTGTCTTCGACCATGACGTCCGGGAGATGGAACTGTTCGTAGGACTCGTTGTCCATGAACACGTGGCCGTTGCCGTCCTTGTAGAGGTACTGGCAGTCCTTGTTGTCCAAGAACACGTTGTCGAGTGTGTCGCCCGTGCTCATGCGCAGTTCTTTCTGCCGTCCTGTGAGCATGTTCTTCAGGTAGACGTGGTTGATCGCCTGCCCTTTTCCGGGAGTCGTGTGCACGTACTTCGTGATCTGGAAATACTCGCCTTGAATGCGGATGACCATGCCGGGTCTGACTTCCGTGACCTTGATGCCCATTGGGTTGTCGAGTGGTGATAGAGGTTGAGGGGTTGGAGACGGGGAGCACTCGTCGAGTGAGCGCTCAGTATTCCTTGCGGCGACTGGACGATTCGATGTTCACCGCCTTGCGGTACTTCGTGACGGTGCGTCGAGCGATGTGGACGCCCTTGCCTGCAAGGAGTTCGACGAGTTGGTCGTCGGAATGCGGTCGGGCCTTGTCCTCCTCGGCGACGATCGTCTGCAGTAGCAGCTTGACCGCCTGCTGGCTCATGACCTTGCCACTGTCGGTCACCGTGCCTCCCGAGAAGAATCGTTTCATGTCCAGGATGCCCTGGGGTGTCTGGATGTACTTGCCGGACACGGCACGGCTCACGGTCGAGATGTGCACGCCCACCGCATCGGCGACGTCCTGCATCTTCATCGGCTTCAGTGCTTGCACGCCTTGGCGGAGGAAGCCGTTCTGGCGCTTTACGATCTCCGTGGCGATTCTCGTGATCGTATTCTGACGCTGGTGGATCGACTCGATGAACCACTTCGCCGACTCGATCTTGCGCTTCAAGAACTCAGCGATCTTCGGGTCGTGCTTCGCCTCCTTGAGCATCTTGCGGTAGGTCGGCGAGATGCGCAGCTCGGGGACGTTGCCGCGTCGGCTGCGAACCTCGAGACGGCCCTCGATCTCCTCCACGACGACGTCTGGGGAGACGACTCCGCTCTTCGACTCGGTGAACCGCGCACCCGGATGAGGGTGCACGTGAGCGCGCAGGAAATCCCAGCCCTCCTTGACCTCCTCGATTGTCGAGTTCGTGTCTCGGGCGATCTTTGGCAACTTGTTCAAGGCCAGGTCGTCCAGGTGATGACCGACCAACGCGCGCGTCAGCGGCGTGACGAAGTTCATGCGGTCGAGTTGGATCATCAGGCAGTCTTGCAGAGAGCGCGCGCCGATTCCCGCGGGATCCAGACTGCGCACCAACGCGATCGCTTCCTCGGCGAGCGGGATCGGCACCATGATGTCGTCCGCGATCTGTTCGGCGCTCTCCAGGAGACGACCGTCGTTGTCCAACGAGAAGACGAGGTGCTCAACCACGATCGCGAGTTCGTCGCGGATGTCCATCACGCCGACTTGCTGGAGGAGGTACTCCGAGAGCGTCTCCTCGTTATCCGCGGTATTGAGCAGCATCTCGTACCGCCGGTCGGCGTCCTCCTGGTTCGGTCGCGTCCCGACCGAGGCGTAGTCGTCGATCCGTTCCTCGAGTTGGTCGAGTTCCTTCGAGATCTGCTCCTCGATGGATTCCTCGAACTCCGTCTCCTCCGTCGTCGTCTCCTGTACCTCACCGTTGGTGACGGTTTCCTCGGTCTTGTCGACGACCTCGAGGAAGACGTTCTCGCTAAGTTCCTGCTCGATCTGCTCCAGGAGATCGTGCATGGGACACTGCAAGATCTTCATCGCCTGGATCATCTGCGGCGACTGAATAAGCCGCTGCTCGGTGCGCATGTGTTGGCTCAGACCGAGTCTCTGCATCTGGAAGCGTAAAGGTCGGAAAGGGGACGTGTGTGGCCACCCCGGGAAAGGGGCGGGAAGGGCTCGAACCTAAGGGAAGGCCTCAGGGAATCATAGCCGCTGGATTCCAACCGTGCGTCTCCACTTGACGACCGTCCCGAGTTGAGCGCGTAGGCTGTCGCGTCCCCGGGAAGCCGAGAAACCCGCGCCCCCGCGGGTCTCTACTTACTGCTTGTCAGAGCTTGCGGAATCGAACAGATTGGTGCACGCGCAAGTGGTTCGGTTCGCCAGGAAACAGAGGGCCCCATCCCAAGGGGACCTTGGTTTCGAGTTTGACCGCCCCGGAGCGCGTAAACTGCGCCGTGTTCACGTTCACGTGATACAGGTCCCCGACAGAATCCTGTGCCGTCGACTGCCGCGTCGGAGTGGGAATGTGGCTGATTTCGACATAGAGATTCGCGCCGTTGGTCTTGCCCTGTACTGTTGGTCGAACTGCGACGGCCAGCCCGCGGAAGGTCGTCTGCACCGCGGGATTCGACAGGGTCGTCTTGTTGGCGATCTCGGGCTCGTAGTCCCGCACGACCGCGGATTCGATCCCCTTGAACACCAGCGCGGTGTCGCCGATCAACGTCGGAAACGTCAGCGAGTGCAGGACCTCGCGTGAGGACGGATTGACCTGGCTCAATGCGGAGAATGTCGAGCTGCCGCGTGGCACAGCCAGGAGTTCGGTCGTCAGTTGTACTTCAACCCCGTGGATCCACTGATCCTGGAGCGCAGCGAGCAACCGACGCACTTCGGTGCGGGTCTTCTGGGAACCTCGCACGAGGATGAACCCGTGACCGGAGCCATTGCTGGTCATGTCGACCGCGGCCCCACCCTCATCGAGGAGGCTGCCGAGACTCTCGCGCAACAAGCTCAGAAGCGTCTCGCCGCGGTTGCCACCATCATCCACCTCAAACTTGATCACCGGATAACCACCGCGCGCTCCTTCGGGATCCTCCTCGGAGCGGGTGAGTGGCATGTCGAACTGGAGCGAACTGCTCGTCAACGCGGAGATGGGGAGCAACAGGGTCTCGCCGGCCGAGATCTCGGTGGGGTTCGCGGCGGATGGGCTCGCCTGTACGACGAGGAGGAAGTTGCCGTCGGCGGGTGCCCGACTTTTGATCGAAACCAGGAGAGCTCCATCGTGCTCCACCCGTCCCGAAAAGGCGCCGGATATCGCTGCGAGATGCGGGATGCCGATGCTCGGCATATCCTGGACGCCGGTTGACTGGAGTTTCAGCTCCTTCTGCTTCTCGCAGAGCGCGAATTGGCACTTGAAGACGCGATCCGTACTGCCGATCAGAGCGTGGCTCTCGACCAGGATGCGGATGCCTTCGAACATCGACGTCGTCACCGGTTGACCGACCGAGATCTCCTCCGCCACTTCGACGTCCACATCGCACACGTAGCGCGTGAAGTTCTCCTGGGCGAGCACGACCTGCTGGCCCGAGAGCGTTTTCGTGTGTCCGTGCCAGATCGGCGTCAGGTCCTTGGTCAGCTCGGTCAGTTGGCGCGCCGAAGCGGCTGCGGGGTACTGGTCGGTGCCGATGCGATAGAGGCGCACGTTTACCGCGAACCGTTGGGTCATGGCTCGACGCATGACCTTGACGATCTGTTCGACTTCAGCCACATGGCTGTTCTTGCCGGAGATCAACAACGACTGACCGCGCACGATCATCGACACCTCGTCGGCGACGTCCCCGCACGTCGACCGAATCAGGTCCAGGAACTGGCCCTTCTCGATGCAGAAGAACTCGGACTTCGCGAGCGGCCGGGGGAAGTTCTCGTCGCCGCGGCGGCGACCACTCAACTTGCCGAGCCGAGGTGCCCGTGGCGGTTGTGTGCGGAACAGCAGATCCGAGATCGAAATGATCTTGAGGCCACGGGCGTCCTGCGCGTCAGCCTGGGCAGTGGCGGGTGACAGGGCGGTCAGGGCGAGCAGAATCGTGGCCGGGAGGATGCAATGGTGGGTCATGATGATCTGTGGTTCGAGAAGGATCGGGAGTGCGGGCGGGCTCTCGAGGGGAAGGCAGTGGGGTCAATCGAAGAGGACGCTTCGCCTGCGACAGAGAGCGCACGCGATGCCGAACTGATTGGCATTGAACGCTCCGTCCCAGAGGAACGCGGTCTCTTCCCTGGTGAGAGTTGTCGTTCGAAGCTTGGATCGGGGTAGTTTCGAGCGCATGCCACACAGCGCGGCGAGCAGGACGTACGCGCGTCGGCTCCGCTCGATGCACGCGGCGATCTCGTCCTCGGTCGAGACGGGCATGCGACTCAGTACGTGACCGGACGCGAGCGCGGTCTCGTGGTGTCGGCTGTCGACCAGTCGAAGGAGAAACCCGACAGACGATGGGTCGCGTCGCCACCCGAGCGCGGTCAAGCACTGTAGTCGCCGATCGGGTCGCTTCGCCGCTTGCGCGGCCGTCATGAGTTCGGCGGTGGCCGCAGGGGGTAGCTGCCGGAACGATGACTCGAGCAAGCGCGTCTCGTCACTACCGAGGGCGCGGCGCGCGCGCAACTCATCCCAGATATCGAGCAGCACGGCGACGCGACCGGGTCTGTTGTCAGTCGAGGCGATCGCTTCGATGGTCGCGTGCGAGGTCAAAGGCCAGCGTCGTGTGATGCGGACGATCGCCGCGTCGAGACGCGGATGGCCGAGGCGCGCGGCTGCGACGATGACCTCCTGACCAGGTCGGCCACGACGGAGAGCGGTGTGAATCCGTCGTACGGTCGCCGCATCGTCCCGCGCAGCGGCGAGCAGATCGTGCAACAGGGGGGTCTCGGTCGTCGTGGCCAGGAACGCGACGAACTGGCGGTGGTCCGAGGTTCGACGGGACTGCATCAACTTCGTGCCGGCTTCGAAGCGTGCGTCCCGGGCCAGCCGTGCGGCGGTGCGGCGCATGCTCGACCACGAGAATGTCGCGATGCCGCTCCCTGGCACGGCGAGTCCGTGCAGTCCCTGGAGGATTCCGACGGTGGGGAGGATCACCGACGCCAAGTCTTCGCGGCGGAGGATCGTCGCGTTGGTGAGCCGGGTCCTTGGCGTCCGCCGGATCGTGCGCGTCACGTGCCCGAACGACCGACGCTTGCCGGCGTCGGGCAGGGGCAGAAGATCGGTGAGCAACTCGTTTTTCGGTTCTTCGGTTCGTCGTCGGGCGACGTCGTCCGCTGCCGCATCTCGACCGCGGCTGGTGGTCGGGGCCCGCCACCACATGCCGATCGCGATGCCGCCGATCAGAAGCACGGCGGCGCCGGCGACCAGCGGCAACCGACGCCGCGTCGGGGGAACGGGCGCCGGAAACGCGGCGGTCAGCAACCGGTCACCGAGCGCATCCGATACTTCGATGGTCGAGTGTTGCGCGAGCAGCGCGTCCAGCCGCCGGGCGCGACGCAACGCGGACTGGCACTCCGGGCACGACCCGAGGTGCGCGGGGGAGTCGGAGTTCTTGGTCGTCGGGTCGCCGTCCAGGAAGCGGGCGAGAACCAGGTCCGCCTGGGCGCAGTGGGCTTGCGGCGGTTTCATGGCAGCAGGTGCCTCCCCATGCGGCGCAGGATCTGGCGGCGGGCAGCGAGGACCAGCATGCGTGAGGCCGCGTGGGAACCACCGAGGACCTGGGAGATCGCTCGGTAGTCGAGGCCCTCGACCGCGCGGAGATGCAGCGCGGTGCGCTGGCGGGTGGTCAACCGCTCCATCGCCTCGTCGAGACGCTCGGCCAGCTCCCGCTCCTCGCTCTCGAGCCCGGGTTGGGTGGCCAGATTGTCAGGCACGATGAGATCGCCGCGACCGGAGTCCGGTTGCCGGCCCTTCCATCGACTTGGCTGGCCCGCGAGGCGGACCTGGATCTGGAAGAGCCAGGTCCGCAGCGAGCACTCGCCGCGGAAGCCGCGGATGCCGCGGCAGGCGCGGACCAGGGTCTCCTGTACGAGGTCTTCCGCCCAATGGGGATCGCCGGTCAGG
>CAYYAQ010000138.1:0-13633 GCA_964469555.1 uncultured candidatus Brocadiaceae bacterium | reverse complement strand
GCGGTAGAAGCGCAACGGCGCGAGCCACAGTTGGCGCACGAGCTTCATCGCTTACCCTTCCGCTTCGGGTTTCTGAGGCGTCCCTTGCCGGAATAGATCTTGGCGAGCAGGTCGCGCAGATCCTTTCGCACGCGTGGAAGCTGGAACTTCTCCGAGCTTTCCCTGGGGATCATCACGACGTCGAACTGGCCGGGCAATGTCGGTCGCTCGAGCCGGAACGCCTCGCGAAAGATCCGCTTGATCTTGTTGCGGATGACGGCGCAGCCGTTGGCCTTGCTGACCGAGAGCCCGACCCGGTGGCCTTCTTCGCTCCGGCGCAGGGCGACGAGGATCAAGGTCTTGCCGTTGGCCCTGCTGCCCCGCGCGTAGATCCGCCGGAACTCCTTGCGCCGAATCACCCGCGCGGAACGCGGCAGGGTGTAGCGGACGCCGCTACTTGCCTTTTCCGTAGAGGTATTCCTCGGCATCTTTCACGGCGTCGTGCTCGCGCGTAAGCTTGCCCAGGCTGAGGAACATCTTGTAGTCCTTGCGGGCGTCATCGTGATTCCCGAGCGCACGGTGACACGTCGCGCGGAGGTAGTAGTCCTCGGAGCTGTTGATCCGCTCTGCGAGGATTGCGTCGAGGTGCACCTTCGCGGCGGCGTAGTCCTTCTTGAAGTCCTTGTTGTCCGGCACCTGCGCCTTCTCCTGGAAGTAGGCGGCGAGACGCGAGTGCACCTTCAGCTCGTCGGTCTTCAGGGAAGCGAGGTCGCGGCGGATCTGACGCTCGCGCCCCGCGAATTTGGTCCGCTGGTATTCCTGCTGCCAGTACTTGACCTCTTCGGCGTTCAGTTCGAGGCATGTGGTCCCGTATGCAATCGCGTTGTTGACGCGATCATAGCGGTACTCGATCGCCATCAGGTACTTGTAGGACTCGCGCGTGTTGCCTTTCTGGGAGAACGAACCGTCGACCACCTTCAGGAAGTAGCTCTTCGCCATCGCGTCCTTGTGGAGCGCCATGCGGTCGTATTCGCTGGCGAGAGCCAACATCGTCTTGCGATCATCCTTCTTGGCCTTGACGACTTCACGGCGGATCCGCCTGGAGCGATGTTCTTCGACGCGCCCCCAGTTGTGCAGCGCGATCGCAAACCCAAAGATGTTCTTCGGGTCGTGGTCTTCGATGTCGCGGAAGCCGATCAGGTCCTCGAAAGCCGCCTGGGCCTTGAATAGGTGCTCCTCGTTGTCTCCCCGAGGGCGCGTCGACAATTGCAGGTGAGCCCACGCGAGAACACCCGTGAGCCGATAGTCGTCGGTCGCGAGTTCCAGGCCCTTGCGCGCCTGGGCGATGGACTTCTCATACTGGTGGGCGTCGAAGTACTTGCCAGCACCGGCGCGGTGCTGCTTGAGCATCTTCTCTTCTTCTTCGGACAGCGCACCGAAGAGGGTGCAGCCGGAGAGAAGGGCGAGGGGTAGGCAGATCAGGGGTTTCATGATCGTTCGGTTGCGGACTGGGTCTCGGATCTCAGAGGGGGAGCCACATTGCACGAAGCCGAAGCCCTCCGGTCAAGCGGCGGGCGGGTTCCTGGTGGGTCAGGATCGAGATTCCGGGCGTTCCCCGCTCGATGCGGCGGGTCGCCGGTGAGATCAGGGGGCACGCCGGCAGGTCGCCGACGACGAACAGGCCGGGGACGTTCGTCGTCCCGTCGGCATGGACCGCAGGGAGTTTCTCCGTCGTGCCCGCTGGCCATTGCGTGTGCAGCCAGTGTGCGTAAGCGTTGAAGGGAAGCGAATCGGCGTGAGGACGACGCGCAACACCGTCCATAGAATCTCCCCGATCCGGGTGGCCGTGGACCAGACTGTGTTCATGCAGAGAGTCCGGAGAATGCGCTAGGAGGCGGCGGACTGTCACGCGGAACGGATCAGACGTGCCCGCCGTTTCCGGCGTAGAAAGCTTGCGTACCCTGAGCGTCGATCGCCTCGCCGAGCCGTTCGAGAGCGTGGGCGTAGGCTGCCGTGCGCATGTCGAGCTTCGCCTGGCGATGGCGCTCGTACACGTTCTTGAACTCGCGGGCCATGATCACCCGGAGTCTCTCGTTGACTTCCTCGAGCTCCCAGTAGAAGCCGGCCTTGTTCTGGACCCACTCGAAGTAGCTGACGGTGACGCCACCGGCGTTCGCGAGGATGTCCGGAATGATCATCACGCCCTTCTCGCGCAAGATCAGGTCGGCGTTGGGGGTCACCGGGCCGTTTGCCACCTCGACGACCACCTTGGCCTTTACGCCCGCAGCGTTGGTCTTCGAGATCGCCGCTTCGAGAGCTGCCGGGATCAGGATGTCGACCTCCAGCTCCAGGAGCGCGTAGTTGTGGATGTCCTCGGCCTTGACGTTCTCCATCTTGCCGTCGTCACTGTACTGAACCGCGGCCAGACGATTCTCCTCGTTCTTCAAGCGCGTCACGCTGGGGATGTGCAGGCCTTCTGGTCGATGGATCGCGCCGCGGGAATCGCTGACGGCGACGACCTTGTAGCCGTCGGCGTGGAGGAGTCTCGCTACGTGCTGCCCGGCGTTGCCGAACCCCTGCACTGCGACTGTCTTCGATTTCGGATCCCAACCGCGGATGCGTTCGAGCTCCTTGATGCAGTAGTAGGCACCGCGGCCCGTCGCGTCGTCACGACCCTGGCTCCCGCCCTGGGAAATCGGCTTGCCGGTGATGACCGCTGGCGTCTTGCTGCGGCGGATCTTCGAATACTCGTCCATCATCCAACCCATGATGCGCGGGTTGGTGTAGACGTCGGGCGCCGGGATGTCCCGGTTGGGACCGATGAAGTCCGCGATCTGCTGAATGAAACCGCGACTCAAACGCTCGAGCTCCATGCGGGAGAGTTCCTTTGAGTTGACCTCGATCCCGCCCTTGCCGCCACCGAACGGGATGCCCATCACGGCGCACTTGCAGGTCATCCATAACGCGAGCGATTTCACCTCGCCGAGGTCCACGCTCGGGTGGTAGCGGATGCCGCCCTTGGTCGGGCCTCGCGTGTCGTCGTGCCGCACGCGATATCCCGTGAAGACCCGGAGGCTGCCGTCGTCCATCCGCACCGGGATCGACACGATCAAGACGGACTTCGGGTGCTTCAATTTCTCGATCACCTCGGGGTGAACGTCAGTGTGCCTCGCGGCCTGGTCCAACCGTTGCACTGCGTCTTGGTACATGTCGCGCTCGTGGGTGCCTTGGTCGGTTTGTGTGGAGATGTCGGGGACCGTGTTCTTCGTGGAATCCATGGCAAGTGTTGGCAGTGAATAGCAGCGGGGTCGCTGAACTCCCGTCTTTCTAACGCGAGTCGCGGGTCTTGGGAATCGGCCCAGCGGAATCTAATTACCTGGGCGGCGGCGCAGCAGAGCCAGGATCTCGACGTGATCGGTGTGAGGGAAGAGATCGGCCAGCTGAACTTTTTCCAGGCGGTATTCCGGAAGCCGCCCGAGATCGCGGGCCAGAGCCTCGATGCCGCAGGCCACGTACAGGACTCGGGGGGGGCCCAGCTCGCCGACGTGCGCACAGCCGGCGACGCCGAGACCCGCGCGGGTCGGATCGACGACGAGGAGATCGGCGGATCGCTCCAGCACCGCGCTGTCGAAGGCTGATTCCACGATCTTCACGTTGGCGAGACCATTCGCGGCGACATTGTGCCGCGCATCGGCGCACGACGACGGGTGTAGCTCGACGAGGGTGACGGCTTCCACGCCTCGTCGTGCGAGCCGGATGGCGAACGGGCCGATTCCGCCGAAGGCATCGATCACTCGCAGGCCTTCGAGCGGCCCCAACATCGCGAGGGCCGGCGCGTAGAGCAGTTGCTCGGCATGGCGGTGGAGTTGGTTGAAGCTCAGGAAGCTGATCCGGAACGTCATGTCGCCGAATCGCTCGAAGATGTGCCCGCGACCGACAAGCGTGCGCACATCGTCGCCGATGAGGGCATTGCCGCGGTCAGGGTTGACGTTGTGGACGACTCCGACCGCGCGCACGTCCTGATCGCCTACCCTCGGCAACTCGTCCGCGGCGGCGAGCAGGGCCTCTGCGAGATCATCCGCCGCGTGCAAGTCCGGACTTGTCGTGACGAGCCCGATCAACAACTCCCCGGTCGTGGGCGCGAGCCGCGCCGTGAACGCACGGAGCAATCCGCGGTGCGCGGCCTCGTCATAGGGTGACAAACTTTGGCGGCGCAGGATGTCGAGCGCGAGCCGCGCCAGTTCGGTCAGCGCCGGGTGCTGGATTTCGCATGATTGCAGCTCGACGACCTCGTGGGTGCCCTTTCGATACAGGCCCATGGTCAAGCCGCCCGTCGCGGGCTGCACCGGATACAGCACGCGCATCCTGTCGTGTCGAGGACTGGAGGTCGGGGAATCCGTGAACGTCAACTCGAGACCGTCCGCGTGTGTCCCCAGCGTTGCTCCGACTCTCAGGGCCTTGCGCTTGCGCTGCTCGGCGATAGGCGTTGGCAGCGACGAACAGCCGCCGCAGTCGCCGAAGTGCTGGCAGGTCAGGCTTGCAGTCGAGTCGGACACGCGTCCCACTCTACAATCTGTCGCGCGCGCTAAAGAACTGGTTACAGGATTGCTTGCAACCCGAACATCATCGGGAGCCGCGGTAGATGGCTCGGCGGCAACATCTGGCGTTGCTCGCAAGCCTGGCCGTTCTCGAAGTGGCGCAACCCGTTCGCGAAGGGGTATTCGCGCAGCGCGTCGACGCGGTAGCCGGCGCTGAGGACGGCGTTGACGATCTCACCGAGACCCCAGTGGAAGGTGTGGTGCGGATACGGGTTCGCGAACTTTCGGATTCCCTCGTGGAAGTCACCGGCCAACAGTTCCGGACCGGAGTCCCCGACGTAGTCGGAGACGCCGAGTTCGCAAGTTCTCGGCTCGCCCGGCGCAGAGTACGGATGATGGAAATCGCCTGAGCGATCGAACATCTGCAACATCGGATGGAAGTCGATGAGCACGAGTCTGCCACCGGAGCGCAGCACTCCCGCGATGAGTCTCGCCCAGACATCGACGGAAGACAGGTAGCGCAGCGCGCCGTACGAACTGTAGACGATGTCGAACGACTCGGAGAGCTTCTGCTGTTCGGGGAGCCAGGCGTAGAGGTCCGCGCGGTGGAACTCGACGAGGATCCGGGTGCGGAGCGACAGGTTGCGGGCGAAGTCGATGGCCTGGTCGGAGATGTCTACGCCGACGACCTCGGCTCCGCGGCGCGCGAGGCTCAGGCTGTCCTGGCCACAATTGCACTGCAGGTGAAGGACGCGCTTCCCGCGTACGTCGCCCAGCAACTCCAGTTCTTCCGGAAAGAGAGTCTCCCCACCATCGTTGAAAAAGCGGATCTGATCGCCTTTGTGGCTGTTGTGGGCAATCGTCGCCGCGTTCCACGAAGCGCGATTGGCTTCGTGAAGTACACGAAAGTGCGAGTTGAGCATGGGTGCAGGTCCCGAGGTCCAATCCGCAGGATGACCGCCAAGGCCGACGCAGGAAAGGGGGGAGACTTCGTTTTATTCCTGGTTTGCGGCAGGGCGTCGTGGAGCGATCGCCGCGGCGGAAGCCCGCGACTCGGAAGGTCGGCAGCTTCAGTCATGGCTGCCGTCGGCGGAATCCAGCAATCGTCGCAGGCGGTCCTCTTCGCGGGCGACCAGCACTGTCTTCGTTCCGGTCGTGGTCACGCTTCCCGGAGGCACCCCCTTGGGTTTCCGGACGTTCTTCGCCCTGGTGTAGATTACCTCGCAGCGTGGCGTGTTCCGGGCCTTGCTGAAGTAGTGGGCGAGCGTGCCGGCGTCCAGGAGACTCTCCAGGCTCGCGGTCTTTCCGCGGGGTAGCCGGATGATGACGTGGCTGCCGGCGTAGCCCTGTCCGACGTGGAACCACAAATCGTTGCCGCGGGCGACGGCGACGGACAGGCGATCGTTCTCGCGGTTCGTGCGACCGACGAGGATCAGGTAGCCCTCGCTGGAGGTGAACCGGCGGAAGTTGTAACCCTTGGTGGCTTTCTGAAGCTTGCGATCCTTGACGGGGCCGGTGGTCTTTGCAGATCGCGTGGCCTGGATGAGGCCGAGCGTGGCGAGGCGGTCTTGCAACCCGAGCAGCGAATCGAGGTCGTCGCCCGCGTCGAGTTCCTCGCGACACCGGATGACGGGTTCGAGCGCCGCTTCGGCTTTGGCCTGGCGCTCGACCGCGATCTCCGCTCCATCAGTGAGCTTCCGCGCCCTCTTGTAGAGTTTTTCGGCCTGGGCTTGGATCGACTGCGAGGGGTCGAGCGGGTACGTCAGTGTGAGGTCGGGATCGTTCGGGTCGGGGACGGTGAGCGAGGTCGCGCCCGTCGCTTGCGAAAAGCCGTAGGCGAGCAGCATGTCCGCTTGCTGCCGAATCTCCGGGATGCGGTGGATCTCTTTTCGTTGTCGCGCGAGTCCGTCGATCTTGTGTTGCAGCTTTCGCGCCACTCGGTCGATCACGCCCGCGAGATTCTTGCGCAGACGCGCGACCTCCTGCTCGCGGTCGAAATCGGTGAACCAGGCGTCGATGGCCGCGGCGACCGGCTGTGCGAAGCGTGAAGGCGGATCCTCTGCTGCGCCTTCGCGCGGTGGGGGCGCAACGTACCTGGCACCAGGCCGAATCTCGCGACCGGTCACGTTCGGCAGTCGGCTCAGTTCGAGGATGTCACCGTGCTCGTCGACGAGGCACCACAGCCCCCGAGCTCCGAAGAGTTCGATCTGCAGGGCGAGGTGATTGCCTTCCGGATCGACCAGAGTCAGTCCGCAGCTCTTCTCGCCTCGCGGTTGCGAGACTCCTTCGAACGCGTAGCCCAGCAATCGTTGACGGAGACGGTCCACCAACGGCCCGGTGAGGAACTCCCTCTTGTGGAAGCGACGCTTGGTGAGCGTGATCCTCGCGCGGCGCCCACCGGTCACGATGTGCAGGGCACGGTGGCCGTCGGGCGTGTCCAGGAAGAACAAGAGGTCGTCCTTACCGTCGAGGCGAGCGATGTCGCGGACGGTGGCCTGCCGGAGCACGGGGCCTAGCTCAGCGAGGACCTCGGACAACTCGGTCGCTGTGCATGGCCGCCCGGGGCTAGCCGAGCTCGTCCACTGGGTCGTAGATCCAGTGGGACTGGTAGTCCCAGTCCGTCAACCCTTCCGGGAAGAACAGCCCGAGTTCGCGCTCGGCGGCAGCGGCGCTGTCCGAGCCGTGGATCAGGTTGAATGAGCGGCTGGAGCCGAAGTCGCCGCGGATCGTGCCAGGCTCGGCGTCGTTGCCAAACGTCGCGCCCATCATCTTGCGGCACATGGCGATCGCGCCGATGCCCTGGAGGGCCATCGCGACGACCGGGCTCTGGGTCATGAACTTGACGAGGCCGGCGTAGAAGGGCTTGCCTTCGTGGTCTGCGTAGTGCGTCGCTGCCAGCTCCTGGCTGATTTGCATCATCTTCATGCCAACGATCTTGAGGCCCTTGTCCTCGAACCGCGATAGGATGCGGCCACAGATGGCGCGCTGGACGGCGTCGGGCTTGAACAAGATGAGTGTGCGTTCCATGTCTGTTTTAGTGCAGTTTGGGTGGGTTAGAGGGCGCGGGATCATAGCAACGGGTTCCTTGATTCTCCTGCTGATTCCATCGGCGTGTCGGGTCCGTGACTCGAACCAGCTGAAGGCCTCGAACCAGGTCGCCGCTCTCGGCAAGTACGAGACAGAGTTCGAGGCGCTCAAGCGCCGGCAGTTCCGACTCCAGGCTGACATCGACAACGCCGACAACGAGATCGCGGCGTCGAAGCGTCGCCGGGACGAGGCGGTCGCGCGGTTGTTGCCGGTCTCGACCGAGCTGGCCGAGAAGATCCGCCTGATCACGACGATGGAGCAGGATCTGGTCGCCGCGAAGAAACGGCATGCCGAGATCGAAGAGGCCCTGGCCGCCATGGCGGGCCTTCGGCAGAAGCTCGCCGCGGCCACGAAGCTCCGTGAGGGTATCCAGGCTGCTGATGCTGAGATCGCCCGCCACCAAAAGACGCTGCAGGAAAAGACCGCGACCGTCGCCGGGTTGCTGCAGTCGATCAAGGACCTCGCGGCTCTTCAGGCCCGGATCCAGAAGCAACTCGGCGTGAAGCCCCCCGCGAAGAAGACACCTCCTCCGAAGAAGGAGTAGGGTGGTCGGCTACTTGACCGTCACGAGCGAGCGCATCGCCTTGCTGATCAGCTCGCCGGCGGCGGGAATCGCCACGTTGCCATCCATGATGAGCAGGATGTCGGGGCGCATCGCGTAACGCACCACGTGGTCGCCGGGCTCGCTCTTCGACGGCGCGGTCCGCAGTTCCCGCGAATCGAATCCCCCCGTCGTGGCCGCGCTGATCCACTTTGAATCACTGAGATTGTGCCGCTGCGTGCTCCTGAGGCAGTTGCCGATCACCCGGTTCACGGAAGAGCGGGTCCACTTGTTCGCCGGGGGACGAATCGCGCGGATGCTCAGCCGACTGTCCGACTGCGGGCACGAGAAGATCAGCTGGAACAACCAACCGCCCGGTCGCACCGTCGTCTTCCAGCCCCTGGGGGCGGTGATCTCGATGCCGTATTTCTTGTTCGTGTAGGTGTTCTGGTCGTCGAACATCCCGAACCCCGTGTGGGCGAACGCGGACCGCTTGGCCATTGCCTTGGCCGTCAATGAGGGGTTGATGAGCCGGAAGCTCTTCAGGATGCCGTCGATTGCCGCCCGCTCGCGCTCGATGTCAGCCGCAGTGCCGCGCACCACCATGAGGTACCGCAGCCGCCCCATGACGACGAGGTTGAACTCCGCGACCATGCCCTGTTTGCAGTGCCGCACGCAACGGACGCAGGTCATTCCCGGCGGCATCGCCGAGCCTACGAACGCCGCGGGTTTCCAGCTGGTGACCCGCGGTTTGTCCGTTTCCTGGATCTGTTGGCTGGCCCGCGTCGACAGGACGCAGGATTCGAGCGCGGAACTGGCCGCGATTGCCGACTCACCGACGTGTACGGCGGCTTCCACGTAGATGTTGCTGCGCAACGAGACGAGCCAGAGCGCTTCCATGCAACCGCTGCTCTGCGGCGAGACCGGCACGGCGAGCCAGTCTTTGTTGAAGCGAACCTCGTAGTTGCAGGCCGGGCAGGTGAACACGGAGTGCTTGTTCATGTTCCCTGCCCGAACGGGGTCGACTTCCATGGAGAACATGCCCGTGGACTTGCTCCCGTCGCGACGGAAGACCGTGAACGTGGTCAGGTCCAGAGACCGTTGTTTGTATCTATACTTCGTCGCGACCAGCGCGACGCCGACGTTGCCCCGAGGGTAGAACGCCCGCACCTTCGAACTCGAACGGATTTTGAGGAGCTGGAGGCTCTCGATGCGGTGCCGCATCTGGTTGTGGAAGCTGCGCCGGACCTTCATGTCGAACCGGTCGAAGTAGCCGGCCGGGTCGCGTTTGTTGAAGAGGTTGTCGAGTTCACGAACGAAGCGATCGGCGTCTGACCGGGTGGGAGACTTCTGAGCCGGCGCGGCGGCGACGCAGACAAGGAGCGTCGCGCACGCGAGTCCGATCGAGCGTCCGAGGGTCATTTGTCCTCCCTGACCTCGAGGACGAAATCCGTGATCGGGTGTTGGACGACGATCGGCAGCACGAAGTTGCGGTCGGGTCCCTCGACGTCTGTCACCAGCGAGCCCCACGGGATGGGAGCGGTGACGGAAGCGGATCCATCCTTCCATAAGATCACCACCGCACAGAGCACGAGCGCGGCAATCGATGCGACCAGGCTGAACGGACGCCCGACCAGGGTACGGGACGATGCGGTCACCTGCTCCTCGCGGTTGCGCAGGACCGCGGAGAGCGTGCGATCGACGTAGTCCGCGCCGGGCTCCGGCACGTGGGCGTGTTCCATCAGGACGTGGAATTCGTGTTCCTCGTCCGTGCGAATGCACCGACCGTCCGCGCGTTCCGCGGCGACTCGTTCGAGTGTCTCCTCCACGAAACCTGTCGACGGCTTCGGCTCGGAATAGTACGCGAGGAAACCCTCTTCGAATCGGAACTGGTCGACGCGCGCTGCCTCCGATTCGATCTCGGATCGATCGTGCAGCACGCGCTCGAGGGTGGATCCCACGAAGTCCGCGTCGACGAGCGGGTAGCCTTCGTCGAGCCAGCTGTCTCGCTTGACGCCTTCCTTGGACTCTTCCCTGGGGGCCCCGTCTTCAGGGCGTTCCTCGGGCCGAAGTTCGTCGGGGTTCGGGTCGGGTTCGATGTGGTCTACCATCTCAGGTTCCGGTTTTGAGATAGGGGGCCAGCCGCTGTCGCAGCGCTTCCTTGGCCCGGTGTAGCCGAGACTTGACCGTGCCTTCGGAGACGTTCATCACGTCGGCGATGACCTGGTATTCGAGGCCTTCGTACTCGCGCAGTACGAAGGCCATCCGCTGCTCGTCGCCGAGGCAGGAGACGGCTTCTTCGATCTTGCGACCGAGCTCGGTGTTCTCTGCGGTCTCCGATGGCTTGCGCGTGTCGGTGTCCTCGAACTCCCATTGCCGGTCGTCCTCGTCGCCGATGGAGAGGGATGCACTCGTGATGCGGCGCTTCTTGAGGATGTCGAAGCAGTGGTTCCGGACGAACGTGAATGCCCACGTCGTGAACTTGACCCCGCGGTCGTGGTCGAAGCGCTCGATCGATCGGAAGAGCTTGAGGAAGATCTCCTGGGCGATGTCCTCGTAGTCAGGTCGGAAACGCGGCCCGAGGAAGCGGTAGATCGTCGCCAGGATGGGGCGGTGGAGCTCCCGGATGATCGTGCGGCAGGCGTCTTCAACGCCTTGCTGTGCCAGCCGGATGGTCTGTGGATCGAGCTCGATCAAGGGTCAGCGTTTCGCATGGAACGATCGCATGATTGGACTCGACCGCCGGAAAGTTCCGGGAGAAACGATGGGATCGCCAGAAGACGCAAAAAACGGGGTCCGACGCCGGGTGTAGCGTCTCGGATGCCGCGATCGCAACGGGTTACATATCGTAAGGGATCAAGTCCTCGTCGTCGGCGGTCTCGCCGAGATTCGTGGTCACGAGTGCGGCGTCGACCGTAATGGTCTCGCCACCCCGTTCGGAGGCATCGAAAGACAGGTCCTCGAGGCATTTCTCCAGAATCGTCATCAACCGCCGCGCGCCGATGTTCTGGGTGATCCCGTTGGCGCGGAACGCGATGGCCGCCAGTTGCGCGATCCCGTCCTCTGTGAACTCGAGCTTCACGTTCTCCGTGGAGAACAGGGCCTGGTATTGCCGGACGAGGCTGTTGCGCGGTTCGGTCAGGATGCGGACGAAGTCTGCCTCCGTGAGGGGGGACAGCGCGACCCGCACCGGGAACCTGCCCTGCAGTTCGGGGATCAGTTCCCTCGGTTTGTGGAGGTGAAACGCTCCGGCCGCGATGAACAGGATGTGGTCGGTGCGGAGGTTGCCGTACTTCGTGTAGACGGCGCAGCCTTCCACGATCGGCAAGAGGTCGCGTTGCACTCCCTCGCGGGAGACGTCGGGACCGTCGGCGGCGCCGCCGCCGATGATCTTGTCGATCTCGTCGAGGAAGATGATCCCGTCGTTGGCGGCGCGCTCCGAGGCTTCCCGCGCGATGGCATCGGGGTCGATCAGCTTGTCGGCTTCCTCGCCCTCGATGATCGGGCGCGCCTCGGCGATGGTGATCTTCCGCGTCTTGGTCTTCGCCATGGGGATGCGGCCCCACGCCTCCTGCAACGCGGTGGTGTCGATCCCCATGGCCTCCGTTCCCTGCGGGCCCATGATGGTGAGGTTGGACAAGCCGCTGTCGAGCATCTCGATCTCTACGATCTCGTTATCGAGTTCACCGGCGTGCAGCCGACGCAGCAACTCATTGCGCTCGCCAGCAGCTTCGGCCTCGTCCGCATCCTCGACGGCAGGCTCACCCTCCATGGGTTCCGGTCGGCAGATCCTACCGATCTCGTAGTCTGCGTGCATCTCGACGGGGACATCATCGAGACCGCGGGTCTCGAGAAGTGTCTGGAAAATCCGCTCCCTGGCGTATTCCTTCGCCTTCGCGGATACGCGGACCGCGTGTTCCTGGCGGACCAGAGAGACCGCGGATTCCATGAGATCCCGGATCATCGACTCGACGTCACGCCCGTGATACCCGACTTCGCTGTACTTGCTGGCCTCGACCTTCACGAAGGGCGCGTTGGCGATCGCCGCGAGCCGACGCGCGATCTCGGTCTTCCCGACACCGGTGGGGCCGATCAGCAGGATGTTCTTCGGGTACACATCCTGGGCCATCACCGGATCGAGTTGGCGTCGGCGCCAACGATTGCGAAGGGCGACGGCGACGGCGCGTTTCGCCTTGTTCTGCCCGACGACGTATTCGTCGAGCAGGTCGTGGATTTCTCTCGGAGTCTGATGGCGGGTCGTCACGCCGCGCGACCATAGCTCGCCCCTCGCACCAAGTCTCAGCGGAACTCGGTGATCGGAACCGAGAAGGAGATCGTTCCGGTCGCGGCAGTACGGTCGCTCGCACTGGCGATGCGGCTGCTCACGATCCCCTGGCCTTTCGGGGGCGCAATCAGCCGACTCGCGTCGCTGAGCACGACCGGTCCGGTGCCGGCTCCGAAGCTCAGGATCTGTCCGAACATCTCGAACCCGGCGGTCGGCGAGATCCCAACCGGGATCACGCCCTTCCAACCGCCGATCGACGTGTTGTTGCCGCCGAGCGCGAGCACCACTGTCACCGAGCCGTAGACGTGACAGCTCGTGCCGTGCGGCCACGGGTACTTCGTGGCGTCCGGACTCAGGAGTAGCACGCTTCGGGTCGGCGTCGCGCTCGTGTTCGGCAAGCCGTTCTTGGCCTCGATCGAGAGGTCCATCCGCACACCCAGATGTCTGATCTCGAACGTGGCCGTCGCCGCCTTGCTCTGCCCCGGCGCAGTGCATCCGCTGCCGAAGCGGTATCCCGGCTGGAGGTTTCGACCGCTCGCGAACAATTCCTGCGCGTCGATGTTTGGAGAGAAGGTCTTGCCGGTGCCCGTCGACAGTTCATTGCTGTCGATCACGACGTCGAGACACAGAGTGCCCGCCCCTTTCCAGACGTAGGGCGTCTTGTACGGGATGCGAAACTTGAAGGGCGCCGGCACTGTCGTCGGCTTGGTGGTCTTTGGAAAGCTCACCCACGTCTTCGGCAGGACGGTGGTGGGTGTCGTCCCGGCGTTGTTGGCAAACGTCTTACTCGCCTTCTCCGCGGCGAGCGGCGCGATCGATAGCCGCACCTCGAGAGAAGTCCTGAAGGACGCAATGCTGCCCCGCGTCGAAAGGGCGTCCCGGCGGTACGCGTGAGAGGTCAGGATGCGGCTCGCCCCGAGGTCGTCGAAGAGCTGTTGGAACCGACTGTTGTGGCGCCCCAAGGGGTAGTTCGTGCTCGTGCTGCCCTCCAGGGCACCCCGATCCGCGGGAGAGACCACCGCGGAGGCCTGGGCGGACCCGGGCGATGACAGCGTGACGAACACGAGGACCGGGCCGAGAGCCCAGCTGATCGCCCTGGGGGCGGTCGCCTGGTGGCTGGCGGAATCGCGATGCCCCGTGAGGGGCCTGGCAGAGGTGGGGTTGAGAGGGACTTGCTGCATGTTATCTCCTGCTGTGGTGGTC
>CAYYAQ010000137.1:13269-13748 GCA_964469555.1 uncultured candidatus Brocadiaceae bacterium | reverse complement strand
TGATGCTCACCCACGAGAATCTGTCGTCGAATGGCCTGACCGGCTTCGCGGAACTTCACGACGTCAACGACTCATCAAGCGAGACCTTCATATCATTCTTGCCGCTAGCGCATGTATTCCAGCGTTCGCTGCACTACTCCTTCATCCACAATGGTGGACCGATCTACTTCTGCGACCCGACAGAAATCGGCGAGACCCTGCAAGATGTCCGCCCCACGATGTTCGCCACAGTTCCCCGGGTGCTCGAACGCCTGCAGGAGCGGGTCCGTTTCACGGGCGCGCAACTCACTGGATTCAGTCGTCTGGTGTTCCGCTGGGCGCTCGGACTGGCGTCGCGGTTTCAGCTCGGCGAGCCGCCACGTGGTTGGTACGGACTACAGATGCGACTGGCGGACAAACTGGTGTTCTCAAAGTGGCGGGCAGCAACCGGCGGACGGATTCGATACATCATCTGCGGCGGTGCACCACTCGATCCAAGC
>CAYYAQ010000137.1:0-13259 GCA_964469555.1 uncultured candidatus Brocadiaceae bacterium | reverse complement strand
TTCTTCGCTGCCGCCGGCATGATGCCGCTGCAGGGCTACGGACTGACCGAAACCAGTCCTGTGATCACATTCAACCGTCCCCACAACAACCGCTCAGACACTGTCGGCGAGCCGCTGCCTGGCGTCGAAGTACGGCTGGGTGACGACGGTGAGGTGATGGCACGCGGCCCCAACGTAATGCGGGGTTACTACCTGCGACCCGAGGAGACCGCAGCCGTCCTGGACGACCAGGGCTGGTTCCGCACTGGCGATCTGGGAGAGTTCGATCAGCACGGACACCTGCACATCACCGACCGCAAGGACAACCTGTTCAAGCTCTCTACCGGCAAGTACGTCACGCCCCAACCGTTGGAAACCCGTTTGATGGCAGAATCGCTGGTCGGCGAAGCCGTCGTAATCGGTGCCGGTCACAAATTTGCGGCCGTGCTGATCTTCCCGAACCAGGACAACCTACGCACATGGGCCGTCCTGCACGACATCGATGCGAGCCTGGGATCTGACGCCCTGATCAAAGAACCCCGGGTCTTGGCCCGCTACCAACGCCTGGTGGATCGCGCCAACCGCGGCATGCCCGAGTGGTCCACAATCAAGTGTTTCCGCCTGGTATTGGCAGACCTCAGCATCGACAACCAACTGCTGACTCCGACCCTCAAGATCCGACGACGCAAGTTGCACAAGGTCTTTGCGAACGAAATCGAGATGCTCTACAGCACCGCACCGGAGAAATGACGTGACCCTACAAGACAAGACGCTCTTCATCACCGGTGCGAGTCGTGGGATCGGCAAGGCAATCGCGCTGCGAGCCGCCGCCGATGGCGCCAATGTTGTGGTCGTTGCCAAGACCGCCGAGCCGCATCCGCGTCTACCCGGCACAATCCACACTGCCGTCGAAGAAATCGAGTCCGCTGGTGGCCGTGGACTGGCTTGTCAGGCGGACATCCGGGACGAAGCCGCCGTGCGGGCAGCAGTCAACGCTGCGGTCGAGACGTTCGGCGGCATCGATATCCTGGTCAACAACGCCAGCGCAATCAGCCTGACAGGCACCCTGCAAACACCGATGAAGCGCTTCGATCTGATGCACCAGATCAACGCCCGAGGATCGTTCTTGTGTGCACAACTCTGCATCCCACACATGCAAAAGGCCAGCAACCCTCACATCCTCAACATGTCGCCACCACTCAATATGCACGCCAAGTGGTTCAAGAACCACGCCGCCTACACACTGGCAAAGTACTCGATGAGTGTATGGGTGCTCGGCATGGCAGCCGAATTCGCCGAGCAGGGGATTGCCGTGAACGCCCTTTGGCCGCGCACAGTGATCGACACAGCAGCTGTGCGGAATGTGCTTGGTGGCGAGGCCCTGGCCAAGGCGGCCCGAACGGACCGGATCGTCGCCGATGCCGCGTACGTCATCTTGACTCGCGATAGTCGCGACTTCACCGGCAACTTCTGCGTCGATGAATCCATTCTGAAGGAATCAGGTGTGACAGACTTCGAGCAATATGCAGTCTGCCCGGGAGCAACATTGGTCGATGACTTCTTCCTCGACTGAAGGCCGACTGCTCGGTGCGGCACTGGTTGCCTTCGTAGTCCTGCTGGGTTCGTCCATGTTGTGCTACCCGGGCGGTGACTGCTTCGATGCCAGCGGCACCCACTACCGCTTCTGGCAGAACTTCCTCTGCGACCTGCTACTCGTTCAGGCAATGAACGGGCAGCCCAATCTCGGAGGTTCTATCCTCGCGACGCTCGCCGCGTTCTCGCTGATGGTATTCGGCTTGATACCACTCTGGTGGCGCACGCACACCTGGCGAAATCTGACCAGGGTCACAGGAGTGCTTTCGACTGTGTTCTCGATGTTGATGTGCGCACAGGTCACCCTTGACCTCCCCATCACCCACGCAGTGGTCACACTGCTGTTCGGTGGGTTCGGAGTCATTGCGAATATCGCGGTGTTCGTCGATTCCCGGCGCGATCCTTCTACGTCGGCAATCGTCGCATGGACGGGAGTTCTAGCGCTGGCATCTGCCGTTTGCGGCGCGATCCTCTACGGATGCACCAAATGGGGTGGCGTGGCGGCAATGCCATTGTTGCCAGGTGCACAAAAGGCCGTGATGGTCCTCACCCTGCTGTGGTTGACGGCGGTGGCTACCGATCTGACCTCCAGGGCACGATCTTCGCGAGTAGCCTGATCCAGGCCCCGCAGACCCGCAATCCGGCTACGGAGCCTGGGTGGGCCAGCCTCAACACCGCGAGTTCCTCGCGGTGCAGGAACGCAAGAATCTGTCGCTGAACCGCGGAGATCCAGACCAGATCTCGGGCCACGCTTCCGCAAGCTTCATGCGGAATCTACCGAGACTTACATACGTAGGGGTCTTCCTCCTGGCCTCCGAGGGCAGGGGTTTCGACCCCAGCGTGGGTGCGCCCTGGACGCCTTCTCGATCGCCGCGCCGACGCCCTGCGCCGCGACTGCCCCGGCGAGCAGCACAACGAGCGCGCCACTCGTGAACCTCTGCATCATCGTTGCCATCAGTAGGCCTTGGTCATGATCGTGTCGATCAAGGCCGAGGCCTGCTCACCGCCCGACCAGACGTGGATCTCGTGAGCCGTGCTCTTGCCCTTGATCGAAGTCGAGCCGGTGATCTTCGGCGCCAGCGCCTTGCTCGGGATGGTGTAGAAGAAGTGGGGATCCTCGCCGGCGAAGCCATCCTTCCAGCAGTTGGCCAGCGCCGATAGCTCGGAGCCGTAGTTAGCGCCATGGTCGGCTGCGAACATCGTCTCGCTGCACATGAAGACGATCCCCTTGAAGCTGCCGGGGGCGAAGGTGCAGACCAGTCCGTTGTAAGTCTGGGACGCCTTGCTCGTGCTGGAAGCCGAAAGGGATGGATACCTCCCCCAGGGAGCACCGCCGGGAACGCGCTTGCTCGTCATCATGTCGCGAACGAAGCCGTTCCAGTACGCCTTCCACTCACCGACGTAGCGCCTGGCGTTGGCATCGTAGAGGGAATTGCCGGGGTAGATCTTGGCGAGGTCCTCGTAGTCAGCCATCAGGCTCGGCGCCTGCTTGAGGTAGTCCAGACCGATCCAACTCTTCAGCGCCGGGTCATGACTCTCCATGTAGACGATGCCCACCGGCTTACCGGTCTTCGCCGCGATACGTTGACCGAGCGCTGCCGCGAAGCCACCGCCGGCATCGGCCCAGACGGATGCGAATCGATTCTTCGGCGTGGACGAAGTCGCGACGCTGAGCCGATGCGGCTTGGGATACGTCGAGCGCTTGGCCTTGCGCTTCATGACGCGCACCACACCCGTCGAGGCGCCAGTCGCGGCAGCCTTCTTCCCGCGGCGGCGCTTCTCGGGCGACGGCGCCGAGACGTACCACACGTCGCCGACCACCATGTTCTCGGCGACACGTTCGTGAATGACCTCACCATCGATCATGAAAGCCACCCGCAGCGTCTTGGGCTCGGCGCTCGCCGGCATGGCCGGGACCGTGTGCTCCCAGTAGCGCATGCCAGGCGTGACGGGGATGGTCTTCTCGATCCCGGCGAAGTGGAACTTGATCACGGCCTCACCCTTCGCCTCGTAACCATGCGGGTGAATCGCGGCCCCCCAGAACGTGACCGGCGTGCCGGCCTGGATCACCCCGTAGTCGCGGAACTGGGTGCTGAGAACGGGCATCTTGCGATACTCGTATCTCCTTCCCCCGGCGCTGGGATCCAACTCCACACCCGCGATCTTGATCGGCGAGTCGGGCCAGGTCTCGCTCGTCACCAGCTTGTGATCGTAGAAGATGAACGGCGTCATCGGCAGCAGGGCGCGATTGTAGACGTTCGGCGCAAAACCCATGGCGCTCGTACCGTAGGAGACACCACGCGGAGACTTCACGCCCTTGGCGGTGAGGACCACCTCGTCGCCATCGACCCGCATGCTCGCCCGATGCCAGACGCGGTGCTCATCGGCGAGAAAGAACAGCGTCACCTGGTCATCGCCGTTCTCGATCGCCTTGGGATCGGCAAACCCCGTCGTTCCCCTCTTGCCCTTGCCGGTCGCGTTCGTGCGGGTCTCGGCAACCACGAGGCCGCCCTCGGCAAAGTCGAAGGCGACGATGAGCTTCTCGCCCTCGACGCGGTACGACTTGAACATCGGCCCCTCGGCGACGATCTTCTTGCCGTACTGATTCTTCAACGCGTGCAGGGCGAGCCGCTGCCCGGGAACCGCCTTGCTCCGGTAGTGAATGGCGCCGGTGACGTCGATCTGACTCGCCATGTTGGCGTGCGGAATATCCCGCGCCAGCCAGGTCGCCAGCCGCATCTCGGCCGTCGAACCGATGCTGATGAGATCGGCACCCTTGCCTGGGCTATAGAACTGGTGGAAGTACACCGGCAACTCCGACCGCTGCCACAACTCACGCCAACCGCGGATCATGCTGTGGAGGTTGGCGTAGTACTTCAGACCCGCCCCCATGTTGGCGTAGCCCTGATTCCAGATTCCACCACGGATGGCGTAAGGGATCATCGGATTGAGCCTGGCGTTGAACAGCCAGGAGGCGTCCCGGTTGCCCGCCATGTTCCCCGGCGTTCTTTTCGGGATCGGCTTGGCCGACTCGCCCCTGGCGACGAGCGCCGCGTTCTCCGCGATGGCCGCCTCGACCTGCTGGTAGAACGCGTTCCAGGCCGCCCTATGCTCCGGCGTCGTCGGGTCGGTCTCGAGGATCTTCTGGTGAACGCTCCTGCTGTGGTCATCCGTGCCGGCGGCAAATCCACCACGCGGAACCCACGCCTCGATGCTGGTCTGACTGAACGAACAGTTCAGGATGCCGATGGGCACCCCCAACTCCTGGTAGAGCCTGTGGGCAAAGGCGAAGGCGATGGCGCTGTGATCACCGAGACTGGTTCCATCCGTCCATGCGACCTTGGCGTGCTCGATCGGATGCAGCGCGGAAAAGAAGTTCGTCACCTTCGCCTCGCGAATCGGCGGCACGTCACCGTTCTTCGCCAGGGCCTTGATGATGAGGCTGCACGAACTCTTTCTGGCGATCCACTGCATGTTCGACTGACCCGATGCCAACCAGACCTCACCGACGAGGATGTTCTCGAGTCGCACCTTCGCCCCCGCGCTGTCGCTGATGAGCATCGACGCTGGCGAGGCGTTGGCCGGCAAGGGATCGAGTCGAAGCATCCACTTGCCATCGTCGCCAGCGGTCGCACTCTTCTTTTGTCCGGCGAACTCCACCGTGATGAGCGAGCCCGACTTGCTCCAGCCCCAGACCGGCACCTTCATCTGTCGTTGCAAGATCGCGTTGTCGGCGAAGGGAGCACCCAGCTCGATAGGCGCGAGGCGCTGCGCCTCGGGCTCTTGCTGCTGGGCCTGGGCGGCGAAGCCGATGCCGGACGCTAATAACAGGCCGGCGGCCTTGGGCGAGATTCTCATGCTGGGTTCGATAGTTGGGGGTCGTGAAGGTCGGAGCGCCGACGAACCCTACCCCCCCTGCGATGCCCGTCCACCCTCGGCGAGGGCGATCCTGACGTCGGTCCTCACCCCGCCTGGCGCATCCCGGGAATTCGTGAGGGTAGGGGTTTCGACCCCAGATTATCACCGTTGCCGGGGGGGACCCGATGTTCTCAGCGCCGACCGATTCAGGAATCACTGATGCTGGTTGAGCGCCTCGGACCTTCTTCCATGAGAGGGTCGGTCAGAAGTTCGCGTCGCACTTTCGCGTCTTCCTGGTTCTCGGGTCACGTCACTTCAGGGTCGCGAGATAGGCGATCAGATCGACGAGCTCCGCTCGGGACATGGTGCCCGCGAGGCCCGGTGGCATGAGGGAGATCGCCTTCACGCTCTCGATAGCGGTGCTGCGATAGATCTTGCGCCGCCCCGTGATGTCGGTCACTTCGGCCCACCGGCCCTCGCCGCTGATGTTGCGTCGAAGTGTGCCGGTGACGACGACCGTGCCCTTGCCTCTGCGCAGCGTGATCATCTGCGTCAAGAATCCGGTCTTGACGGTCTTGTCGGGATAGAGAATGGAATCGATCAGGTAGGCCGCGTCGTGGGAGGCAGCGATGTGGTCCAGTGGCGGCGCGCGCACGCCGGCGGTCTCCCCCGAGTGGCAGGCGCGACAAGCCCGCGTCCGGAACACGAGGCGTCCTCGTTCCGGGCTGCCGGTTGCGACGTTCGCCAGGACCATTCGACGCAGGCTGGTCTTGTCCTCGTCAGTCGCCGTCGCACCGGCAGTCTTCTCGGGGGCCAGTGTCGCCGCCGTGAAGGTCAGGTCATCCTGGACCGCCGCGCCGTGTCGTCGGTGCAGACGTTGTCTCGTGCTCTCGAGAATGTGTCGCGCCGCCGCCCGATCGTCGCAACGCTGCAGGCTCCGCAGCGCCGCGATCGCAATGCCGCGTCGTGAGGACAGGAGAAGCTTCGTCCAGGTGCCCTCGTCCGGGGCCTTCTCCAACTCCGCCATCGTCGCGAGGGCATCGAGTCTCTGCGCGAGACCGGCTCCATCGTCGAAGATCAGGGCACGACAGATCGCGACGGCCGCCGCGTCGCCCGCGTGACGGATACCGAGCAGACCGCAGGCCTTGGCGCGGACCGCCGCGTCCTCGTCGGCGAGGAAGCGCTTCAGCAAGAACAGGTCTCGAGCTCGAGCGTCGCCGGCTTCGAGCACGCGAAGCAATGCGAGCCGCTCCCCGACGGCACCGACGTCCTTTTGTCCATCCGCACGGCGAAGGATCCGAGTGCGTGCCCGATCGATCCCGGCGTCGCGGGTCGGCAAGCCCATCCGCGTGAGGGCGTCTTGTCCCCGGGCAAACTCGGATGCCGAGACCTCCGCCGCGCCGAGCCGCAACCTGACGATCTCACCGACGGCACCCTTCAAGCTCTTGTGCGGCCAGCGCCGGGCGAGGTCGAGCAGGTCTGCGACATCGAGTCTTCCGGGAGCGGCGATGAAGTGCGCCAGAGCCTTGCGTGCCGTCGTGGCGGGATCGACGCCTGCGACGGACAACTGGTTTCTTCGTCGTTCGAGATCCGCGATCGCAGAGCCAAGCTGCTTCAGCTCCGGTGAGGTCGAGCGATAGAGGTCGACCAGTTCACGCTCCTGTGCGACGCTGCGTTTCCCGGGGTCCAGCATCACGGCCTTGGCCACGGTGATCGGCAGCCCCGACTTGTTGAGGGCCGGCTCAGGCAAGGACGTCAGTGACAAGCGGAAGCGGCCGATGTTGTGGCGTTTGATCGGGCAGTCCTGCTCGAGTTCCACTCGCATGAGATGACCGCGACCGCCCTTGACGGGATCCGCGAAGGTGAACACGGCGACGCGCGCGGGTCCTCCTCTCCTGTTGCCGTCCACCGCCCAGCCCCGACTCTTGTCGGGATCGAGAGCCTTCTCGATTCCCCAGTCCTTCTGCGAGTAGCTCGCCACCGCCTTGACCAGGGAGACCTCTTCGAGATTGTTCGCCGGACCCGCCCCGATGCGGATATGGGTGAGAACGAAGTTGCCGTTGCCCCTGGAGTAGCGCCCCCCGGTCAGACTCTTGTCGGGGATGGCTTCGAGGCGAAGGCCGGTGACCTCTCCAGCCGGCACCTCGAGAGTGACCGTATAGCTGTCCGTGTCGGGGTCCTTGCCGGTTGCGAGCAGCGACATGTCCGCCTGAAGCTCGAGGGCCGTGCCGGAACGGCGATGCGCTTCCTTTGGGCGCACGACCAGCCAACCGTCGTCCTGAATCTCCTGCCGCAATCCGGCCTCCCACTGCCTTCGGGCACCGAGTTGCTCCGGGTTCTCGGTTTCCAGGCGTGCCTTGCTCGCGGCGATTCTCCGGTCGAGTTCGGTGAGTTGGTTCTGTTGTTCGGTGTCGAGAACCCTGAAGCCCTTGCTGCTCTCGTAGAAGGCTTCGTCCAGGGCTGTCAGACCCGCGAGCCGCACGTCGGAATCCTCATCAGCGAGGAGTGCGGCGAAGTGTTCCCGCTGTCCGTGGTGCGCAAGTTCGAGGGCCGCCACGAAACGCAGTCGCCGGATCCTCGCCGCACCGCCGCGCAGCGCCTTGACGAGGGCCGCGCAGCGCGTCGCCGCGACGCGGAAACCGAGCGCGGCCTCGAGGCGAACCGCCGGGTCGCGATCGACGAGCAGTTTCTGCAAGTCGACCTTCTTCTGCGTTCCCATCTCGCGCAGGAGTTGCAGGGCCAGGCGTCGCACACGCCAATCCCGGTGCGGCAGAGCCTTGCGGATGTGGTCTGCCGCCACAGCCCATCCGCTGCGGCGGAGTGTCCAGCACGCTTGTGCCGCGGCGAGGGGATCTTCTCCGGACAGGGCCCGGTCCAACACGGGTAGTGATACGGCTGGGTCGGCGGCCAGCAGGGCAGCCTTGGCCTTTCGACGCTGCTCGTGATTCGAGCTTCCCAGGCCAATGCCGGCGTCCGGCAGAACCGCGTCGCCCGCGTATCGGATCCGATAGAGCCGGCCGGTCAGATCGTTCTCGTCGTCTTTGCCGTACCAGTCCAGCATGTACAAGCTGCCATCGGGAGCAAGAGACACCTGGGTCGGTCGGAACTTCGGATCGCTGCTGCTGACGAACGGCTCGCGTCGAACCACGCGACCGCGATCATCGAGCACGAGACGCAAGACCTCGTTCTTCTTCGCCGGTGATCCGTGCACACCGAAGTTGGAGACGAAGAGGTTGCCCCAGTACTTCTTGGGAAAGGACGAGGAGTAGTAGGGCAGCACGGCGGTGTGCGCGCCCGGCGAAGTCTCAAAGGCAGGGGCGGCGAGCGGTTCGGCGCCGACGAGCCAGGACCAGTTGTTCGGTCCTCGATTGCGGAAGCGATAGTCGGTCCCGCGCACCGCATCCAGCAGGCAGTTCGGGCTGCCCTCGCCGTTCGTGATCACCCAGAGCCGGCCGAATGGCGTGAAGCCGAGCGTGAAGGGTGCACGCATTCCCTGGAGCAAGAGTTCGAGGTCGGACCCGTCAGGACGGAATCGGAACACGCCCCCGCTGCCTTTGTTGTCCTGACGAACGGCAGACGAACCGGTGGTACCCAGAAGTCGCGTCGCGTGATCGCCGATCGACAGGTAGAGGAGGCCGTCGGGACCAAACACGACCCGGTACATACCGAAAGGGTTCCAGGGCGTCGCCGCGTCGCGAATCAAGACCTCGCGGTCCCCGACCATCCGACCGCGATCGTCCAGTTCCGTCACGAAGAGGCGGTTGAGATTGCTGACCCACAATCGCTCGCCGTGCACGGCAAGGCCCATCACCGGATGCTCGAAGCCCTCGGCCACGACGGTTGCCTCGACGGCTCGCCCGTCGGGTCCGGGTGTCAGGCGGACCACCGGGTTGGTCGGCTCCCTCGCTGGCGGTGGATTCATGAGCCACCACTTCTGGCGATAGGAATGAGCGTTGGACACGTAGATGCGCCCGTGCTCGTCCAAGGTCATGCTGATCGGATTCGCGAGGTGCGGTTCGGCGGCCACCAGGCTGATCTCGAAACCCTCGGGCAACTTGAACGAACTCAGCGCCGCCTGCTCACGCTCGGGATTCAACTCGATCGCCGTGGCCGCCTCGACTCCCTCGCCGGGCGCGGCCCAGACCATGCTGTTGAGGATCAGTCGTTGGAACGGAGCCATGCGAAAGTTCTTCGGCCAGTGACCAGGGAGGATCGTGACGACACGCCCCCTGCCGTAGGTGCGGGTCCAGACGGATGGTTGGGGCTTGCCTCTGACCTTGCCGTCGCGCGTTTCCTGCGAGTGCGCCAGGACGTGGCAATCCTCGGGTACGAGAGTCGACTGGTACAGTTCGCTGACGAGTTCGAAGGGTGTGTCGAGGCCCTTGAACAGAGGGTGTTGTTTCCGCGCCGGCGTTACCCGCAGCCGCGCTTCCGACTTGCCGTGCTTGATGAAGCGCGCGCCGTGGAAACGGTGGTACGCGTCCCACTTCAAGAACGAGTAGTAGGACGCGTGCACCGCGACGACTCCCACTCCTTCCCTGACCATCGTCAGAAGCTTGCCCTGTTGCGGCCCCGTCAGGACGCCCTTGGCTGACTTGTGGCAGTGATACATGAGGATCACGTCGGGGCGTTCGGGTGCATCGAGGAAGTCGCCGTTCCAGGCGATGCTCATCTTCATGGGCAGCTGTCGCGGCAACGCTTCGCTGAGAATGGCGCCGACGGTCTTGAACTCGTGGGCGAAACCGCCGAGCCACAGGACGACCTTCAGAGGTCTGCGCTGCGAGGACTCGGCCCCGGCCTCACCACTCTGGCCAACCGGCGCGGGCGGTGACTTGCTCTGTCCGCGCAAGTGCGGCGATGCGAGAAGGAGCAGTGAGAGTGCCCACCAGTGGCTTGCTTTTGTCATGACGGGGTGCCCGAGTCGCCTCACCATAGGCCTGGCAGGTGCGGTTGTCAGCCGCGATGGATGTCCTTGCGTTCGACCGGCATCAGGGACAGGGCCACTTCTCCATCTCGTGCCGCTGGATCTTGCCGGTCGTGCTACGGGGAAACTCCTCGCGCCCGGGAGGGTAGGGGTTTCGACCCCAGATTTTCACCGTCGCCGGTAGAAGTCGGAACGCGTAGACCTCGCCTCCCCAGTCTCTGCGATGGATGAGCGGGGGGGTAAAGCGTTGTGAGTCGTGATTGTGTTGCGCGGTTGCAGACCTCTTCCAGGCTGCGTTCGCGGCAGCCTCTGCCTCTCGATTCCCGTCCACCGGCAACGTCGGATCTGGGTCGGGTCACAGACTGGAGCGAGCACTCGCCGTCGTGCGCCACCGGGGCAGGCGAGTACGTCGACGAGAAACGTCCTGCGCACAAGCTCGGCCCAGGAGTAGCGCTGCGGCCGGATCCTGCGCGTCGTCCGCGTTGTCTGCTTGTGCTTGTGCCGCACTGAGGAACGATGACCTCGCGCGCCGGCACCAACTACCTGGTGGTCGATGTCTACCCAGACCGACTCGAGCTGATCATCAAGGAAATCGACATGGTCCCGAGCGGCAGGAGACTGTGGCAGCCAGGGAGGAACCGACCGCAGGAGAAGGTCGACCGCACACCGGAGATGCGCAAGCGTGGATTCGTCGCGGTCGGCAAGCTGAGCATCGACACCGGCTCGAAGCCGCGGAAGTTCGCGAATGCTCGGGGCTACTTCCTCGAGAAGCACGAGACGGCGAAGGAACGGGGTGGGCCTGCGTTCAAGGGCGGCAAACCGCTGCCTCGTATCAACCTGGATGGGACCATCTCGCGGTAGCCGTCGATCGCGACTGGTTGGCGCGCGGGCGAACTCGACCACGACGGTCTGTGCGCGAATGTCTCCTCACTCCCTGGTCACGTCTTTCCAGGCTCTCATCGACTGTGCGAGGTGCGTCCGTGCATCGCCGCCGATGCCCCAGCACTGGAGCCCGACCGGGCCCGGGTACTCGAGCTCCCGAAGCATCCCCAGGACCTCCGTGATGTCGTAGGTCCCTTTGCCCAGTGGTTGGATGAACTTCCCTCGCCGCGCGCGGACCTGTTTCGGTGTGTCCGAGCCGCTCAAGCTCACTGCCATCAGCCACGGTCGAGCTTGTCTGACAACGGCCCGCAGATCCCGATTCGCATCGGCCAGCATCCAGTGACAGAGATTGAACATGGCGCCCACTTCCTTGGGCCTGTCTACCTTCCTCGCGAGGCGAACGGCATCACCGCATGTCTCGAGCCAGTACTTCTGGTGAGGATAGAGCACGACCGTCACGCCATGGGGCTTGGCCAGGTCGGCGACGCGCTTGATCACAGCCACCGCTTTGCCGTCCAGGCCGGGATCGGATGGTTTCCCGCCGGGAAAGAGGAGGGCAAGTTGCGTCTTGTGTCGTTTGAGCGCGGGCAGCACTTTCAAGAGCCGCGTCTCGTCCAGTGGCTGCGGTTTGGTCAGATTGACTCTCAGGTAGACTTGGAAGAGGCGAAGCCCGGCATCGGAGAGCGTCTTGGAGCGCGCTTCCACTCGATCGAGCCACAGGTGACCGCAACCGGCGTAGCCCAGCTCCTCGAGCACGGCGGCCTGCTGCGGGAGGGTCCGCTTCTTCGCATCGTGCGTATCCATGCAGAAGGCGAAGAAGGGCCAGGTGCTCGTCTTCTCCCTCGTTCTCAGTTCCTTTACGTAGGACCTGTAGGTTTCGAGGATCTGTTCGTCGGTGGGGGAGAGCGCGATGACGAGTCGAGCGCGGGCCGTCGCCGATTGGCCGGTTTTCAGCGTCCGTCCGAACAAGGAAAAGTAGAGTGAGAAATGCCCTTCGCCTTGGTAGGGCGTCGCCACCGCAAAACAATCGTCGGGCGGCGCCATGAGAATGGCACACAGACCGCTCTTCTGATCGCGCCGCATTGCCAGCGGAGCAGCGTTGTCTTGCCTGATTGCCCAGTCGACCGGGCTTGGTGCTTTCTGCCAGCGCCCATCCTTGACGAGGGAGATCACCTCCCTGTTTCGCGGGAACAACTGCCAATGTCCGAACGATCTTTCGGTTGTGGCAAAGCCCGGCTTCGACCCTGCCTTCGTGGGTTTCCCGACGTAGACCGATGATCCCGAAAAAGCCCGGTGAAAATATGAGGCCAGGAAGGACTCGAACTGCGGAAGGTCACTCCGTGCCGTCACGGTTGTCTCGAGATCAAGCGTGTTTGTCCGGCTCCAACGGTAGACGGCCCTCAATTCGAACGGGTGATCCTTCGCCGCCGGCCAGTGGATCTGCACAGAACCGTCAGGCAGGATCTTCGATGTGCTGGGCCAATCCCACGCGCCATGTCCATAGCGTTTGTTGGCGGTGAAGACGCGATAGTGGCTGAAAATGCCGTTCCTACCCCCGTCCAACCTGGTTCCGGTCGGGACATGAACGATGGAGGACAGACCCAGGGATTTGCCACCGCGCCTCAGCGTTCCCCGAAGAGTTCCTGTGTCGAAGCGGTATTCCTCTTCCCCCGACGATTTGAACTGTGTTTCACCCGACTGAGTCTCCGCTGCGGCGTGGGACAGGAAGGCAACAACTGCCAGGAGGTTGGCTACAAGAGGTCTCGGCCGCAGTCTGCCGTCACGTCTTCTCAGGCGAAGAGTGGGATCTTCGCCATGCACTGCTCGCCAGGTCACTTTCTCGTCTGGTGTCACCGGTATTTCCTCCCCGCTCACTATACAACTCTGATCCGCAGCCTTCGCGTGTACTGCGACACCTGCCACGAGGAGGGTAAGGGTTTCGACCCCAGATTCTCACCGTCGCCGGTAGAAGTCGGAACGCGTAGACCTCGCCTCCCCAGTCTCTGCGATGGATGAGCGGGGG
>CAYYAQ010000136.1:11435-13948 GCA_964469555.1 uncultured candidatus Brocadiaceae bacterium | reverse complement strand
TCGCCAGACTCTGGGCGGCGTTCTCGGTCGACAGCTGAAGCTCGTCCGAGATGCGGTGGCCGATGGCCCGATCGCGCTGGGCGAGACTCTCCGTGAGTCCCTCGCTCACCGCCCGCTCGTCGCGCAGCAGTTGGACTTCGAGATCGATGAGTTCTGAGAGCTTCAAGTGGATCGCGTCTACGGACCTGGGGTCGAACAATAGCGGCGAGTCGAGAATTTTTTGCTCTCGGTTCGGGGGGTTTACAGGAGCGCCCGCGGGGCAGACCACGCCGCCCTGGAGAGCGTCCCTATGCGAATTGCCTAGTTGGTGGTGTTGAGCGTTGGTTGGGGTCAGGCGACCATCCCCGCGCAGTCCGAGCGCATGCGGTTCGGAATAGCCCCGTCCGCAACCGAGATTCGCGGCGCGTTGATGAGCACGTCGATTCCCAGCCAGGTCGCCGCGCTGCAGTTGATCCAGAAGGTCAAACCGGCAGTGGGGCCACTGAGCTTCCAGCTCGAAGCGCTGTCTCCCTGGCCCTGCCAGTACCCGGCCAGGTGTAGGCAAAGCCCGCGCCGGTCAAGATGCACCTCGTCAGTGAGGTCGACGCCGTGGTGCCCGGAATCAAACTCACGATCGGACTATTCTTGAAGCACGGACCGGGTTGGCACAGCTACTGGAAGAATCCGGGCACCGTGGGCATGGCGACGCGCGTGAAGTGGAAACTGCCGAAAGGCTGCACCGCCGGCCCGTTGCGATGGCAGCTGCCGCAAAGGACGAAGATGGGTGTCTACACGGTGTGGGGCTACGAGGGCGAGGCCCTGCTGCTGACAGACATCTCCGTTCCCAAGAGACTCGTTGGCAAAGGCGGTCTCGAGTTCACCACGGACGTGAGCTGCATGGTCTGTTCGAAGACGTGCAATCCCGGGAATGCGAAGGTCTCGATCGTCCTCCCTCGGCGGGATAATGCGAAAGTGATCGCGAACTGGCGAGCGCGCTTCGAGAAGATCCGCGGCCAACAACCGCGGAGGATGGAACGGACGTGGTGCGTGGCGGCGACCCGAAGCGCCGAGACGTACACGTTGACGCTCACTCCCAACGCGAAGGGCGGAGCGAACGACCAAGTCCGCGATCTCTACTTCTTTGCCGAGGTCGAAATCCTCACCGGACGAGGGCAAGCGGCTGCGCGGCCTGCTGCACAGCGTCGACGGGTTTCTCGATGGCGTAACGGTGAACGCTCTGGCTGTGGATGCTCCCATCACTACAGCCGAGAAGAAGCGCCCGGCTCCACGCTGAGTCGTGGCCCGCAGCACACACTCCCTGGGAGAAGGGAGAATGGAGCCGCATAAGGGAATCGAACCCTTCTCACCAGCTTGGGAAGCTGGCGCATTACCACTATGCTAATGCGGCTTAAGGGGGAGAGACGAATCTAGCCGTCGGGTTCCAGACTGTCCACGACACGAGCACGAATCATGAAGAACCGTCACCTCGTCTTCACCGCGTCCGCACTCGTCCTGGCGTGCGCCGCGCCGCCCCGAAGACTCTCGAGACCTTCTCGGAGACCGCGATGAGTGGTCGCGTCGTCGATCTGAAGGCTCACCGTGGTCAAGTCGTGCTCGTCGACTTTTGGGCGACGTGGTGTCGGCCCTGCCTCAGCGAGATGCCGAACGTCATGAAGGCCCACGAGAAGCACCACAAGAGCGGGTTCTCGGTGATCGGCATCTCCCTCGACAAGCCCAACGCCGAGAAGAAGATCGCCCAAGTCGCCAAGAAGTTGGGAATGATCTGGGAGCAGATCTACGACGGTGGGTATTGGGACGCGAAGCTCGCCAAGGCGAACGGCATCAGGAGCATTCCCTCCGCGTTCCTGATCGACCGCAGCGGCAAAGTCCGGTTCTCGGGCCGAGACGCGCGCGGCGAGAACTTGATTGCCAACGTCGAGAAGCTGCTCGCCGAGAAGCAGAGGTACTGAGTCTCACGCCCCCGCGAAGCGCCGATGCAGCTCGCGCACGTGCTCGACCCCGGTGCCGCAGCAGGAACCGATGAGGGACGCGCCCGCCTCCACCCACTTCTCGGCGAACTCGACGTAGGTCGTGGGGTTGATCGGATTCGCCGTGAATCCCACTTCGTCTTGCGCCTCTCCTGCGTTTGCGTATGCGCCGAACGGCACGGGCAGGTCGCGGAGCGGTTCGAGGAACTCTGAGACGCGATGAGTGGGAACGCAGTTGACGAGCACCGCCTCGACACCCAGGGAGATGGCCTTCTCGGCACCCCTTCGAATCTCGTCGATCGTCAGCAGATCAGCTGACGGTCCAGCCGTGAACGACACCCAGGTCGGTACTCCAGTCGCGACGCTCTCTTCCACGGCGACCGCGGCCTCTCCTAGATGGGGGAACGTCTCGACCAACAGCAGGTCCACTCCCTCGTCTGCCAGGGCATTCGCGATCAGCCGGTGACCAGGCCGCGGATCCGGCGGACTCAGCTCCGGGCGGTAGCAGTCCTCGAGCGGCGGAAGCGAGCCGGCGATGCGAACCTT
>CAYYAQ010000136.1:0-11425 GCA_964469555.1 uncultured candidatus Brocadiaceae bacterium | reverse complement strand
GTCCTTCGGTACCGCGCCGCGCGAGCTCGATCGCTTTGGCGAGCATCTCCCGCCAGGTCTCTGCGAACCGACGCGGTTGCGTGCGGAACGTGTTGGCGGTGTGGACGATCGCGCCCGCCTCCGCGTAATCGCGGTGGATCGCGGCGACGACGTCCGGATCAGTCTCGATCGCATGCGCGCTCCAGCCCGGCAGCGGCGTGTCGACCCCCCGGGCGAGGAGTTCTGTACCCATCGGGCCGTCAAGAATGGTCGGGGCGCGAGGCATCGCACCATTCTACCCGCTCACTCCTGGTTGAGCACCGTCCGGAAAGCCCCGACCCAGCGGTACTGTCCGATCTCTCGCCGAATGGTCGCCAGCGCACCGTCGTCGTAGGACACCGTCGCGTAGTCACCGGCGCCCTTGACGAGCAAGTTACCCTGCACGATCGCGGTCCCGTAGACATCCGCGGTCTCGTTCAGGGTTATGTTACCGGTGATGTAGAGCAGACCGCTGAAGCTCGAGTTGTTCCCCGATTCCGCCGACATATTGCCGTCGACAAAGACGATGCCCGTTCCGTTGAGGCTGCGAGTGGAATTGAACGTGATCGTCGCTCCGGCCTCCACGAACACCAGCGCGTTCGACGGGATCGGGTCCGGGAAGTCAATGGGATTCGTGATGACGAGATCCGCCATGGAGCGCAGTTCGTTCTGCGACACCCCGAACACCGCGCGTACCCCGTCGTCGTAGTCGTCGATGGACGTGGTCGCTGGAACGCCCGTAACGCGGTTCTCCGAGAGTGGACCGATCGTCGGATTGCCCGTGTCCTTCGGGTACAGAATGCCGGCGGCGGTGGTTCCTCCGCGGATCCTGCCATTCGATTCGATTGTGCAGTTCTCACCGTGCTTGATGCAGATCGCCGCCTGTCCGCCGGGGAGCTGAATGGCGAGGCGCTGGATCTCACCCTCGTACGTCGCGATGGCGAGGACGCGGTTCGGCGGCTCGTTCCAGTTCACATTCGAATCGCGCCGCTGATAGACGTAGCCGATGCATCGCACGAGCCACACGTTCCCCGGGCCGGCGAACCCGCGCTGCAGGGACGTGTCCTTTGCCTGGAATTTGCGGCGGAACTCCAGCCGGATCGGATCCGGGTCATCTTCGTTCTCGTGCCAGACCTCGTAGCGTCCCCAGATGTCTCTCGAGATGCGGAACTGGCGCACGAGACCGATCTCCGGGTCGTCCGTGTCGAGGATGGGCGGCGTCGCGTTGTCGTCGCGCTGCGGCTCGAATCTCGTGACGGGTTGTCCGGTCTGCCGACGGAACCAGCTCATCGCCTCGGTCAGTCCCGATCGCGCGAACTGTGCCGCCTGGCTGTCTCGGCGGAAGCGCACTTCGCCGCTATTCGCATTGGCCCGGAGCATGATCGTGCCACTCACGATGACACTGCTGGCGATGAAGGTGAACAGCAACGCGAGCGCGAGCGCGACGCCGCGTTCGTTCGGTTGTCTCTCGTTGTGAAAGTCTGGGTGCATCGGTTTCATCCTTCTCGCACGTTCATGATGACTTGGACGTCGAAGTGTGCCTTCAAGCCGTGGTTGTTTGTACTGATGGTCGTGATGTGGACCATGACCTGCCGGGCGGAGGGGGGGCCCACGACCTGGAACTCCAGACCGTGGGGGAACCCTGCGCCCGATCCGGCGGTGTCGTCCCGGAGCGAGAACTTGGACACGCCGTGATTGAACCGCGCAGTGTTCGCGGTGATGGAGTGGCGATTCGGAAACAGCATCCCGGGATCCGACAGGTGCTCTGAGACTTCGAATTCCCAAGTGCTGTTCCGCGGTGACTGCGGCGTGTCAGACATCGAGCCGTCGATCTGGATGTGTCGCATCGTCCCCGTGGTCGTAGGGTCGTCGCCGAACTTCCAGACCACGGAGACACGGTCGTGCTCCATCCCCGACTGGTCAGGCGTGCCCGACAAGAGGTGGATCAGGACGTCTTCCCGATCCGCGGTGGACTCGATGAGCTCGATCTGTGCCGAGCTTGCGAGCGGCTCGCTGGTCCACTTGCAGATATTCAGTCCACCTCCGGTCGTCGTCGGACCGGAGCCCTCGACCTTGAGGAACAGCCGCACCAAGCGGTAGATGTCCACGCGGTAGGTCTTGCCGGTCGCACAAAGGAACGAGTCCGACCAGGCGTGGCGCGCGAATAGGAGTTCGTTTCCGGTCTTCTCTGCACTGGGCTGGTCCTTGCTGAACCCGCTCGTCGCCGCGATCGTGGGCAGCCTCGTGGATCGAATTGGCTCGAAGCCCAACCAGGATCCGATGCGGGAGCTGTACGAAAGACCGAGAGCGTCGTTGCCGAAGATTCGGACGGCGGAGCGCAGATCGCGTCTTACGTCATCCATCACGCGTTGCGTTGAGTCCGTGATCCGACCGAGACGATTCGCGTATTTGTGCGCCGACTGACCAGAGATGATGAGTTGCGTTACGAGCATGGTCAGCGTCAACAGGACGGTGGCCGCGACCATCATCTCGACGATGGTGAAACCGGCTGCCCGATGATCAGTGTTTCGTTGGGTCATGACGAGTGGCTACCTGTCGATGAAGAATCGCGTGACGTGCTGTGAGTAGTGGAGGATCTGGTTCTTGCGGAAGGCTTCGATGCGGAGCATGTACCCCGCGTGCGGGAACTGCGATGCCGACGTCTCCCACTCCCGGATCTCCGGTCCCGTGCCGAGGTCCGAGACCAGGTGCGACGGATTGGCGGGGGGCTTGCCGGGTGTCGCGGCGATGCCAGCGTCGATTACCCCGCCAAGTTCTGGAGCCAGCTGGATCCAGTTCGTTCCGTTGTCGCGTGAATACATGAGCGAGTACTCGATCTCGGATTCGTCCTCGGCGAACGTTCCAGGTGTTCCCGCCGTATACTTCTTCCCGTCCCAGCGCACCCAGCTGACGTTCCAGGCCAACGTGATCGTCTCTGGGTTGATAATCTCCGTGAGTTCGTTGGGCGACGTGATCTCGATGCGCGGCGTCTGAACGATACGATGCGTCATCGACTGTGAGCCCGCTTCGAAGTACGACTGCAGCATTGCGAGCAGCGAGTACTTCGCGATGAACGACGAACCGAGCGTCGTGGTCTCCGATAGACCGCTGACGACGATGAAGGCGGCGTTTGTCTGACTCGGATTTTCGAGCTGGACGACCCCGGATCCAGTCAGCGAACCCCGGTCGTAGTATTCCTTCATTACGGAAGCGACGAACCGGTTGGACGAGTACGGCGCGCGGTACCACTCCGGCGGAACGTTCCCGTTAGAGCTCACGTCGAACGGTCGATTGCACGGGGTGTCCAACGGAAGCAGGAAGTTGTAGTTCGCCTGCAGTTCGAGACCGGACCCGACGAGTGTCGCCGTGGCGTCGTTGAAGTGGTGGTTGAAGTGTGACGACGCCGTGCCGTTGTTCATGAAGGACACACAGCCCTTCGTCTGGGTCCGTTGCTTCGCGGAAGACGCTGTTGTTCCCGATGGCTCGAACCGGGCTGAACCGAGGCAGTCCGAGTCCTTCGCGCGGTAGTAGAGGTCCGGTCCGGTGTTTCCCGCGATGAGGTTGCCGTGGACACGCCAGTGCATCGGTTCCGCCGAGTCGGGGTAGAGTTCGCCGAGCCACGGCATACCCCACCAGTGGTCAGTGCTTCCACTGTGCTCGCGGATGTACCGCCGATATCCGGTGATGTTGTCGACAACCCCGAAGCCGCCTCCCGGAATTCCGAACGGGCGCATGTTGGTCGGGATCGACCAGGGATAGCCGTTGGCGCTGTCGTACCCGATCTCGTTGCCGTGACCCATGTAGTAATACGAGTAGCCCGTCAACGTTGTGTAGACGGTCTCCGAGTTCACGAGTCCGCCGCGGAAGAGTTCGAAGAATCGAGGTACGTCCTGGCGCAGTGCGCCGTTCCACCGGTTGTACGTCCGCACGATGCCTGGGAAGTCGGCCTTGGTCGCCGAGTTGAGTTTGGCGAAGAACCAGTTGTAGCCGTTCGGGAAGTCCGCATCCCCGTCGAGCAGGTCCTTGTAGGGATTGAATCGAGGATCTCCGAGGAACTGCGACCGTTCCGTCATCGGTACCGCGTCCTTCGTCGCTCCCCACCACGCGTATGTCTCGGACATGTTGTCTGGCGACTGCCACACGGGAAAGAGGCTTCCGGGTTGCTGTGGCCATGGCACCGAGTTGTCCCAGATGTGGGTTCGGATGGTCAACCGGACGTCGCTCGTCGGCGAGGCGCCGAGTGGCGTGCCGTCTTCCTTGTACCAGCGCGAGGCTTCCGACAGCACCGCGGATGGGATCTTGATCCGCCAGCGCGCCGTGTTCTTCGGGCCGTCGCCGGTGGCCGCGAGATCCCGTTCGAAAGTCTTGTCGCCGGTTGGCGCCGGATTGTACTCGAGGCCGAAGAGCCGCGAGCGCACATTGTCAGGTAGACCCTGTGGGCCGAGGGAACTCGTGACCGGGTCGCACCGGATCGGCGTGTTCCACAGCAGTATGCGAGTGAACTTGCGACCCGAGGGAAGAGACGCCAGCGCGAGGATGTAGCGCATCTCGTTCGTGTCCGGCGTGCTGGAGGAGTACGGTTCCGCCTCGGGGAAGTTCTCGTGTGTCATCCCGACTGGCGGGTAGTCCTTGCCTCCGTTGAAGGTGACTCCCCCCTGCATCGCGCGAACAGAACCGTTGGTGTGGAATGGCCAGTAGGCGATACTGTGCTTGGTCGTTTCCGGCCCGCGCAGATCGACGTCCATGATGTCGACCATGATCCACTCCGCCATAGGGTCCGTGACCTGGCTGGCTCCAGATGGCGGGTAGTGCTTGTTCCGGTCGGCGGACCACGCGTAGACCCGAAGGTAGACGTCTTCGCTGCTCGCTCCGCTCGGGTCGCGGAAGGTGCGCAACTCCTCCGGATGCGTGACGACGCGCAGGCCGGGGTGGAGAGGGGTCTTGGCTGGATCGGAGTAGTTCCGGATCGCGGGCATGGGCACCAACTCACCGTGGAGATTGATCATCAACGAGTGGCGATACTTGTCGGGGTCCGTGTTCATGTCCTCCAGCAGGATACGAAGCGTGGGTTCCTCCGACATGTCGTCGAGTTCTGGGGGCGGCGTGAGCTTCGCGGCCTTCGCGGCCTCGATCTCCGTTCTGCGCTGCTGGACCAGCGCGACGCGTTGTTCGTGCAGATCCAGCTCTTTCGGCAGCCGCATCGCGTGGTTGTAGAAGTCGGCGAGCGCGTAGGGGTGAGGATTGAGGTTCGCGTCGTATCCGTGGATCTCGGTCCCGTCCTGGTTCATGCGCGCCCGCATCATCGAGGGCACGTAGTAGTAGTTGGACGCCATGCCAGCCGGCATCTTGCCGGGGTAGTAGTACGCGTAAGGAACGGTCGTCAGGGTGTCGTTTTCGGCGTTGATGTACGGCCTGTAGCCCTGGTTGCGACCGTAGCTCGCCTTCGTGATCCAGTGTGTCCGCATGATGAGACCCGGATTGCGACTCTCGAGATCGGTCACCGCTGCTTCGACCGACGGGACGATGTTCTCCATGAACACCCACCAGCCCGGGATGTTCTCGATGGCGAGCATGTAGACGTCGTAGACCTGTGTGGTCGGGTAGCCTGAGCTCATCGAGTTGATGACTGACGAGAGCGTCGCGACGTCCTTCTCCTTGCCAGGCGCGAGACTCTGGAAGATCTTGACCGTCACGTAGCGGACGCCGCGGTTGTTGGTGCTTGAGAAAGGCCGCACGGTGATACGGCGGTACCACTCCCAGCCGGTCGCGGTCAGGGTGTTGTCGGATACGGGATGATCTGCGGCGATGGGGTTGCCGTTCTCGGTTGCGATGCTGAGCACGGGATTCTGTGCCGCCCCGTCGTCGTACTGATCGAGGTCGATCGTTGCGGTCGAGTTCGAGGAGTCGATCAGTGCGTGCAGCTCAGCGAGGATCGCCTGAGCCTTGGTGTATGCGAAGACCCGGTGGCGCTGGTCGCGAGTCGAGGAGTAGCTGATGGTCAGATGATGGAGAAGCGTGATCGAGATCACGGTGAAGATCACGAGCGCGACCATCAACTCCACGAGGCTGAATCCGGAACTACGGTGGCTCCCTTCGTCACAGTGGGGGATCCCATTGGTGTTCGTCATAACTACTGCTCTCCACATACTGGCTAGGTCTATTTCGGCAATCGAAGGGGTCCAAGTTGTTCGAGATCGAATCCAGGTTTGTTCTTGGACACAGGCCGAGGTTTAGGCCCTTGGCATGGCCGGAAAGGTGGTGTCGCAAATTTGGGCGGTTGACAGATTAATTAATCTCTTCTACTTGTGGGGGCGTGAACCCGACAACCCACAAGATGGCGACGATTCAGACCACGTATTGGTGGTGGTCCGCCCGTGGGCTGCCTGGTTCGTAGCGCGAGAGCGTGCGCGACACCGCGAGGTAACCCGCAAGGTTGTCTCTCGATGTTTAAGCGGGAAGCAATCGACCGCGGGTGCCAATGACACCCATGACGAATTCCCTCCCTTTCGGACAGCCTGGCGTCCTGGCACGCCCGATCCTGACGACTGTACCCACGGAAGAGTGTGCGAGTCCGTCCGTCCTGTACCGTCGTCTGCGGATTGATCCGTCCACGACATCGGGTTCCTGTCTTCTCGAGAGTTCCGATACGGACAACCCGACGGCGAGGCGGAGCATCATCGCTGCACACTGCCCGCTGCGGATCGAATTGGTCGGCGATCAGGCGTGCATCATCCCTCTCGGCTCGAGCGGTGATGCGCTGATCGCGGAGCTGCGCCTACGGTTGCCGTCGCGGCGCGATGGCGACAAGTTGCTCGCGAGATTCCCGTCTGTCTGCAAGTCGTCCTATCCAGACGACACCATGCGGTTGCAGAGCCCATGCGTTCTCGATGCGCTCCGAACGGTCGCTGGCCTGGTCGCGGATGAGGATGACAGCGCGCCGATGGCCCCCGGACTGTTTGGCGCGTTTGGCTACGAGATCGTCGATTGCTTTGAAGACCTGCCTCCGCGGAATCCTGACCCGCTAGACGAGCCGGACGCGTCGTTCGTTCTCGCGACCGACCAGGTCTTGTTTGACCACGATCGCGGGGAAGTGCACGTGATCACGCGTCACCTCGCGTGTGAGGACTACGCGGAGGCGCGCGAGCGCCATTCACGCTACCTCACCCTCCTCTCCCCGTTCGAGATTCCGGTCGACAAGTCTGACCGCGCGAAGAGATTGCCTCGATCAGGGGATTGCAGGACCGACGTCTCCGACGACGCTTTTCGCCAAGGAGTCTCGCGGTTGAAGAGGGAGATCGAAGAGGGGGAGATTTTTCAGGCCGTGTTGTCGCGTGGCTTCGAAGTCTCCAGCGATGCGGACAGCCTCGATGTCTACGCGGAGCTGCGTGACAACAATCCGTCCCCCTACATGTTTCACCTGGATCTCACCGACGGCTGTCTGCTCGGCGCGTCTCCCGAGACGTTTCTGCGCTGCGAAGAGGGCGCCGTCGAGATCCGTCCGATCGCGGGAACCGTTCCGCGCGGGGCCGACGATGAATCGGATCGGCGCCTGGCCTTGCAGTTGCTGCTCGACCCCAAGGAACAGGCAGAACACGCGATGCTCCTGGACCTCGCGCGAAACGACGTCGCTCGGGTCTCGGAATTCGGGACCTGCCATGTCGTCCAGCAGTTCGAGGTGGAGAAATACAGCCACGTGCAGCATCTCGTGAGTCGGGTCCGTGGCCGTCTTCGCCAGGGTTTCGACGCGCTGCACGCGTACCGTGCGGCCGCGAACATGGGGACGCTCACGGGAGCTCCGAAGTTGCGGGCGACGGAGCTGATTCGAGAGATCGAGCCCACCGCGCGCGGGTTCTACGGCGGGGCTGCCGGCTATCTGCTCCAGGACGGTAGCTTTGACAGCTGCATCGTGATTCGCTCGCTTCGCAAGAAGGACGGTGTCTATCGGACGCGGGCCGGCGCTGGTGTCGTCCTCTCCAGTGATCCAGAGCGCGAGCTCCAGGAAACCGAACACAAGTCCCGGGCATGTGTCGAAGCCGTGCTCCGCGCCACGGAACGGAGTCGCAAGGAGATGGCATTGTGAATCCGATATCGAGTGACGCGAAAGTCCTGGTGTTGGATCACCGTGACAGCTTCGTGTTCACGCTCGTGGACCACTTCGCCAAGCTCGGAGCGACAGTGTGCGCGTTGCGCACGAGCATCACGCTTCGCGATCTAGAGGCACGCATCGAGGAATTCGATCCGGATCTCGTGCTGCTGTCGCCGGGACCCGGGCGTCCGGAACGCGCGGGTGTGATGGTGCCGTTCCTGCGATCGGGAACCGGGCTGCCGATCGTCGGCGTGTGCCTCGGCCACCAGGCCATGGCAGTCGCGGAGGGTGGATCGGTCGTCGTGTCACAGAAACCCGTGCACGGGCAGGCCAGCCACGTAGTGCACGACGGTGATCGGCTGTTCGACGGAATTCCTCGCCGGTTCAACGCTGCGCGCTACCACAGTCTCGTCGTCGAAGACGTGCCGCCGGGATTCGAAGTCCTCGCTCGCACGGACGAACACCAAGGCGTCGTCATGGCCATGCGCCACGCGACCCTGCCGCGCGTCGGCCTCCAGTTCCACCCTGAGTCCGTGTTGACGCCGTTCGGCGCGCGACTCATCGCCAACATTCTCCAGGAATTCACCACACACAAAAGACCAGTATCATGAGTCCCTCTCCCATCCAGCACGCTATCCAACGAGTCCTCGCCGGAAATAAGCCCACCGCCGAAGAACTCGAGGCCGCTCTGCATCCGATTCTCCGCGGAGAAGCCTCAGACGTGGAAATCGCTGGCCTTCTTGTCGCTCTCGCCACGCAGCCTGTCGATGGCCCGACGCTCGCTGCGGCCGCGAGGGTGCTACGTTTGCACCGGGTCGCTGTGCATCCCGAGGTTCGTCCGCTGATCGACACCTGCGGAACGGGCGGGGACGGCGCCGGCACGTTCAACATCTCGACGGCATCTGCGTTCGTCGTCGCCGCAGCGGGTGCCGCCGTGGCCAAGCACGGCAACCGCGGCGTGTCGTCCAAGGTTGGTAGCGCAGACGTGCTCGAGTCACTCGGCTGCAAGCTTGAACTTGTCTCCGGGGCCGCCCAGGAGTTGTTGGACGCGATCGGGTTCGTGTTCATGTTCGCGCCGAGTTTCCACCCTGCGATGCGGCATGTCGGGCCCGTGCGCAAGGCACTTGGCGTGCGCACGCTCTTCAATCTTCTCGGGCCTCTCTCGAATCCCGCTCTGGCGGAGTACCAGGTACTCGGCGTCTTTGCTCAGGGCTACACGCTGCCTATGGCCGAGGCGCTCCGCGAGCTCGGCAGTGAGGGCGCCCTCGTGGTGCACTGTGAGGGAATGGACGAGATCGGTTTGCACGGAGTAACTCGTGGTCACCGCCTCTTCGAGGGCGAGATCCGGTCATTCGAACTGAAGCCCGAGGACCTCGGGCTCGAGCGTACACCCCTGGATCGGCTCGCCGGTGGGGACAACGAGCGGAACGCGGTGTTGCTGCGCGAGGCGATCGCCGGCAAGGTGGGTCCGTGTGCCGATGTTGTCGCGTTGAATGCTGGCGCGGCGCTCTTCGTCGCGGGTATGGCGGAGAGCATCGAAGCGGGGTTCGTGAAGGCCCGCGAATTGATGCGAGCGGGCAAGGTCGAACGCGTGTTGGCCCGCTACGTCAAATCGAGTACGCGTATGGCGAAGGTAGCGGTCTGATGGGTGTCCTCGATGAACTCGTCGCCCGTGCGCATCGGCGTGCTCAAGGCCTCGGCAACCTACCGCTCTCGAATCCAAATCCCCACGTCGACTTCAGAGATGCGATCGCGGGTAAGGACCGCATTTCCGTTATCGCTGAGTTCAAGAGGTGCAGCCCCAGCCTCGGCCAGATACGAACCGACGCGGATATCACGCGGCAGGTCAAGAACTACATCGAGGGCGGGGCGAGCGCGATCAGCGTGCTCACCGAGCCGACACGATTCCGCGGGAGCTACGAGGATCTTCGCTTCGCTGTCGCTGCGGGGGACGCTCCCGCGCTGATGAAGGACTTCGTCGTGTCACCACGCCAGGTTGAACTCGCGGCGTCGTTGGGAGCGTCCGCGGTGTTGCTTATCGTCCGCTGCCTGCCAGGCCCGCTGCTCGGCGAGTTGGTGGAGTCGTGTCGTCAATGTCAATTGACTCCGATGATCGAGTGTCATGAGAAGGACGAGATCGAAATAGCCCTCGAGTTCGAGGACGCGGTCATCGGCGTGAATCACCGCAACCTGTCCACCCTCGCCGTCGATATGGAACGGGGCCGAGAACTCATGAAGAGCATCCCGAGGGAGCGCGTGGTCGTTTCGGAGAGCGGGGTACAAGAGCCTGAAGATGTGCGACATCTGCGAGGGCTTGTAGACGCTGTGCTGATCGGAACGGCGCTGATGCGCGCGGCGAGGCCCCAGGATTTCTTGCAGGAGGTGCTGTCGTGAAGCTCCCCATCGTGAAGATCTGCGGCTTGCGCCGGCTGGCCGACGCCGAACTGAGCCTTGAATTGGGCGCGGAATACCTCGGATGCGTGCTCGCGGCGGATTCGCCGCGGTGTGCCACGGTCGAAGAGGTCGCGCGCATCGCCGAGGCGGCGCGAGATTGCGCGAACGTGGTGCTGGTCTTCCGAAAGGCGAACGCGGGCGAGATCTTGCGGGTTTGCGAGGCGACGTCCATCCGGCGGGTGCAGATTCACGGCGTGAATCCGATGGCGTGTCGAACGCTGAATTTCAACGGCATCCGCGTGCACTCGGTCTTTCGGGTGTCGCCGGATGCCGTGCAACTGCCCGATCTCGACCCCTCGCCAACGCCGCAATGCCCCGCGATCCTGGATGGTGGCGTCGGTGGTTCCGGACAGAGGTTCTCCTGGGACCTGCTGAGTGACGAACCGCTGGATTCCACTTTCATCGCCGGCGGGATCACGCCGGACAATGTCAGCGAATTGCTGCGTCATCGCCCATTTGGCATCGACGTGAGTTCGGGAGTGGAGGAGTCGCACGGCGTGAAGGATGCGTCGAAACTGCGGCGCCTCTTCGAACACGTAAACGAGTTTGCTTCGAGCGCGCAGATCAATCGCAAGGAGGTCGGGTCGTGACGAGTCAGCCCCAGCCGGTCGTCGGGAGCTTTGGCGAGTTCGGTGGACGCTTCGCGGCCGAGCTGCTGCATCCCGCCCTTTGCGAACTCTCGAGCGCGGTCGATACGATCCTGCCCAGTCACCGCTTTTCGGCGGCGTTTGCGGACGAACTCCGAAACTGGGCCGGGCGACCGACACCGCTCACGGAAGTCCCGCGATTCTCGGCGGCAGCCAACCTTCAGGTGATGCTGAAGCGTGAGGATCTGGTGCACGGAGGGGCTCACAAGACGAACAACGT
>CAYYAQ010000135.1:0-14100 GCA_964469555.1 uncultured candidatus Brocadiaceae bacterium | reverse complement strand
GACACCCATGTACGTCTCGGCGTTGCCGCCGTAGTGTCCGCTGGACCCGCCCCCTTGGCAGTACGGCTTGCTGTAGACGCTGGCGACGTTTCCCTTGAACTTGGGGTATTTTCGACTCTTGCCGTCTACTGCGAGTTGGGCCTCGAGGATCTTCCCCTCGTTGCCACCCGCGCCTTTCGATGTCTGCCCCAGGGTCGCGCAAACGAAGTTCGCGTCGGGCGCGTTGAATTCGGCACGGAGCGCCTTGATCATCAACACGAGGTTCTCCTCGTAGCGGTTGGCGAGGTCGGCGTTGTAGCGATCCTTGTCGCCCTGCCACCAGAAGAACCCCGCGACGGTGTAGCCCTTCGCGCCGGGGTAGTAATCGCGAAGGTTGGCCAGGACCGTCTTCGCGTTGGCGACATCGCCATCGTACTGGATACCCGCGTACCACCCGCTCGACTTGGGAGGCTCTCTCCCTTCAGCGCCTGGAGGCACCAGGTCATAGCCGAGACTTCGGTTGCCGATGCAGGATTTGAGGATGAGCACTGGCGCGTCGGTAGCATTGCCTACGTAGTGTCCGATCCCGATTTCCGGGCCGATGTTCTTGCCTGTGATGGTCATCCACTCGTTCTTGTAGACCTTCATCCTCCCGATGCCGCTCCCCATGACGAAGACGTTGCGGACGTCCTTGCGCACGGTCCAGGCGCCGCTGTCGTCCATCAGATAGGGGTATTTTCCCTTCTCGTTGATGGCATGCGTCAGCGAGCCGTTCCCGCCATTGATCTTGCCAAAACCGAGCATGTTGGACTGACCCATCAGGATGTACACCTGCACGCGCTTGCTCATGTTCGCCGACTTGCCGTCGGGATCGGGAAGCGGGGCCCCTTGATCCTGGGCGGCAGCCACCGGAGAGAGCAGCACACACGTTAGAGCGGCGAGTGTCCGCAGCGAGTTGCGAGAGTTCGTGATTATCATGGTGCGTGCTGTGTCGTTCTGGCGTCGTGAGCGGCAGAGCATAGACGTTCCAAGCTGCAATTCCGGAGTCTCCCCCAGGAAGAAACCCGACATCGTCGCCTGTCACGGCCCTTCGACAATACTCGAACCAACGTGGTTCGCCTTGTTCCGGCGAGCTACCCGAGTGCTGGCGCCGCAACGCTAGCGAACCAAGGCACACTCGTCGCCTAGGTGGCGACCATCGTCACACACGAGGCCTACAGACACTAGGCACGAACTGATTGTAGCTGGGGCTACAACGCGCGTCTCTGGCATCTTGCGTGCTTACCTCCGACAACCGTGTCTTGTGCTCCATCACCGTCGAGCCTAGGCTCTTCGTGTTTGCCGCGATCGGCGGACATTCACGGCCAGGGTCCATTCTTGACCCCATGGCTCTGCAAGAGACTCAGATGAAACGAACTGTGACCGTAATGCTGTTACTGACGGCGATAGTACCAACTGCGTCGACGGACCAGCTCGCCAGTTGGCAAGAAACCCCGCCCATCAGCGTCGGCGTCACCGGGATGATCGTGACGGTGACGAGCAGCCTGGACAAGCCCAAGCAAGCCAAAGCCGGGACACCTCACGTGGTGACGGTGACCAAGGTCCTGTCGAACACCCCCGCCGCCGGCAACATACAAAAGGGCGACATCCTGGAGTCGGTCAACGGAGTGTCGCTGAAGGTGGTCGATCCTCGTCGTATCCTCGGCGAGCAGATTAACATCTCGGAGGGCCGGAAGGGCAAGATGGCGTTCGCGGTCCATCGGAACGGCGCGACCAAGAGAGTCACGATCCACTTGAATCCGATCGGCAGCTATTCCAAGACCTTCCCGATCAACTGTAAGAAGTCGAAGACCATCGTCGATCAGACGGTGGCCTTCATCCTCGAACATGGTGGCCCGGAAGGCGGGATCACCGGCGCGCTCGAAGCGCTGTTCCTGATGTCAACCGGCGAAGCGAAGCATCTGCGCATCGTCGAGAAACATGCTCTTAAGTTGGTGAACAAACGCCACTCCACGAGCACGTGGTTCATCGGTTACAATGGCATCTTCCTCGGCGAATACTACTTGGCCACGGGCGACAAACGCGTGCTTCCAGCGATCAAAGCAAGGTGCGATCAGCTTGCGGCCGGCCAATGGTTCAACGGTTGGGGGCATGGCACCACGCATTGCGGTCCGGGCTACGTCACCGGCGGCACGCTCAATGCGGCCGGCAACCAGGCGCTGACCACGCTGGTCCTCGCCCGCGAATGCGGCGTGGAGGTCAACACAGAGATCTATGACAACGCGATCAAGCAATTCAGTCGGTTCGCTGGTCGAGGTGGCGTGCCGTACGGCGACCACCACCCCGAGCTATGGTGGGCTTCGAACGGGAAGAACGGCGGACTAGCCTCGGCGCTGACCTTGCTACCACAGGCCAAGTTTCAGGGCGGCGCGAAACTGCTCGCTCTCAGCGAAACCGACTCATACTTCGACAACGAAGGCGGACATGGTTCGTGTTTTGGCAACCATACCTGGCGAAACATCGTCGACGCACTGGTGATGGATCATCCCTCCGGTTCGTGGCGGCGACACAAGGACCAAATGATCTGGCACTTCGAACTCAGTCGCATGCCGGGCGGTGGGTTCCGCGTACCGCACCCTGGTGGCCACGGTCCGATCGGAAAGGCGCCGCATCACCAAACCGGCCTGATTGCGATGGCCTTCACCTCGCACCTGCATCACCTTCGAATCAACGGTAAGCCGCGCACAAAACACTCGGTCAAGCACAGACCCACCAAGGGCGAGCGAGCTGTGGAGGTTGACGATTGCCAACGGACCGACTGGGTCGAGGGCGTGGTTGTCGACGTTCATCCGCACGAAATCGCCAAGGTCTTCAAGACGATCTACGGCACCGACGGCACACCGGCCGCTCGCCAGACCAATGCCTCAAAGAACCATCCCCGTAAGAAGATGATGCCAGCTTCCTGGTACTACAAGGTCATGCACCATTACTCGCCGCAGGCGCGCGTCTGGGCAGCCAACGGCCTGGGCTACCTTGGCAAAGAGGCGATTCCGTACATCGCTCAGGCACTGAAAAGCAAGGATGGTCGACTTCGCGTGGCCGGTCTCAACGCGATCAGCTGCGCTACAGGATGGGGTCCGGGCAAAACCCGGTCGAAGATTAGCTCAGACATGATCAAGGCGAATTTCCTGCCAACCATCGTCAAGACGCTCCGCGACAAGTCGGTGCCGATGTGGGAACACCGTCACGCCTTGATGGCAATGAGCTGTGCCGACAACGCCTCCATCGAGGCTAACTTCGAGATCATCAAGCCGTATTTCTTTGAGAACGAATGGTGGTTGCGAGTCGCGGCTTTCAAGTCGATTGAGCCACTGATCAAGGATGCCAAGGCGATGCGTGCGCTTATGCCGGCGATGATGGCTAGCTACGACGAGGACGTCAACTTGCCGGCCCGGCGCTGGGGTGCAACAAGTGTCTTCAAAGCCGCGATCGCCGCGAACCCCGAGATCAAGGATGAGCTGGTAGCCGCAATGGCGAAGAGCGTCAACAAGATCGAACTCCGAGAGGGCTTCCATCAGCCGATCGACTTGAACAACATCTTCGAGACGCTCCGCTACATAAACATGAAGAAGAACCCGGAGCACGCGATCCCACTTCTCCCGGCGATCGAACGGATCTACCCGAACATGCCGCCGCTTCCAGCCACCTGGACAATCATCGGTGCCCGCTGGGGCAACATTGGCTTAGCCAAGGCGGCGGTAAGGCTCAAGAAGGACGGCAGACCATTTATCGCAACGATGAAGCGGATCTATCCCAACCTCGCGAGCCGCAACAAGAAGGGCAAACAGGGCGAATCCCTCATCAAAGCCCAGGCAATCCTCGAGAAGACCGTCAAGGAATGGGAAGCCGTCTACGGCAAGGTGAAGGTCGACTAGGTCCCAATGGAACTGGCCAGGCGATAGACGAGACGGCTTGTTCGTTTCGCAGCCAGTACGACTTGCCGCGATCCCATCAGGAACTCGGGAACGAGTTGATGCGGTCTCGATCGAGCCGGTACCGCTTCTGCATGTTGTGCACCACGTCGAGGGCGAGCGCAACGTTCCGCCCGCCGGTCCCCGACGGCCCTAGGCGCTAGCGCCGCGTCGGCTTCGGGAGCCGCTTTTGCCCAAGCGAGATCTCCGCGAGGCCAACCGGTAGATCAGCCTTGCCACCCCGCTGAGCCACACGCAGCGTCAACTTACGACCCCGGCGCTGCTTCGAGAATTCGAAGACGGTCACGCCGAGCGGATCGGAGTTCATTTCAAAGCGCCTGAATTTCTTGCTCTTGCCCCAGACGTACTCCATCGCGGTGATCCGGTCGTACTTCTTGAGATCCGCGGGCGTCCGAAGACATTGAGTCAGGGTGATCCGACGCGCCGTAATCAGCCCGCCAAACTCGAAGATCAGAGTCGGCTTGGCGTCGGCGACCTCGGTGTACCAACTCGTGGAGTCCTGACCATCGCAGAGCAGGCGCGAAGTCTTCTGGTTGCTACTCGCGGTCAGCTTGAGATTCTTGCCGAGCTTGCGGATCAAGTTGTCGCGCTGCATGTCCGCGACCGCGGTCATCCACGGTTCGATGACGTCGCGAATCAACACGGTCATCGGCTTGGACTTGATCGTCACGGTCTTCGAGGGTCCCGATCCGGCGACCGTGGGATCGATGGCGACGACGCGCGCATGTACGATGTGTGTGCCGTACTTCAGCTGCGTGCAGCGATAGAGGAAGGCATCGGTCTTCCAGACCTTGGCCGGGTTGCCCGCGAGCAAACCGAGACGCTGCTCGCCCTTGAAGTACTCCACCCGCACGATCCGCAGGCCGTATTTCTCATGTTCCGCCAGCAGGTTCTTGCCGAAGCTATTGATGTAGAGGCCGACCGGTTGCTGACCTGCACCGCGGAACTGAATGTCGTCGGCCGATCCGCCGGCGGCGAAGGCGTGGCGCGTGGCGCTGCTGCCACCGGCCCCAGAGATCGGACCGCCCTTGGTCGCGCGACGCAGAAAGAGCAAGGCGAAGCAGGTGTCCGGCATGTCCCGCCCCCAGCCACCGGTCTTCTTCTGCGACTTCAGCAGATACTGGGCACCGGGGACGTACCACCAGTGCTCGCCGAACTTCTCCACCCGATTCAGTGCGCCGACGCGCTCGAGGCCGTAGAGGTAGTACATCAACCACCGTCCGGGAGTCGGCTTCGTCACTGTGAACCGGGCGTCGAAGAAGTTCAGACCGAGCTCGATCCCGCGCTTCACCCGTCCGCGATCCAGCTTGCGCATGTTCTTGCCGAGACAGATCTCACAGATCTTGAGGATCGACACGCCGGCCGTCGTCATCGTGTGGGTGACGGCCTGCTTGTTCTTCGCGTACTTGTCTTGTTGCCTGTAGGAGAACCCCGCGACCTCGACCTTGCCCACGCCGGTCTTCGTGGTGATCTTGACGTCCATGTAGTGGGCTTCCTCCTGGTGCTTGAGGGTGCCCGTGATCAAGTTGTTCCACGTCGCGAGCGGCACCTTGAGCCCCGTCTTGTGCGCAACCCACAGCCCAAGTGCAGCGTACTGAGTGTTGGAGAGGTCGCCGCCGTGTGGGTATCCGAAGATGCCTAGCTTCTCCTTCTGCGCCTTGAGCAAGATCGGGAGCATGCGCTCGATGTGGGCCTCATGCCTGGGCTCTCCGGTCGTCGAAAAAGCGAGCATCGCGCAGGCGAGGGAGTAGGTCTTGTTGGTCCGAGCCCCTTCGAGGTAAGCGAGAGCTCTTCGCATCACAGGATGGTCCGTCCGAACCCCCGACTTGAGCAACGCGTAGACCCGGAGACCGGTGCGCCCGACCGGGTAGTTGCCAATGCCGAAGGAACCGTCGCGAAGCTGACCATTCAGCAGGAATTCGACACCGCGTCCGATCGCGGCGTCGATCTGCGGCTTCATCTTGAATTCGCCGGGGTGGAGTTCGGGCTGAGCGAAGAGCGGACTCGTGGCGACGAGGGTTAGCGTGAGGGGAAACCGCATCGTGCACAGGATAAACGTCCCACGCTGCAATTACGGCAGTTCCCTCGACAAGAACTTCAACATCGCCGCCAGTCACGGCGTTTCGATAATGCGCGACCCGGTATCAGCGATGTAGAGATAACTCCGGCCCGAAACCGGGCCCGGCCCGATCGACAGATCCTCCCAGTCCCTGTTGACCACACCAGCGACCCGATACTGCTGAGCGAGACTGCCATCGCCTCGCAGCGCAACCAGGTAGGGGCCATTGTTGGCGTCATCGTGTGCCCAGATCACTCCTTCGTTATGGCGGCTGACCACGATACCGGAAATCTCGGACAACGTACCCGTGGGTTTCAGGCCCTTGACCACACGCCCTTTCGACTTGAACGGCCCGTACGTAATGCACTGGGCCGTGAGCGGGAGGCTGAGCGCCAATGTCAATAAGAAGAAGGATCGGGCCATCGCCGAGAGTGTAGAAGTCCTCAGAGCATCGATGTCGGAGGCTAGACGTTCCAATCTGCAATTCCGGCGGCTCCCCCAGCAAGAACCCCGACAGCGCCGCTGACTGTTCTGATTCGCGGTTTGGACGCGCTACCGCAACTCCACCGTCCAGCATCGCTCGGACCACAGGAGTTGCTTCGGGTCCTTCAGCACCCACGGGTGCTGCTGCCCCGATGGCTTCGCCCGATCCTCCACGCGGCAGACCACCTGGTAAGTGCCAGCGGCGAGCTTCTTCTTCTCGAACTTGAACGACTGAACCGGGCGAGCCGTACTCGCGCGCTTCTTCCTCGGCTTGATCGCGATCGGTTGCAGCCTGCCGCGAGTCTGGCGGTCCTTGAAGGGACCGACGCCAGTCGGACGAATGCGGTTCTGCCCTTCCAGGACATACCAGGTGATGCTCAGGCCGTGGGTCTTCGGCTTCATGAGGGTCACCTTGAACTTGAACGGACCCTTGCCCCGAAGTGGCTTCGTCACTTTCGGCTCCGCGTCGTCGATCGGATCGACGTAGCGGTAGATCCGCAGCAGGATCTCCTCGCGACAGACCGGACAGAAGATCACGCCGCCCATCATCGCGCAGCCGCTCGCCGTCGGTCGCCACACGCCCTTGATCCGCCCATCACCACCGCGGTACGTTCCCACGCCGGGGACCCTTCGCTTGATGAAGTGGTACCACGGGGCGCGCTTCGGATCCTTGAACCGGCTGATGTTGATCGTGCTGCGAGCCGGACCGCGATGACCGGTGAACGCCGAGTACTCGTCGGACAGTCCCGCGAATGCATGGCCCCACTCGTGGATCACGGTGTCGTCACTGCGGCCGCCGATCGCGGCCACCCCCGCGCCGCCGGTGCCCATCGATCCTGACTTCACGATTGCGATGGCGAGGCCGTCGCTGCCTTCGACTTCCGCCAGATAGTGGCGCACTCTTCCCAGGTCCACACCGACCTGGCCTTGCACCTTGCCCGCGATGCGACCGCCCAAGGCCGTCTGTTTCTTGCGGCCGAACCCGCTCACGCCCTGGTCCTTGCTGCGAAGGTTGGCGCGAAGAAAGTTGTGATACGAGTAGTACTCGCCGAGCACCTTGTGGTTCTTGAACAGCTTGGGGATCGACTTCGCGACGTCATCGAATTCGTTCTGGTCGCCCAGCCGATACCCGTCGCCCATCAGTACGACATCGAGCCGATTCGGCGAAGGACCGTGCCGCACGACATCGGACCAGCCGAGGAAGGCCGTCGCTCCGGAGCGTTCGAGTGCGACCACGCCCGCTCCGGTTGCCGGCCACTTCTTGGCGATGCGCTTGTAGGTTGCGACGGCTCTCGAGTAGTGACCCTTGCTCGCCGATTCCATGGCCTTCGCGAGCTCGATGGCCGCCTTGGTCTCGACATCCTGCGCCGCGAGTGTTGCGGCGAGCAGTGGTAGCGTGATCAGGAACCGGGTTGTCCGGCACGAAACAACGAGGGAGTTCACAGTCGGTGCTCCTGCACGACTTTTCAGGTCGCGCGCCAAGTCCGTTCTCCCGTTGGCCAGCGTACAGTCTAGCACCCTCACGTCGCCGTGCAGTCCCGCCGATCTACCGAACTGCGAGCTTGTAGAGATTCTTGTATCGACCGGCGCTTCGGCGTTGTCCAGGATCGCGTGAATCTTGGTCATGAGTTCGTCGCGATGAACCGTGTTGCCGGGGTTCGTGCGCTTCGTTTCGGCCAGCAGCTTGCGATAGTGCCGGATCTGCTGCGTCAGGTCCTGGGCTTTGGTGGTCGCGTTCCGATCCCGTAGCAGGAACCACCCGCACACGACCACCACCGTCAGGGCGCCAAGCTGCTTCCAGTTGGTTTTGGGCGCGTCGCTGTCGCCTCGAGGTATGGTCAATTGTTGTGGATGGGAAAATGTGGTCACGGTCATACCTCCGTCCGCCGCGTGCCGCCCCACTTGCTGCGTGGCGTGCGTCCAGCACGCAAGTCGACCCGAAGTTCCGCTGCGGCTGCGTCGTGACCACAGCCCGCGAGAGACCGGTCGAGCAAGCCGTGACGAGAACGAGGAGAACAACGGAACGCGGGGGGACCACGCCGCAGATGCTACCCATCCCCATCGCGATCACGACGGTCCGACGCCGCGCCGCAAGGCTCGATCGACATCGGGTGACCGGCGAACACTCTCGCGCACGTCAGCAGGAGCCGAACAGGGACATCGACGCGGCACGCGCCGGATGCCAGGCCTGGACGGCTGCAAATCGAGCAGTACGCTCGCCGCACAGACCATGGCCGAACATGCACAGCGTGGCGAGAAGGTCGTCGGCGCGGCGAGCGTACAGCAGAGCATGCCCAAGACCCCTGACCAGGAACCAGACCGTGTGGTCGTCGCAGCGTTGATCGTGCTGGTCCTCGCGGCGGTCGGTCTCGTGATCTGGTACTTCGGCAACGCGACCGGCACCGCCGAGTCAGGTTCCGCGCGGGCCGGCCGTCCCGCCCCGACCACGCCAGCCCAGAGCCACGCGCAGATGGTCCAGGAACTGAACTGGATCGCCGACCGCACCGGGGACGAGCACCCCTACCTCGGCGATCAGCACGCCCGTCGTCTGCGGCGCGCCCTGCAGAACACGAGTCCGCAGGCGAGTGCCCGCGAGTTGTGCAGCAGGAACTTCGAGACCGGCCTCGATGAACTCAGGCTGGGCAATCTCCGCCCCGCGATCTCCTGCATCACCCGGGCGTACGAACTCATCCCCGCAGCCAAGCTCGATGCACAGACGGCGGACTACATCAAGTTCAAGCTCGCCGTCGCCTACACGCGGCTCGGCGAAACCGAGAATTGGTGCGCGGCCCCCCGGCCGGAGAACGCCATCCTGCCACTGCAGCCCGGTGCGCTGTACGCGAAACTGGAAGCACCGCACAAGGCCCTCCAGTACCTCGGCGAGTTGATGCAAGTCGATCTGGACAACCGGCGCAAGGACCCGTCCACCCCCTTCATCAAGTTGAACAAGTGTGCATGCTGCTCGGGCGACATCCAGATCGAGCTGGCGGCGAGGTGGTTGATCAACTTCACCTACATGACTCTCGGCGGCTACCCCGGCGATGTGCCCCGGGGGATCCTGATCCCTCCTGCGGCGTTCGAATCGACGATGGACTTCCCGCGGTTCGTGAATGTCGCGCCGAAGCTCGGCCTGGATACGTTCAACCTCTGTGGCGGTGCCATCGTCGACGACTTCGACAACGACGGCAACTTCGACATCGTCACTTCGAGTTGGGACCCACGCGAACAGATTCAGTTCTTCCGGAACGACGCGGACGGCACGTTCTCCAACCACACGGTGTCGGCGGGGCTGAACGGGCTCCGCGGTGGCCTGAACATCCTCCAGACGGACTACGACAACGACGGCAACCTCGACATCTTCGTACTCCGCGGTGCCTGGCTCGGGGTCTCCGGGCAACACCCGAACTCACTCATCCGCAACAACGGCGATGGCACGTTCACGGACGTCACGTTGTTGGCTGGACTCGACAACGCGCGTTACCCGACGCAGGCTGCGGGCTTCGCCGACTACGACAACGACGGCGACCTGGACCTCTACATCGGCAACGAGCATGCGGGGGAGATGCACGCCCCATCCCAGCTCTTCCGCAACAACGGCGATGGCACGTTCACGGATGTCGCGACGGACGCCGGTGTGCAGAACTTCCGCTTCGCGAAGGGCGTGTCGTGGGGAGACTTCGACCGCGATCGTTTTCCCGACCTCTACGTGTCGAACTACGGGGCACCCAACCGCCTCTACCGGAACAACCGCGATGGCACGTTCACGGATGTCGCTCCCGCCTTGAACGTGACGAAGCCGAGCGTCAGTTTCCCGACGTGGTTCTGGGATTTCGACAACGACGGCGTGTTGGATCTCTTCGTCGCCAGCTACACCGGACGCGTCGACAACATGGTCGCGCACTACCTGGCGCAATCGCCGGACTACGAACCGGCGTGCCTGTACCGCGGCGACGGCAAGGGCGGATTCACGGACGTCGCGAAGGAACAGGGTCTCCACTACCCGATGTTGCCGATGGGCTCGAACTTCGGCGACCTGGACAACGACGGCTACCTCGACTTCTACCTCGGCACCGGCGACCCGGAATACGCGAGCCTGATGCCGAACCTGATGTTCCTCAACCGCGGTGGGAAGGGATTTGTGGACGTGACGATGGCGGGGGGATTCGGCCACCTGCAGAAGGGCCACGGCGTGGCCTTCGCGGACCTCGACAACGACGGCGACGCGGACATCTTCGAACAGATGGGCGGCGCATTCGCCGGCGACAGGTTCGGCGACGCGCTCTACGAGAACCCCGGATTTGGAAACCACTGGATCGGCATCGAGCTTCAGGGCCAGACGTCCAACCGCGCGGCGATCGGCGCGCGCATCCGGGTCGAGGTCAAGGCGGGAGATCGAACCCGCTCTGTCTTCCGGGACGTCAACAGCGGCGGAAGCTTCGGCGCCAACCCGCTGCGCCAGACGATCGGGCTCGGCAAGGCGGAGCAGATCGAATCCGTGGAGATCTTCTGGCCGGCGACCGGCCGCGCGCAGACGTTTCGGGGGCTCGCGGTCGATTGCGTCTACCGCATCGTCGAGGACGAGACGGTCGCGAGGATCGTCCCGGCGAAGACCGTGAAGCTCGGCGGCTAAGCCGGCTCGCGGAATCGGTTCAGCCCTACCACTTCCCGCCCACGCGCCGTGTGTTCCATTTGCGGCGGTACTCCCGTAGCTCCTTTTCGCGCGGATTCTCCCTCGCCGGCGGGTAGTTCTTCATACCGTGCCAGGGCAGCGGACCGACGGTGTCCGGATACGCGGTGTAGAGATCCATGTCCTTGCAGTAGCCGTCCGAGTGGAGGACGAGGGTACGGGTGTAGCCCGGTCTCAACGTCGGGAGGGCACTCGCGTCGAACTCGAGGGCGATCTCCTCGCCCTTGCCCATGATCACGAAACGGTCGTCAGCAGCGGCAAGCAGCGGTCGCACGTCGCCGAGGCGTGTGTAGTCTCCGGTCAGGTTCTTGAAGCCCACGCCGGGATCGATGCGCCGGTAGTCGAACTGTGTCGGGTCGCAACCATCGGGTGAGTACTCCCGTGGATATCCAAGGTGACGGAGTTCTGCCACGCGAGGGCGAAGGACGTGCCGCACGACCTTCCCCGATCCCGGTCCCGGGACGGTTTCCGTGTCCGTGACGTCGGCAAGGAAGATCTGGTCCCAGAAGATCTCCATCGTACTGCGGATGCGGAGCTTGCCCGTCTTCCGGATCGGCAAACTCGAGACGTCGAGCGTCATCATCCTGGGGAGACCCGCGGGGAAACCCATCCTCGGGAGCACCGGGCGCCACCCACCGCGACCATCGGGAACCTCGATCGAAGGCGACTTCATCTCGAGTCCGGCCTGCCAGGCGGCGTAGTTCACGTGGGAGTAGGTGTACTCGACCCAGCCGTGGAGGCACATCTGAAGCTCGCTGTTCTCATCCAACGTCTTCAGCCGGTCGCCGAAGTCGAGTTCGAGCCAGTGCTCCCGCGCGTAGCCGACGAACCTCGGATCCTTCGGCGGATCGACGTAACGCCGGTCGATCTCGCGCAATTCGTCGAGCACGGATACCCCGCGGTCGGTGTGCGCCGCCACCGGGAAGATCTTCTGGGCGATGGGGATGGCGATCGGCCGACCGGTCGCCATGGGCTCGCCCTCCGCGAACCGTTCGTCCGGGTAGATCTCGACGGTCGCCGGATGGTCGTAGACCCGGAGTTCGAGCTTGTCCAGATACGTGACCTCCTCGAGTGGTTCGGCCACCCTGAACAGGTAGCGACCGTCCTTCTCGGCGACGAGTCCGGGGGGTATGCGCACGTCCTCAGTCGGGTCGGGAGGGGCGTAGCAGCCCGGGGACACGAAGAACCCGAGGCCACCGACCCCGAGAAAGTCCGTGACATAGGCGAAGTGATCGCCGTCCCAGCTGAACAATACCGGACACGACGACGGCTTGCGCAGCACCTTCTCGACCCACCACGTGCGGTCGCCAGCGACTTCGAGTTCGCTCTGCAGCACGGCATCAGGCCACACGAGGCGAACGTAGTCACCCTTCTGGTGCTTGCCGAGTCCGAAATGCGCGTGCGGCGGTGGACTCGAGAGGTAACCCGTGGACGTCGACAGATTCGCTACCTGCAACCGCGCGCCAGTCTTCACTTCGACCTGCAGGCCGACGCCTCCGGCGTGGACCCATCGCAGCTGTGTTGCGGGATTGGGGTTGGTCTCTTGCTTGGCCTTGGCCTTCGGGATCACCGTCAGCCAGTGCCGAGCCGGGACTGGATCCGACCGCCACAGTTGCAGCGGCGCCGAGGCGCGGGCGACGAGGAGTTCCAACGAGCCGTCGCCATCGAAGTCCGCGGCGATCGCACCACGAACGCCGGCCTGTGCGGTCTCCTTCCCCAGCGCGACCGGCTTGCCGAACTGACCGTCACCCCGGTTCATCAGGATGCTGTTCTGCACCTTGCCCCCCGTAAGCCCCGTCGCGAAGAGCACCAGATCGAGATCTCCGTCGAGATCCAGATCGCACAGGAGCCCGCCGAGTGCAGAGCTGAGGAGTCCCACGGTGCTCGCGAACGCCTCGTCCTCGGTGAACCGGCCGCGCCGGACCTGCAGGAACAGACGCGGGGGCAGGGACCCGCGCAGCAGTAGAACGTCCTCCCAGCCGTTTTGGTCAACGTCGCCGAGCAGCGCACCGAGACCCTGGCCGTCGTCCGCGAATTCGAGATACCCCGCATCGGCTGGTGTGTAACTGCCGACACGGTCGTTGAGGAACAGTCGATTCGGACTGCGATGGTTGATCAGGTAGAGATCGAGGTCGCGGTCCGCATCCGCGTCGAAGTACAGGACGGACATCGTCGCCACCTTGCCGCCGTCGATTCCCGTCTCCTTCGCGACATCGACGAACGTCCCGTCTCCGTTGTTGCGCCACAACGGGTTCGGGCTGCCCATACCCTGATCCTCAGCGAGCGGCCAGCTACAGAAGTTCGCTACGTAGAGATCCAGGTCGCCGTCGTGGTCGGCATCGGCCCAGCAAGCCCCCACGCTGAGGGAGGGTCCGCCGGCGGTGCCGCTCGCCGCGGTGACGTCGACGAAACGCCTGCCACCCTGGTTCTGGTAGAGGCGATTGGGACCGGCACACGTCAGAAAAAGGTCGGGATCGCCGTCGCGGTCGTAGTCGCCGAAGTAGGCGCCCACCGCCCCTCGCCCATCGATACCGGAATCCTCGACGATCGAGAAACGCCCTCCGGCATTCGTGTACAGCACGCCACCTGCGGACCCGCCCGCCGCGGTGGCCCCGCCGGTCATGAACACATCGAGCGAACCGTCTCCGTCGACGTCGGCAACTGCGAGACCCGGACCAAATGCCGCGGCACCGTTGCGGCGAATCGCCGGCAGGTCCTCGCCGGGCCAGCCCGGCACGCCGCCAACCGTTCGTTCGAGCCCCGCATCGCTCGCCACATCGGAGAAGTTCGGAGCCGCATCGGGCATGCCTTCCCGATCGGCAGGGAAGTCGAACGCCCGGATAATGTTTGCGTAACGCCCCATCTCTCCGTACTTCATCCCGGAGACTCTGCCCGCCTTC
>CAYYAQ010000134.1:0-14120 GCA_964469555.1 uncultured candidatus Brocadiaceae bacterium | reverse complement strand
GAACCGTGCCGCTGCGACCGTGACCGGCTGCGAGTCTGGAATTCCTCACGCGTTGATGCGGCTGTAGATCCGGTCCGCGAGCGCGAACTCGAAGCTCGGACGGGGGCATGTCTCGCTGATCATCGCACATTCTCACCAAGCGCCTGCAGGTGGGCGCGCGCCCGTCGATCGAACTCCGTGCCCTTCCTTCTTGCCGTGAGGGACCGCAGCGCGGCGGTGGCGTCCTTCCACTTCGTCTGGGACAGCGCCTGTGCGTCTTGAAACGCGATTTTCGCCGCGAGTTGGTCGCGCACGAGCGCGTGCTCCTTCAGTTTCTTCGCCGCTGCGCGAATCGTACCTGTGCCGGGCGCTCGCGACTCAGGAGAGTTCGTCTACATCGTGGCGCAGGGCTTTGATCTCTGCGGCCAGCTCCGGCAAGCGCTTCAACAGGATCAAGCTGCGACGTCCACGCGCGATCGGGAGCAGCGGAAGACCCAGGTAGACACCCGATTCCTTCACGTCGCTCGTGATGCCGGAATTGCCTCCGACGATGACGTCGTCGGCCAGCGTGATGTTGCCCGCGGAGGTGACATGACCGCCGAGCACGACGCGGTCGCCGAGCTGCACGCCACCGCCGAGTGCCGCGAGGGCGGAGATGCCGCAATCGTTGCCGACCTTGCAGTTGTGGGCGATGTGGCACAGATTGTCGATCTTGGTTCCCGCACCGATCGACGTGGCTGTCAACGCACCGCGGTCGACCGTGCTGTTCGCTCCGATCTCCACGCGGTTGCCGATGATCAGGCCGCCGAGTTGCGGAAACTTGTTGCGCGTTCCGTCCTTCTCCACGACGTAGCCAAAACCGTCGGTGCCGAGAACGACGCCGGAGTGCAGGATGACCTCGTCACCTATCAGGACGTTCGGGTAGATCACGACGCGGGGGTAGATCGTGCAGTCGGTTCCGATCGTGACGTTCTCGCCGATCACGCTGGTCGCCTGGATCGATGTGCGCGCGCCGATCTTCGAGCCCGCGCCGACGACAACGTTGGGTCCAAGAACTACGGGGGAGTCCACCTTGGCGGACTCGTGGACGATCGCGGAAGGGTGGATGTCGTGCTCGGTGGCCGTAGGGACGGGGTGGAACAACAATGCAATCTTGGCGAACGCGGCGTGCGCGTCTTCGACCACGATCTGCGTCACTGACGTCTCGATCAACTCCGTGACGAACAGCGCGCCGGCTCCGGTTTCCTTCGCCAGGTGGGCGAAGCTTCCGTCTCGGATGAATGCCACGTCGGTCGCCGTCGCATGGCGTACGTCTGCGACCTCTCGGATCGGGAGGCTGGAGTCGCCCTCGATCTGGCCGCCGACGAATTCGGCGATGGACGCGACGGTCTGTTCGTTCATGGTCTTGGGGTGTAGGAGGCGCTGTCACGCTACTTTCGCCGCCTTGAGATTCCAGAGCAACCGGTCGAACTCGATTGGTCGTGATTCTCTCGGGGTGGCGAACTCCCGGATCCGGGCCCCGTCGCATGAAGAATCGACTGCTATACCCGACCGTGCAGGCGCCGGGGGGATGCCGATGGTCTGGATCCACCCAGCGAGCCTGCAAGAGAAATCTGAACCGCTTCGGCGTCCCCGCGCTTCGCGAGGTTCTTCGGCTAGCTCTCTGGGCCGGGTGCTCGAAGTTGCTCGTCCTGTACCTCGATGCAACGACCCGCGTAACCGATGACGGCGATCTGACGTTCCTGTTCTCGCTCGTGCATGGACCATTTGCTCGGGTCGATCCACACCCCGCCTGCGCCCTCGTCGGGTTCGGGGCATGTATTGCGGTGGCGCTCGCGTTTGCCATACGATTGTAGTCTCCGGTTGCACCGGAAGAACCACGATGCGACACCCTGTTCTTGCAACTCTCATCGCGGCGAGTTTGTCCGTGTCGGCGTGCTCGACCCCTGCGTCGCTCATCGCCTATATCCACAACGGCGCCATCTACACCGTCGACTCGAGCGGTGGCGCGCCAAACCTCCTGGTGGACGACGCCGTGCATGATCGACCTCTCACCTGGTCGTCGGACGGCGAGACTCTTCTGTATTGGAAACACAGTAAGGTCGGATGGGACATCTGGGCCATCGATGCGGACGGCAAGCGTCCACGGAACCTCACGCATGTGACCAGCGGAGGCTGCCGATCACCGAGTTGGTCGTCCGACGGGAAACGGATCGCGTTCATGCGCGATCTTCCTGCGGGTCTCTACGTGATGAACGCGGATGGCAGCGACTCGCGCCAGATCTCCAAGCTGGGGCACCGTGACGGTACGCCCGCCTGGTCACCGGATGGCGCGCATCTCACCTTCGTCGTGCGATCGCGTGGGTCCCCTTCGCAGGTGTACACAATCTCGAGCAGTGGCGGCGCTGCCACGCCGATTGCGACAGGGTCCTTTCCGGTTTGGCAACCGCGGCGCGGACAGTCCGCGCGGCAAGAGCAGCAATCGGAGAAGCCATCGGGAAAGAACGGCTTCGTCTCGATCTTCGACGGCAAGACGCTCGAGGGATGGGAAGCGATGCCCGCGAACTCGGCAGCGGCGTGGACTGTCAAGGACGGGATGATCGTCGGCACAGGCGACAAGGCCCGAGGCTATCTCGTCTACGAGAACCGGGAGATCGCCGATCTGGAACTCGAGTTCAGCTACCGGTTCCCGGGCAAGGGCAACAGTGGCGTGAGCATTCGGGCTCGGCTGGACAAGACCCACAAGCGACTCTTCCATAGCTACCACGCCGACATCGGTCACGTCGGTATCGGCAGGCGGGTTCTCGGCGCGTGGGACTTTCACACGCCGGGTCGACGGGAGCTCGAATGTCTACGCGGCGATCGACTGGTGATCGACGTGAACGACAAACCGACGCTGACCAAGATCGAGGGTGCGGTTGCCAGAGAGGACATCAAGAAGGGCGACTGGAACACGGTCCGTGTCATCGCCAAGGGCAACAACTTCAAGTTCTTCATCAACGGGAAGCCGGCGTCGGAGTTCACCGAACACCTTCCCGGAGTCAAGCGACTTCGGAAGGGCATGATCCTGTTCCAACTGCACGACCCCGGGATGGTCGTTCACTTCAAAGACATTCGGCTGAAGATCCTGAAGTAGCGTCGAGGCTCGCTACGTTCTCACTCGCCGCGCACGTTCTTTGCCCAGGCATCGTGGAGCGCCGTCAAGCGCTGCACGAGCGCCGGTTTCTCGGACGCGTAGTTCTTCTTCTCGGGAGCCGCGTCGTCGAGGTTTCCGAGAAACGGCAGACCGCCGCGGCGCTTCAGCTTCGTGTCGTGGATCAGCTTCCAACGACCCTCTCGCACGGCCCACCTGTCGAACCACTGCCAGTGCATGACGGCGTGGTGGGTCTTGGCTTTCGCGTCGCGGAGAATCGGCACCAGGCTCGCGCCGTCGAACTTCACCTCGGGCGGCTCGATGCCGCACACGTCGAGGATCGTCGGAAAGACATCGGCGGCGGTGACCGCCTGATCCCGCACCGCGCCCTGGGGTAGACGGCCTGGGAAGCTCATGATCATCGGTACGCGCAGGCCGCCCTCGAAGAAGGTTCCCTTGTTGCCACGCCACTTGCCGGTGTTGCCGCCGCCGCCGTTCGCGCCGTAGTCGTGTCCCTTCGGGAGACCGCTCGAGTGGTTGTCCACGCGGATCTTCGACCGCTCGGCGGAATGCCCGTTGTCGCTCATGAACAAGACGAGCGTGTCGTCGCGCAGGCCGAGCTGCTCGAGCTTCCCCATGATCTGACCGATTCGATCGTCGGTCGTGGAGACCATCTTGCCGTACGATTGCCGTGGCATCTTGTGGCGCGCGTAGAAGAGGTCAAACTTTTCGTCGGCTTGCTCGGGGTAGTGCGGGACGTTGAAGGCGACGTAGAGGAAGAACGGTCTGTCCTTGTTGCGATCGAGAAAGTTGTTCGCCTCGCGCACCACGAGATCGGGGAAGTACTCGCCCCGCTCGAACACCTCCTTCGTGTTTCGATACAGGTCGTGGAAACCCTTACCGTGCAGAAAGTGGTGGTTGTAGTTGTCGATGAACCCGCCGCGCAGTCCGAAGAACTCGTCGAATCCCTGCTTCGTCGGCCCGTGCGTCGCGGCCGCGCCGAGGTGCCACTTGCCCACGATGCCGGTACGGTAGCCCGCCTTTCCGAGCACTTCGGCGATCGTGACTTCGTCGAGGTGCATGTTGCGACCGGGCTTGCCGTGCATGTCGCCCTGGGTCCATTGGTTCACACCACCGCGCTGCGGGTGTCGCCCGGTCAGGAGAAGCGCGCGCGCCGGGCAACACACCGTGTGCGAATACGCCTGTGTCATCCGCGTTCCCGCTGCGGCGAGGCCGTCGATGTTCGGCGTGAACAAGTCGCGCGAGCCGTAGCACCCGGCGTCCAGGGTGCCCTGGTCGTCGGCGAAAAAGATCAGCACGTTGGACCGCGTTCGCTTCTTGGTAGGCGTTACCTTGGTGGCGGGCACGAGCTCGACGCGACGCAGATCCATCACCGCGCCTTTCGCGCGCGCGCGCGGTCGAACCTGCAGTCGATGTGAGCCCGGTTCCTTTATTTGCACAGTGCCGATCGACCGCCGTCGGAAGCACTGGAAGTGGCCGGTCTCTTCGACGACGAACTCCAACGCTTGCCCGGCGATCGACAACTTGACGGTGCTGCCGCCTTGCCCGCTCCCACAGCCCTGCCAGATGACGACGTCGAACGCGCCCGGTCGGTCGACCTGCACGCGCCACTCTGCCCAGTCCTTCGGATTCACCCAGAAGCCGAGCGTGTTCTTGTGCGGCTGAGGCTCGAAGCACATCTTCTCGCCGTGGACGACGGCGTGATGGGCGGGAAGCGTGATCGTGCCTCGTGCGTCCTGAGACACGACCCTGGGTTTCGTCGGCAGGAACGGTACTCCTTCGACGTCGAGGATGATCTCGACCGGACGCCTCCGTCCTGTGGGCAACGGAATGTTCCAAGTAGTCGGGTTCTGCCGCAGCGTCAACGCGTGTTTCGCGTCGCCATCCAACATCGTGACGCGGCGGATCACATTGTTGAGTCGCGGGAACTGGATCGTTCGTACGGATGTGTCCGCCACGCGGAAGATCACGCTCGATCCCTTCCGGAACGCGGCGCCGGTGGACGGGTTCAACTGCGGCCACGGCTCCTGTGCGGAGAGTACTGCCCCCGCGAGAAGCGCCGCGAGACAACCGAATTGCACGATCCCGTTGGTCATCACCCGTCAATGTGGACCGCGCTACTGCTCTTGTTGAGGGAATCCTTGTCCCATCGCGACCTGGTCTCCTTGATCATGTGGGCCCAGGTCAATTCGATGAGTAAGTCCCGTCGCTCTGGACCAGTGGTCCCCGCGAGAAAGAGCAATCTGACCATGGCGCAAAGCTAGCACAACTCTCTCTGAGCCGCGAGAACTGCCGTACGAACGCGCTTCGTTACGGTCGGACATCTGCTAGTCTCGGACACCGTGCACGTCCATCTCGTCGACGGAACCTACGAACTCTTTCGCGCGTACTTCGGTGCGCCGCCGGCAACCAGTCCGGATGGCGTGGAGGTCGGCGCGACGCGAGGCGTGATGCGCAGCATGTGGTCGATGCTCGAGGACGACATCGTGACCCACGTCGGGTGCGCGTTCGACACGACGGTCGAGTCGTTCCGCAACGAGATGTTTGACGGCTACAAGACCGGCGAGGGTCTCGAGCCCGAACTCTTCAACCAGTTCGAGCTCGTCGAGCGCGGTCTGCGTGCACTCGGTTTGACCGTGTGGTCGATGATCGAGTTCGAAGCGGACGACGGGCTGGCGAGTGGAGCAGTCAAGTACGGGGATGACGACCGCGTTGAACGCGTCGTGATATGCTCGCCGGACAAAGACCTGACCCAGATGGTGCAGGGGGAACGGGTCGTGTGCTTTGACCGGCGCCAGCGAGTGCTCCTGAACACCGATGGCGTCGAGCGAAAGTTTGGCGTGAAGCCCGAGTCGATCCCGGACTACCTCGCCCTCGTCGGCGACACCGCGGACGGCGTGCCCGGCATCCCGCGGTGGGGGGCGAAGTCGACGGCGATCGTGCTTGCCCGATACGGTCACATCGAGGCGATCCCTGACGACGTCGAGGCGTGGGACGTGAAGGTGCGCGGCGCAAAAGCCCTGGCCGAGAACCTCGCCGCGCAACGCGACGACGCGATGCTTTTCCGCCGCCTCACCACGTTGCGGACCGACGTGCCGCTCCAAGAATCCCTCGACGATCTGCGTTGGCGCGGTGCCGACGCGGAGGCGCTGCGCGAGGTGTGTACCGAACTCGGGTTTGAACGATTCGCGGACGAGGTGCTCGGATGATGCGGCACCTCGTGGCCATAGCTCAGGCCGGTGACGAGTGCCCTCACTCGATCCCCGGATTCGCCGATCCAGTGAGCAGCATCTCGCACCTGGTCGCTACCGTCCTCTTCGGGTTCGCGGCTGTCTCGCTCCTGAAGTCCGGACGGGGTCACCCGGGTCGAATGCTGGCGTTGGCGATCTACGCAGGTTCGGTGGTGCTCCTCTTCTCGATGAGTGGTGTATTCCATCTGCTCCCTCGCGACACCGCGGGGCGCGAAGTGTTGCAGCGGTTGGACCATGCCAGCATCTTCGTGCTGATCGCCGGCACCTTCACCGCGGTGCACGGGATGCTCTTTCGCGGCTGGTTGCGCTGGGGAGTGATCGCCTTCGTCTGGGTCGTGACCGCCACGGCGATCCCGCTGAAGACCGTGTTCTTCGAGGAGATGCCCGAGTGGCTCGGCTTGACCTTGTACCTGGCGTTTCCATGGGTCGGCCTGATCTCGGGTCTTCTCATCTGGCGCCGTCGCGGTGTGCGATACATCGTTCCGTTCGCGCTGGGTGGAGTCAGCTACACCTTGGGTGCGGTCCTCGATTTCGCGAAGTGGCCGAATCCCTGGCCCGGCGTGATCCACGCGCACGAGCTGTTCCATTTCTTCGTGATCGCAGGGGCAGCCTTCCACTGGCAGTTCTGCGCGGCGGTCGCGGTGGAGGTCGCGACGATGTCTTCGAAGACGGAGCAGTCGGATGCAAGTCTTGTAGATCGCGTGTGATTCCCGGTCCGCCGCGACACTCCGTGGGGTGAGCGATGCCCCACAAAAGAGGCATCGCTGGCTTGAACCTGAGAAGTGACATGAATCACCCCCCTTTGCCATGGCCTTCGCCGTCTCCTGCATCGCTCCCTCCGGAAGGAGTTCGAAGATCATGACGACCGTGCAACGGGAGAGCCCAGGGCGGGTTCGGCGGCGATCGACTGGATGTCGCGCGGCGTTCGACTCAGTACTCGATACTCAGTGAAACGTCACCGGGTCACTTTCGCTTCGGTACCGGCCGTGGCTTTTCGCCGCGCAGCTCCTCGGCGGAGATCTCGCCGTTTCCGTCCTGATCCATGCTCTTCAGTGACTTGGCCGCGTTCGCGATCTCCTCTTTGGAGAGTTTGCCGTCGCCGTCCCGATCGAGAGTGTCGAGTAGCGACTTGATCCGGCGTCGACTCTCTTGTGAGGACTTGATGCGCGCGCGGGCGGTGGCCACGCGATCCTCGGCGGGTGCCCGCCCGATTCGTGCCCAACGCCCCCAGACGCGGAGGTACTCGGGGACCGCGAGGCGACCGTCGCCGTCGCCATCGAGAGCGGCGAAGACAGCCGTCGCGAGTTTCTCGTCGCGGATCTTGCCGTGCTGGAGGAACTCGGTCCGGTCGACGCCATTTCTGTTCCTGTCCATGGCCTGGACGATCGATTTCGCCTCGTCGGTGATGATCCGGTTGAGGATGTACTCCGCCTCGGACACGCTGCCGTCACGATTCACATCGGCGGCGCGAAAGATCCCGCGCCGGGCGCGTGCGTTGAGATAGCGACCGTTTTCGACGTACTCGGCGACGCTGTGTTTGCCGTCCTTGTTCGTGTCTGTCGCGGAGAACTGGCGCTCGTACCCACGCAATCGCATTGCGGTGAGCGCCGTCTCGAGTTTTGCACCGAGTCGGAGGATTACCTCCTTTACCGGCAGACCTCCGACCTTCGTCTGCGCCACGGCTGGTGAAACGAGGGCGGTGAGAGCGAGCGACGTGCCAACGATGGTTCGAGCGAACATGATCGGGAGTGTAGGCGAAACGTCCCACTCTGTGGGTGGTACGGGGTGGAACCTTTCGAGGGGTGACTCTCTACGCCTTTTTCCGCACCGCGTCCGTCACTGGAACCGCGAAGGTCTCGAAGCGGTCGCCGTCCTTCCCTTCTGGCGGCGTGAGGGCGCGATCCATGTAGTCGAATGCGCTCTGGTCGCGCTTCATCTCGCGCGAGCGCCCGCCGCGCTCGGGAATCACGGTGGGAATGATCTCTTCTTCTAGCCCGGTCACTCCGGAAGTTTACCTCGCCGCGTCGAATCACAACGAGCGCTTGCTGCGCGAGAAGGACGAGGACCTGCCGAACTGACAGCCGGATGTCGAGGCGTCGCGCCACGACGGCAGCAGCGAGGTTCGCGACTCCGGGGGACGGTTGCGTCATGTCCCCGTAGTTGTGAGGTTTCCTGGCCGAAAGCACGGTTTCTTGGAAGGGCACGCCCGTTGCCCCACATCCATCCCCCGGAGGCGCACTCATGAGCAAGATCACGAAGCGAGCACTGATTTCTTCCCTGATCGCCTCGGCCGTCGTGGCCCCGGCGATCGCACAGCGGATCGTTCCACAGCGGTTCGCGCCGATCGGCGAACACGCGAAGCGAGTTTGTGGTCACGATGCCGCCGACACGATCGGAGCCCGCGCAGTGCCCGCGTCGGAGTTGCTCGCCGACGGCGTCGTGCACGGGAAGGTCCTCACCTATCTCCGTCGCGCGTTCGCGGCGAGTCCTGAGGAGGCGGAGGACGCGTCGCAGGAAGCAGTGGTGCGGGCGTTGCAGAAGGAGATCCGTTCGTGCTGCTCGACGACGTTTTGCGGCTGGATGCGGCGCACGAGCCAGAACGTTTTGTTCGACATGCGGAAGAAGCGGCGTGAGACGCGTCTGTCGCCCGAGCCAGAGAAGATGGATTCGATGATCGGACCGTCCTCCGAGAACGGCCCTGGCGACATGCTCGCGATCCGCGACGACCTGGACAAGATCCTCGGTCACCACGACGTCGATGCGATGACGCCCGACAAGAAGGCGCGCCTGGGCAGAGCGATCGGCGAACACCTCACGGGCCGACCCGTGACGCGGCCGACCCGCCTGATCGAAGAGTTGGGGCCAGCCCTCCTCGAGCTCTCTCGCGTCAGTTAGCAGCCGCGAGGGTTTCTTCGCAAATCTCCGGGGTTCGACTCTCGCCAGCAGTTCTTTGGGTGTGGCAAGCAACACCCAAAGGAGTGGACGATGGCGAAGAGCAGTGAAGGCAGGCGGAAGAGAACGAAGGGCGGAGACGAGGAACTTCCCGCGGCAGCGGTCGCGATTCGATGGCAGGGCGTGATCAAGCGGTCGAGCCGCTCGCGGGGACCGCCCGACGCCGTCTCCGCCAGGCGCGGTACAGAAGAACTACGGGGAGCAACAGAGAGAAGCCGGTGAGTGAGAGGCCTGCGGTCAGGCTGGGGGCGAGTAGGCGAAGCGGACTTCCCAACGATGTCAAGTTGCTGGGCAGCCGCACGTTCTGCAGTGGGGAGTGGTTGACCCCGCCGCAAATGGCCTCGGGATGGCGTTCAGCCAGCCGCTTCGGGTCGACCTCGTGAAGTAGCGGTCGGCGCCTTCGGGGTGATGGTTCTGGCCGCGACTTTCTTGGATGTTCTCAGGGGGTGGGGTTGTCAACTGCGGTGTTGGTCGCGCCCGTGACCCGTTCGGAAACCATGAACCCGGGCTCGAAAGTGCCCGTATGATTCCCGCCGCCATGAATCACCCCCGCATACTGCGCGCGTTGCTTGTCGTTTGCTTGCCGGCAGGGGTCCTGACCCCGGTCGTGCTGGCGGATAGAGGCCTTCAGGGCAACGACGACCAGGCTCGGATGACCGTCAAGGTCCGCTTCGAACCGGCGAAGGCGATGCCCGGCGACACCGTCACCCTCGTCATCGACGGCCAGGTCGCCGATGGCTACCACGTCTACGGCGCGAAGGAAGACGTCGGCACGGTCCCGAATCTCGTTGTTGGCGAGGCGTCGCGTGAGAGTCTGCATCCGAGCGGCAAGCTGAAGGTCCCCGACGGCAATCTGCACGTCGATCCAGACATCCCTGACCTGCAGAGCCACTGGATCGAGGGGAAGACCACGTTCAAGCAGACCTTCGTCGTCAAGGCGGACACGAAGCCCGGCGTGCTGACGATGAACGGTGGACTGAAGTACATGTCGTGCACGCCGGAGATGTGTGATCCGGAGTACACGCAGAAGACCACGGCGAACCTGACCGTGTTGAAACTCCCGATGGTCCACGAGGGCAACCACCAGACGATGGAGGTCGTGCTCACCCCGAAGACCGCGAAGCCCGGTGAGACGGTGAAGGTCTCGGTGCGCGTCGCGATGGGCGTGGGCTGGCACAACTACGGGTCGAAGCAGAATCCGGAGTTCGGTGAACCCGTGACCATGAAGGTCGCGAACACCAATCTCGAGTCGGTCGGAAGCGCGGTGGTTCCGCCTGGAAGTCCGCACGAGATCGTCGGGGACACCTACTACTTCCTCGAGGACTCGTGGGTGATGCACCAGACGGTCAAGGTGCCTCTGGGGACCAAGCCCGGTGAGTACAAGGTGGCCGTAAAGATCTCCTACACCGCCTGCAACGACAGCCAGTGCGACGAACCGGTGAGGACGTCGATCGGCGCCAAGCTCGTCGTCGAGGCGGGGGCGGTGCGCACGGACAAGGCGAAGGAACCGGACAAGTCGACGGGGCCGCCAAAGAAGCAGGACAAGCCGCTGCCGACCCTTCACATGGGCAACCACCAGGCGATGGAGGTCGTGCTCGTGCCGAAGACGGCGCGGGCCGGCGAGGTGGTGACTGTCGAAGTCCGCGTGCAAATGGAGTCGGGGTGGCACAACTACGGGTCGAAGCAGGATCCCGAGACCGGCGAACCCACCACGATGCGCGTCGCCAAGGGGAGGCTCTCTCTCGTCGGTGACGCAGAGGTCCCTCCCGGGGATCTCCACGACATCGTGGGGGATACCTACCACTTCCTCGAAGGCGACTGGGTCATGCGCCAGAGGGTGCAGGTTCCCGCGGACGCGAAGCCCGGGGATGTCAAGATCGTCGTCGATGTCGGCTACATGGCGTGCGACGACGCGACGTGCGACGATCCTGTCAAGACGTCGATGGGCACGGTGTTGACCGTCGAAGCCGGTGCGGTGCGGCCGATGTTCGCGGCGGTCCAGTTTCGGACCGAGCCCAAGTCCGGTGGCGACGAAAAGGCAGCGGACCCCGAAGAAGACGAGGCGCCGGCAGACCTGAACCAGATGTCGCTGTTCCGGTACCTCCTCCTCGCGGTGGGTGCCGGGTTGTTTGCGCTGATGATGCCGTGCACGTATCCGATGATTCCGCTGACGGTCTCGTTCTTCTCCAAGCAGTCGGAGATGAAGGGTGGTCGACCGGTCGCGTTGGCGCTCGTTTACGGCGGCGGCATCGTGGTCTCGTACCTGATCCTCGGTGGTCTGCTCGGTCCGTGGATGGGCAAGATCGCCGCGGACCCGTGGCTCAATCTGGTGATCGGCGTCGCATTCGTCTTCTTCGCCATGTCCCTGTTCGGTCTGGTCGAACTGAAGCCGCCGCAGTTCCTGATGAATCAGGCGACGAAGGCCCAGCAAAGAGCGTCGGGTAGCAGCTCGATGTTCGGTGCGGCCATGGGCGTCTTCCTGATGGGCGTGACGCTGTGTATCACGTCGTTTGCGTGCACGGCCCCATTCCTCGGGGCGATGCTGGCCGCCGGTTCCCACACCGAAGGCGCGGGGCGATTGCTTCTGGGCATGGGAGTGTTCGGGCTGACGATGGCGTTGCCATTCGTCGTGCTGTCGCTCGTTCCCGGCAAGCTCCCGAAGAGCGGTGGTTGGATGAACTCGGCGAAGATCCTGTTCGGGTTCATCGAACTCGCGGCGGCGTTGAAGTTCTTCTCGAACACGGAGCTGGCCTGGAACTGGCTGATACTCCCGAAGGAAGTGTTCCTCACGATCTGGGCGGGACTGTTCCTGGTCGCGGGTATCTACCTCCTCGGGTTGATCAAGCTGACGGGCGAGACTGGGGAGATCGGTGGCGGGAGGTTGGTTACCGGAAGCGTGGTCATAGGCCTCGCGGGCTACTTCGCGCTGGGCGCGTCGGGTTACCCGCTCGACAACGAGGTGATGAACGCCTTCAACCCGCCGTATTCCGATGCCAGTCCGAGCCATAGTGCGCCGGCGGAGTCGAAGGGTGGGACTCGGGGTGGTGAGGAAACCAAGACCATCAAGAAGCACACGATCATCACGGATGACTTCGACCGCGCGATCCAGGTCGCCAAGACCTCCGAGAAGTTGTTACTCGTGAACTTCACTGGGCTCCTTTGAGTAAATTGCCGCATGGTGGAGCAAGGTGTGTTCCCCAAGACCCAAGACATTCTGGAGCCGGGATTCGTCGAAGCCCGTCTACACACGGACCTCAACTCGAGGCACCCGAACTACAAGTTCGACAAGCGCATCCAGGAGGTGCGAACGGAGTACCTGGGCAAAGGCAACATCGGCCTGCCCCAGTACGTGATCCTCGATCCGAACGACTTGACGAAGCCCAAGGCCAAGAAGTTCGACGGCTCCTACGGAGGGGTCGAGGCCTTCAAGAAGTTCTTCAAGCGTGCCCTCGCGAAGACGGGCGGCTAGAACTCTCGAGGGCTCTCTACTTGTGAGAGTGGCCGGCGAGCGCGCCGTGATCGTGGGGGGCGAGGAGCTGGACCGTGATCATGGTGGCGGCGCCGAGGAGGAACGCGGCGAGCACCCACTTGCGGCCTTCCTGCGCGGAGTGTTCGACCCGCGGGATCATGCCGCCGCAGACCACGTAGAGGAGTGAACCGGCGCCGAGCCCGACGACGTAGGGGATGTAGTCCTTCAGGAAGTTGAGCTGGTCCGCGAGCAGGATCACCGCGGGCGTGATCGAGACAAAGAGGATCATGTAGAGGTTGCGCATCGCCGTGCTCAGTCCGGCGCTCGTCTCGCGGAGCAGGAGGACCAGCGCGAAACACGCAGTGAGCTTGTGCCCAAACATCGCCCAGAACAATCCGTCTTCGGGACCGGGAATGCTGCTCAGGATCATCCCGTCGTTGATCGAGCACGCCACCAGCGCCAGGTAGCTCGGCAGCCCCGCGTGCTTGGCGTGTTCGTGGCCGCAGCACGGGTCGGCCTTCAGCACCTTCTGCTGGAGGAACATCATCGCGACGAAACCCACGAGGATGATCGCGCCACCGTACGTGTGGTCCGCGTCCAGGGTCTCCGGGATTACGTGGGCCAGGATGACGGCCAGGAGGATCCCTGCCGCGAAGGATGTGCAGTGGGCACGGAGCCCCGGACGCCCTGCCAGCACGGGCGCGAGAAAGACCCCGCCGAATCCGGCGGCGAGCAGCGCGATCACCAGGGTGGTCATTCGGCGGGGGAACCTAGGCTCTTCCCCTGGGCGACGCAAGTGAGATGGTGGGGGGCGGTGTCGCGACGGGCATTCCGGTGCAATTTGGTGGCCCGCGGAGAATTGATTCCGGGTCCGTCGTGTCTACCATTCGTTCCCCTGTCGCGACCGCAACTGGTGAGCGCCTGTCCCCCCGACAGGTCCCTCCCCAACCCCGCTACCAAGAGTCATGGGTCGACCCGTCATCGTTTCGGCTTGCCGTACACCGATCGGCAAATTCCAAGGTTCCCTCGCCACGCTGAAGGCCACGGAACTGGGCGCTCTCGCCGTCGCGGAGGCCGTTTCCCGCGCCGGCATCGCCCCGGACCAGGTCGAGGAGGTGCTGATGGGCTGCGTCCTGCCCGCCGGGCTCGGCCAGAACCCAGCCCGCCAGGCGCTGCGCGGCGCCGGCATCCCGGACGCCGTCGGGGCCTTCACCATCAACAAGGTCTGCGGCAGCGGCCTGAAGGCCGTGATGCTCGCGGCCCAGGCGATCAAGGCCGGCGATCTCACCTGCGCCGTCGCCGGTGGGATGGAGAG
>CAYYAQ010000133.1:0-14188 GCA_964469555.1 uncultured candidatus Brocadiaceae bacterium | reverse complement strand
GGCCTTGGGAGCGTGTCGAGCCAGGGTTTCAACTACCGCCTGGAGAAGGGCGGTCGTGTGATCTCCTACGTGTATTGCAGCAGCCTGCGCTACGACCTGTCGCTCTTCGATGGCATCGAGATTGGCGTTCGCGGTGTTCGCAAGCGGGACGCAGCTGTGCCGTACCTCGACGTGCACAGAATCGAAGTGATCGGTACCGGCAAGTAATACGGTTCCGCCCGTGCCAACGTCGGCATGAGTTCCTGACCGGGGACCGCGCCGCCGCCCTGCGGCGGCGCGCCTCGACCGCCCGCAGATGGGGTAGGCTTTCTCGGAGAGCCTGCCCTGAAATCGCCGTTTCTCAGTCCTGTCACCCTGATCCTCGCCGCCGGCATCGGTGGTGTGCTGCCCGGTCAGGTGCTGCGAAGCGCGCCATCCAGTGCGGGACCCCGGCCCGTCGCCGATCTGGTCGTCGAAGCGCGCAAGTACCTCGAGCGCGAGGATCCGCTCCGCGCCCTGACCGCGTTTGCCGCGGTCCGCGCGATGTCCCCGACCGATCATTCTGGAATGATGGGCCTGGCCGAGACCTGGCTCCTGCTGGGTAAGCCGGGTCTCGCGGCGCGCTACATCGAAGCAGTCCGACGTGAGGATCCCCGTCGCGAGGACGCCATCGCCGTCCACGTCCGCGTCCTGATCTGCGCCGCGAAGTTCGATCGCGCGGTCAACATGTCGACCCTCGCCATCGAGAGGACCCGGAAGCCGAGCACCGCCCTTCTCGCCGCCCATGCATCCGCCCTGTTCCGCGTGCAGCGCACGGTCGACGCCGCGGGTGTCTACCAGCGGGTCCTCGCCATCGAGCCACTGCACGCCGAAGCCCACCTGCGGCTCGGTTCCGGGCTGCTGCCGCCCTGCGTCGCGCCCTACGTGGTCACGATCACCCGTGGGATCCGGGCGCAGCGCATCGGCGACTACGAGGGAGCCGTCAGTCATTTCTCCGCCGCGCTGAAGCGTCATCCGGGACATCCCATCGCGCACCGGCTTTTGGGTGAGACCCTGTACAGGATCCGCCACCGGGGCGGCTTGGTCGCGACCGCGAAGTGCTATCGCGATCTCCGGGTTGCTCTACCCGTCCCGAGCGTCGAGGGCTTGCCGTGGCGCAGGTTCATGCCGGTATACGGCAAACTGAAGCTGAGTCGTCGCCGGGTTGTCGCGCGGTCGCTCTGTCTGTTTGGGAAGCTGCTGCCAAGACTCGTCGCCATGGGCGGGCGTCACGACATTCTCCGCGAAGACGAACGCACGACCGACTCGATCGTTCGCTCGAGACACCGCGGCAAGCGCACGTTCGACGGTCGCGTGTGGGATGACGTCCGCGGGATGGGCGGATTGCGCGCCGCGACAGGCATCGAAGCCCTCGATGACGCGGCGAACTTCGACTTCGACACTCTGAGCCACGAGGTAGCGCACCAGGCGCACCTGTTTGCGTTCACGCAGTTGCAGCGCGTCAAGGTCAAGGCTCTCTACAAGAAAGCCAAGACCGAGGGACGCTGCCTGGACTACTACGCTGCCACCAACGACGCCGAGTACTTCGGCCAGGGCGTGGAGGCTTTCATGTCGATGGGCAAGCGCCCTGGCTGCGAGAAGACCCACGGTCATACCCGGTTTGAACTGCGCCGGATCGATCCCGATCTGCACGAGTTCATCCGGAGCGTCGTGAACTTCGATCTTCTCGGCACGAAGGCCCTCCGGGACCGAATCCTGCCCGCCGCCGTCGCGGTGGCATTGCGGAGCGGTCGCCCCGACGACGCGATGGTCGCCGCCGACATGATGGACCCGGGCCCGGACCGCGAGCGCTTGCGGAGGCAGGCGCGTCGGGCGCAGTTGCTCGCCCGGACGTACTGATTCGGGGGTTCTGAACCCCCGTGGGGTCCCGATCCCAATCGGAATAACCCTGCTCGTTGCCTTGGGCGATCCGCGCCCTACATTGAGGCGCCCAACGCTTCCGCGGGTTCCCCGATGCTCCCCAGAGACCTCCTGTTCCTTTGCGCCGCGCTGCTCGTGCTTCCCTGCGCGCTCGTCGGCCAGCACCGCATGACCCCCCAGATCAGCGCAGACGGGAAGTTCCTGCTCTACACCGTGCGGAGGTACGACTTGAAGCAGAACTTCGGACGCTCCCAGGTGCACCTCCTCGATCTCTCGAGCGGAAGCAACATGCAGGTCACCGAGGAGGGCAGCAACTGGTCTGCGCGGTGGGCTCCAGGTGACGCGAAGACGATGGCCTTCGTTTCGACAAGGAGTGGCTCGACGCAGATCCACGTCATGGATCCCAAGACGCGGAAGGTGCGGCAGGTCACGGCGCACGCGGGCGGCGTATCGAATATCGCGTGGTCGCCGTCAGGCTCGCAGCTCTCCTTCACCGCGTCCGTCCGGATCGGCAAGGGAATCGACGCGTTGTTTCCGGACCTGCCCAAGGCGAACGCCCGCATCTACGACGACCTGATGATCCGCCACTGGGATCAGTGGAAGGACAACACGTACAGCCACCTGTTCGTCGTGGCTGCGCGGGGTGGTGAGGCACGCGATCTGATGAAGGGCATGAAGGTCGACACGCCGCTCCTGCCATTTGGCGGCGGGGAGCAGATCGCGTGGTCTCCGGACGGGAAGGAGATCTGCTACACGGCCAAGACAGTCGATGCGCCGGAGGTCAGCACGGACAGCAGCCTGTTCGTCGTCTCCGTCGACGGTTCGAGTCGTCGGAACATCACGCCGAATCGATCGGGCTACGACACCGAACCGCGCTATTCACCCGACGGTCGATACATCGCCTGGCTATCCATGTCGCGCGCCGGATTCGAGTCCGACCGCAGTCGGATCATGCTCCTGGACCGGTCGGGAGGAGGCATCCGCGAGTTGACGACGGGGTTCGATCAGTCGGCCCACGACGTCGCGTGGCGCCAGGACAGCAAGACGCTGTACTTCACCTCGGATGTCCTCGGCACGAGGCAGATCTACATGATCGGGTTGCGCGACGAGGCGAAGCCGCTCAGCGAGGGGCGGTATCACTATGGTTCGCTCATCGCGGGTTCCGGACAGACGCTGTTCGCGACGCGCATGCAGATGGAGCGACCGAACGAGATCGTGCGCCTGGAAGCGCCGAAGGGTGGGGCGGGCGTTCGAATGACCAACGAGAACGGTCCGCACTACAAGTCACTCCGGCTGCCGACGACGGAAGCGAAGTGGTTCAAGGCTTCGGACGGTAAGAAAATCCACGCGTGGGTCATCTACCCGCCGGGCTTCGACAAGTCGAAGAAGTACCCGATGCTTCTCTACTGCCAGGGTGGTCCCCAGTCGCAGGTAGGGCAGTGGTTCAGCCTTCGCTGGAACTTCCACCTCATGGCCGCTCGCGGCTACGTCGTGCTGGCAGTAAATCGTCGCGGCCTCCCCGGCTTTGGACAGGAGTGGAACGACGAGATCAGTCGCGACTGGGGTGGGCAGGCGATGCGCGATCTCCTGGCGGCGACCGATGCGATGGCGAAGGAGCCCTACATCGATCGCGAGAAGATCGGCGCGGTCGGTGCGAGCTTTGGTGGCTACACGATCTACTGGCTGATGGGGCACGACAGGGAGGACCGCTTCAAGGCGATGATCGCCCATAGCGGCGTCTTCGACCTGCGATCGATGTACCTGTCGACGGAAGAGCTATTCTTCGTCAACTGGGACCTCGGCGGTCCGTTTTGGAAGAGCCCCGAGGTCGCCAAGGACTACAAGCGATTCTCCCCGAGCGAGTTCATCGGCAACTGGGACACTCCGCTGCTCGTCATCCACGGGCAAAAGGACTTCCGCGTCCCGCTCGAACAAGGAATCCAGGGTTTCTCCGCGGCGCAGCTGCAAGGCGTGCCGTCGCGGTTCTTGTACTTCCCGGAGGAGAGTCACTGGGTGCTCTCGCCACAGAACAGTGTGTTGTGGCACCGGGTCTTTTTTGACTGGTTGGATCGCTACTTGAAGTGATGCATGACCTGTCCACCAATTCATCGAGGAAAGGACCGAACGCCATGCGATCGTTGCCCCGTATCCCACTCATTCTTGTCGCGTTGTTGTCGGCTTGTACGAACCCTCCCGTCAAACCGAACGGCGGCGGAGCGGTAGAAACAGGTAGGCGGCACTTCTTGGAGCGGGTCGACGACACCGGCGTGATCCAGCTCTACGCCGACGGCTTCGAGAACCTCAAATTGCGCGACAAGATCCTGTGCTACCACCTGGCGAACGCCGCGCTCGCGGGTCGGGACATCTTCATCGATCAGAAGTTCGCGCATGGACTCGCGATCCGGGACCTTCTCGAGGAGTTGTACGCGCATCGCCAGAACATGACGCCGGCGAGCAAGGTCGAGATCGAGCGTTACACGAAGTTGTTCTGGTTGAACAACGGGATCCACGATCATCTGTCGACCCTGAAGCGGCGCCTGAATATCTCCTTGCCGGACTACCAGGCGGCGTTGCGCGCTGCGCGGAAGGACGGGGCGAGGCTTCCGTCCGCGCACGAGGTCAGCGAGCTCTACTCCGTGATGACGGACCCGAACACGTTCCGGTCGTGCACCAACAAGTCGCCCGCGAACGAGGCCGACCCGCTCGAGGCGAGCTGCAACAACCTGTACTTCAACATCTCCTCGGTGGATCTGGAACGCTTCGAGGAGAAGAACGCGCTGAACAGTCGCCTGGTGAAGAAGGGCGGTAACGTGACCGAGGAGATCTACCGAGCGGGTGATCCCGAGAGCCGGATCCCGCCCGGTCGCTACGCGCGGCAATTGCAGCAGGTCAACAAGCACCTGGCACTCGCGGCGGCGATTGCGCCGGAGAAGACGCGCGTGGCGCTCGAGCTCCTGATCAAGTACTACAAGACCGGCGAGTTCGCTGACTGGCACGCCTACAACGTCGCCTGGGTCAAGGACACGGACTCCGTGGTCGACACGATCAACGGCTTCGTCGAGGTCTACCTCGACGCGCGCGGCGCCAAGGGTGCTTGGGAAGCCGTCGTCAGCTTTGTCAACCCGGCGAAGGCCGCCGCGATGAAGGACCTGGCGAAGGAAGCGCAGTGGTTCGAGGACCGGATGCCGTGGGACAAGAAGTTCAAGAAGAAGAGCGTCCGGGGGATCACCGCGAACGCGATCACGGTGATCATGGAAACGGGTGATTCCGGACCGATGACGCCGATCGGAATCAACCTGCCGAACGAGGCAGACATCCGGCGCGACCACGGCAGCAAGTCAGTGAACTTGGCGAACGTGGTCGAGGGTTATGGCCTCGCTGCGTCGGGTGGTTCATCGGGCGCGTTCTCCTGGTCACCTGAGGAGGCGGCGCGCGCGAAGAAGTACGGCGCGGCGATGAACGACGTGCACACGAACCTGCACGAGGTCGTCGGGCACGCATCGGGCCAGATTCTCATCCCCAGCACGGCGATCCTCGGGACCTACTACTCGACGCTCGAAGAGGGCCGTGCCGACCTGGTCGGGCTCTACTGGATCTCCGACAAGAAGCTGCAAGTGATGGGTATCGTTCCCAATGACTCTGCGGCGCTCGCGAAGTGCGAGGCCTACGCCCGAAATGCTCTCGTTCAGCTTCGCCGCGTGCCGGAGGGCGGAAAGATCGAGGAGGATCACATGCGCAACCGGCAGATGATCGTGCACTGGCTGATCGCGAACACCGAATCGGTCAAGGTCGAGGTGCGCGATGGCAAGACGTTCTACCGCGTGACCAGCGCCCAGTCGTTCCGCGAGGGGTGCGGGCGGTTGCTGGCAGAGGTGATGCGCATCAAGGGCGAGGGCGACTTCAAAGCCGGCAAGGCGCTGGTCGACACGTACGGCACCAAGGTCGACGCAAAACTGCACCAAGAAGTCCTCAAGCGAATGAAGGTACTCGATATTCCCTCGTCATCCGGTTTCGTGCAGCCGGAGTTGACGGCCGTGAGCAATTCCAATGGCGAGATCATCGACGTCAAGGTGAGCTATCCGTCGAGCCTCGAAGATCAGATGCTTCGGTTCAGCGGCAAGCGCAAGTAGTGCCCGCCTTGCCCGATCCCGTCCCGGGCTCGGTCCGTGGGTTGGTGGGCCGCCTCGGTGGTCCCGACCGGATGCGAGAGATCCTCGCGGTGTTCTACGACCGGCTGGTCGGCGACTCGATGGTCGGGTTCTTCTTCGCCGGCAAGGACATGGTGAAGGTCGTCGACGGCCAGCACGCATTCCTGATGCGAGCCTTCCAGGAGACCGAACGCTTCCACGGCATCCACCCGAGCAAGGCTCACGTCGATCTCGCCCCGATCCTTCGCGGCCAGTTCGACCGCCGCTTGTTCATCCTCCGGGAAGTCCTCACGAACGAGGGTGTCCACGCCGACGACATCGACGCCTGGGTCAAGGTCGAAGAGGGGATGCGCCGCCTCATCCAGAAGTAGAGCCGTCTTCCCTGTCTTTGCGAGACGCGCAGATGACGATGACGAGCGTTGCGACCGCGAACGGCAGGAATCGGTGCTCGAATCCGTGGGCATTCCACCAGCCGAGCACCTTGTTGCCCGTGTAGGCGACGACGCACGTGCCGAATCCTGCGGCCATCGTCGCGAACGCCACGCCGCTGCTCACGGGGCCGCGCCACAAGATCCAGAGGAGAAGAGGGCCGAATGCCGCGCCGGCGCCTGCCCATGCGAACAGGACCTTGTCGAATATCCCCTTGTCTCCGTAGATCGCAGCGAGGACCGCGCCCGCGGTGAGCACGAGGATGATCAGCCGGTCGCGGGTGAGTTGCTTCGATTCGTTTGCGTGGGAGTATCCGAGGTCATGGCTGACGGTCGAAGCGCAGACCAGAAGTTGGCTGTCCGCAGTCGACATGATCGCCGACAGCACCGCCGCGAGCATGATCCCGTAGATCATGTCCGGGAACAGCTGCTTCGCCAGCGTGAAGAACGCCTGTTCCTTGTCGAATCCGTCCGGGATGTCCACGAACAGCTCGGCGCGGGCGCAGAGACCGACGATGATCATCCCCGTGTAGACGATGAGGGCCCACGCCATCGCGTAGCGACGGGCCGTGCGCACGGCCTTGTCGTCGGCGAGGGCCATGAATCGGTTGACCACGTGCGGTTGGCCGGGGTAGCCCAGCGTGATCCCGGATAGCCCGATAACGAAACCGATGCCGGCGATCATCGCATGGTCCCCGATCAGACTGAAATAGCCGGCGTCCTCGACTGCGCTGAGCTTCTCGAACAAGTCCGTGAAGCCTCCGACCTGGATCAGCGCCGCGATCGGCAGCACGAGCGACGTCGCCGCCATGATGATCCCCTGCAGCGTGTCGGTCAGGCTGACCGCCCAGAACCCACCCAACATCGTGTACACGACGATGATCGCCCCGCCGATGAGGATGGCCGACGTCGGACTCATCTCCGTAAAAGTAATGTGGAAGCTCTTCCCGGCGCCGTTGAGTTGCGTGGCGACGTAGGTCATCAGGCAGAAGAGTGTGATCACCGACGCGAGCACGACGACCCGCCGCCGACCGGGTTTGTCCTTCGGTCCGGCCAGCACGTCCGTCAAGGTCAACGACTGCTGCTCGGCGCTGTGTCGTCGCAGTCTTGGCGCGAGGACGAACCAATTGAGCGCGAACCCACCGACGCAGGCGGGAAACAACCAGAGCGCGGACAGGCCCGAGGCGAACGCCATGCCGCTGACGCCGAGCAGCGTCCACACTGAGGACGAACTCGCGGCTGAACTGATCGCCGCGACGAGCGGGCCCAGGCTGCGACCGCCGAGGTAGAGGTCTTCCTTGCTCTTCGTGCGGCCTTGTGCGAACAGCCCGATCCCGAGTAGCACGACCTTGTAGACGATGAGCGTGACGAGGATTGTCGTCATGCCCGCAGGTTATGAGTTCGACGGTTCGTTGGGGGATGTGCTTTGGGGAATGGGTGAGCTCACGACTAAAATACGGGGCCATGACCAGCCCCCGATTCCAGACGTACCTCGATTGGCGCTGCCAGTTGGAGGATCCGCCGGTTGAGCTCGACCTGAGCCACTCCGGCCTGACGGATCAGCATCTGGCGGATCTTGGTCCGGCGATCGAGAGTGCACTCGACGCCATGCAACAACTCGAGGACGGGGCGATCGCCAACGCGGACGAGAATCGGATGGTCGGGCACTACTGGTTGCGTGCCCCGGGGCTGGCTCCGGGTGTGGCGATTCAGGACGCGATCGTCGCCGCGTACGAGTCGGTGGAGGTGTTCGCGCGTCGCGTGCACGCAGGGGAGATCCGCTCGCCTGGTGGTGACCCGTTCAAGAGAGTCGTGGTTTGTGGGATCGGAGGTTCCGCCCTCGGGCCGATGCTCGTCGGTGACGTTTTCGCTGGCTCAGACTGCGCGATGACCGTGCATGTCCTCGACAACACCGACCCCGACGGGATCGACCGGACGCTCGCCAGTCTCGGTGATCTTCGGGATGTGATGGTGCTCGTCATCAGCAAGTCCGGGGGTACTCCCGAGACGCGAAACGCCACGATCGAAGTCCAGCACGCGTGCACGGTCCAGGGCCTCGACTTCGCGAAGCACGCGGTCGCCATCACGGGCGAGGGGAGTGCGTTGGCGAACCGTGCAGAAGACGAGGGTTGGCTCGCGACGTTTCCGATGTGGGACTGGGTCGGTGGGCGGACCAGCATGTTCTCCGCGGTTGGCCTGTTGCCGGCGGCGCTGCAGGGCGTCGACGCGCGGGCGCTCCTCGCCGGAGCGGCGGCGATGGACCGGCAGACGCGGGAGTCCAGCATTCGTCAGAATCCGGCGGCGTTGCTCGCGGCCTACTGGCACGTCGAGGGGGGAGGTGTCGGTGCGAAGGACATGGTCGTCCTGCCCTACAAGGATCGATTGCTCTTGCTCTCCCGATACCTGCAGCAACTCGTGATGGAATCTCTCGGCAAGCGCGAGGATCGGCAGGGCGCCGTCGTGCACCAGGGCCTCGCCGTGTACGGCAACAAGGGTTCGACGGATCAGCACGCGTTCGTGCAGCAGCTGCGCGATGGGTTGGCGAACTTCTTCACCGTGTTCGTCCGCGTCCTGAAGGATCGGACTGGTGAAGCAGTGTTCGTCGAGCCGGGTGTCACGTCCGGCGATTATCTCGATGGGTTCCTACTGGGCACCCGCGGCGCCCTGCACGAGAGCAGTCGCACGTCCGCGACCGTGACGCTCCAGAGTCTCGATGAGCGTTCGTTCGCCGCGCTGATTGCGTTGTTCGAAAGGGCCGTCGGCCTCTACGCCGAGATGATCAACATCAACGCCTACCACCAGCCTGGTGTCCAAGCCGGCAAGGCGGCGGCGGGCGTGGTGCTGGCCTTGCAGCCCAGGATCATCGCAAGCCTGACGACCGATCCCGCGACCGCTGTCGAGATCGCCGCGTCGCTTGGCGCCGATCCCGCTGACGTCTGGCCGGTGCTCTGCCACCTCGCCGCCAACCGCGACGACATCCACGGTCGCGCTCTGAACGATCCACTGAGCACTACCTTCCGCCGTGTCTAGCCGGTTGCTTGGAGGCGCGGGACCCCCGGGTTTTCCCACGGTTTGGGGGTTTCGCTTTACTGGGATACCGCTGCTGGTATAAATCCCGTGCTTTCACCACGGATCTTTACCAGCTGAGGAGAAAGCCCTTGGAGCGGATCGAAGGCCCCGGCCTCACCTACGACGACGTCTTGCTGGTTCCACGCAAGGCCTCGAGTCTGCCACGCGACGTGTCCACGAAGACGCGGTTCTGTCGCGACGTCGAGTTGCAGATCCCGCTGGCGTCCGCCGCGATGGACACGGTGACCGAAGCGCGCCTCGCCATCGCGCTCGCCCTGCAAGGGGGGATCGGCGTCATCCACAAGAACCAGACGCCGACGGCACAAGTCGGCGAAGTCGACAAGGTCAAGCGCAGCGCGAACGGCGTGATCCTCGATCCCGTAACCCTGTGCCCCGACGCGACGGTCGGCGACGCCAAGGACTTGATGCGCGATCACCGCATCAGCGGCTTGCCCGTCGTTGACGACAAGATGTTCGTCCAGGGCATCCTCACCAGCCGGGACCTCCGATTCGTCGAGAGTCGAGAGACATTGGTTCGCGACGTCATGACGATCGGGAACCTGGTCACGGCCTCCCCTGACACCGACCTCGAACAGGCGCGCGAAAGTCTGCAGCGCAACAAGGTCGAGAAGCTCATCCTGATGCACCCCGATCGCCGCCTCGCCGGGTTGATCACGATCAAGGACATCAACATGACCGAGGAATACCCGCTCGCGGCGAAGGATATGCGCGGTCGCCTCCTCGTCGGAGCGGCCGTCGGCGTCCACGACCTCGAGCGGGTCAACGGCCTCGTCGGCGCGGGTTGTGACGTCATCGTCATCGATACCGCACATGGCCATTCCGAGAACGTGATCCAATCCGTGCTCGCGGCGAAGGACGCGTTCCCCGACATCTCGATCGTCGCGGGCAACGTCGCCACGGCCGAGGGCACCCACGACCTCATCGAAGCCGGCGCCGACGGCATCAAAGTCGGCATCGGCCCGGGCAGCATCTGCACGACGCGGGTCGTGACGGGTGTTGGTGTCCCGCAGTTCACCGCCGTCATGAACTGCGCCAAGGTCGCGCGTTCCGCCGGCGTCCCGATCATCGCTGACGGTGGCATCAAGAACTCCGGCGATATCGCCAAGGCCCTCGCGGTCGGCGCCGACTGCGTGATGCTTGGGAGCCTGTTCGCCGGCCTCGAGGAGTCACCAGGCGAGGTCATCCTCTACCGCGGGCGCACGTTCAAGGCGGTGCGCGGCATGGGTTCGATCGGCGCGATGGAGAGCGGCAGTGCCGACCGCTACGCCCAGGGGGAGATCAAAGACCGCGGCAAGTTCGTTCCCGAAGGCGTCGAGGGCATGGTTCCGACGAAGGGGCGACTCGCCGACTACGTCTACCAGGTCGTCGGTGGGATTTGCTCCGGGATGGGCTACTGCGGATCCCGGAATCTGGCCGAGCTGCGCGAGAAGGCGTTGTTCACGCGGATCACGACCGCCGGCCTCCGCGAGTCACACCCGCACGACATCCAGATCACCAAGGAAGCCCCCAACTACAGCGGAGAAACGAATTGAGCGCGGGAGCGGGCGGCGTCCTCATCGTCGACTTCGGTGCTCAGTACTGCCAGTTGATTGCGCGGCGCGTCCGGGAGATGGGCGTCTACTCGCGAATCACGGTGCCGCAGCGAGCCCTGTTCACGTTCGACAACATGTTGCCGGGCGCGATCATCCTGTCCGGCGGACCACGCTCGGTCTACGAGCATGACGCGCCGGAGCTGCCAGCGGAGATCCTCGACCGCGGCGTACCGGTGCTCGGAATCTGCTACGGCCTGCAGTGGATGACGCAGGCTCTCGGCGGCGAAGTGCTGCCCGCGGACGGCACAGGTGGGGAGTACGGTCGCACCGAGATGACGATCGGTTCCGACGTGCCGATCTTCGAAGGCGTCGAACCGATGTCGACGGTGTGGATGTCCCACGGCGACAAGGTGTCGCGGCTACCGGAGGGATTCGAAGTGCTGGCGAGTAGCGAGCCGTGTCCGGTGGCAGCTGCCGCCGATCCCAAGCGCGGGTTCTACGGTCTGCAGTTCCATCCCGAAGTCGGGCACACGGATCACGGCATCGCGATGTTGCACAACTTCATCCTGGGCGTCGCCGGGTGTTCCGACAGTTGGAAGCCTGGCAATATCGCAGAGGAGAAGATCCAGCAGATCGCCAAGCAGGTCGGGCCTGACGGGGAGGTCGTTCTCGGACTCTCCGGGGGAGTGGATTCCTCGGTGGCGGCCGTGATGGTCCACAAGGCGATCGGCGATCGGTTGCACTGCGTGTTCGTCGACAATGGCCTGCTGCGGCAGGGCGAACGGGACGGAGTCGAAGCGCTCTTTCGCGACGAGTATCACATGGACGTCGATGTCGTGGACGCGAGCGAGGCTTTCCTCACGCAGCTCGCGGGCGTGTCGGATCCGGAGCAGAAGCGCAAGATCATCGGCAAGGTATTCGTAGACGTGTTCAAGGAGCGAGCGGCCAAGATGCGCAACGCCAAGTTCCTCGGTCAGGGCACGCTCTACCCGGACGTCATCGAGTCCGTCGCGGCGCACGGCGGCGCGACCGCGACGATCAAGAGCCACCACAACGTCGGCGGCTTGCCGAAAGACCTCAACATGGAACTCGTCGAGCCGCTTCGCGACCTGTTCAAGGACGAGGTACGCGTCGTCGGGCGTCAGCTCGGATTGCCGTCTTCGCTCGTCGACCGACAGCCCTTCCCCGGACCCGGTCTCGCAGTTCGTTGTCTCGGCGAGATCACGAAAGAGAAGCTCCGCGCGCTTCGGCAAGCCGACGCCATCGTCCGCGAAGAGATCGAAGCCAGGGATCTGCACAAGGATCTGTGGCAGTACTTCGCCGTCTTGCTGCCCGTGAAGTCCGTCGGAGTCATGGGTGACGCGCGCACCTACGAGAACGCCTGCGCGATCCGCGTCGTGTCGAGCCAGGACGCGATGACCGCCGACTGGGAGATGCTCCCCGTCGAAGTCCTGCGCAAGATCAGCAACCGCATCATCAACGAGGTCAAGGGCCTCAATCGCGTCACCCTCGATATCTCCAGCAAGCCCCCCGCCACGATCGAGTGGGAGTAGGGGTCAGGCGAGGAGGGGGTGGATGACTTCGCCGTGGACGTCCGTCAAGCGGTAGCGGCGGCCTTGCCGATACCCTTGGGGCCGAACGCTCCGAACTGGTTGAGCGTTTCGAGTTGGTTCGCGATCAGGCGCCGGTTCGTGTACCTGAAACGATGGTTCAGCTGGCGCGTGTTGAGGCCGAGGACGCGTTTTTGGATTTCGGTGTGACACGAGAGGCCTAGGCGGGAGATCTGGTCGCGGAGCACGCGGCGAGGGATAGGGACACTAGGACCGTGTTCGAGCGAATCCCACTTCTGACCGTGGGCGCGCTGTTTGGTGTTCCACTCTTGCCTGGACTACTTTACCGGCGCCCGCAACCACTTGATAATCTCGGTGATCTTCGGCGGCTTGCCGGTCATCAGGATGCCGACGCGGAACACCTTGGCGGCGCCGCGGAACGCGAGCCAGATGGAGGCCAGGATGATGGCGCTGCTGAGGATGTACTCCCACATCGGCGGTGGGCCGCTCGCGCGATTCATCATCGCGAAGGGCGTGTAGAGAGGGATGTACGTGATGATCTGCGCCAGGGTTCCGTTCGGATCGCGCGTGATCGGGAACATCGTCGCGAGCGGGACGAACAGCGCGAACATGACGGGTTGGAACAGGTTCTGCGCCTCCTTCAGGCTGTCGCACACCGAACCGATGGCGACGAGGATGGCGGCGTAGAACAGGTAGCCGGTGATGAAATAGCCGATGAATGAAGCGAGGAATACCGGGTCCTGCACGATCTCGTTGAGACCAAACTTCGCCATCATCGTGACGCCCTGAGCCGGCAGCAGAGCGGGGGCGAGCTTTACGCCGGCGATCAGGAACGCAGCCCAGGAGCCGATGATGATCACTCCGGTCAGTGCGAGGCCGTAGATCTTCCCGTGCATCAGCTGCACGGGTGAGACCGAGGACAGCAGCACCTCGATGATGCGGTTGGACTTCTCCTCGACAGTGTTCGTCAGCAGCATCTGCGCCATGACGACGATCGCGATCCAAAGCACATAGACGAAGACGAGCGGCGCGAAGCTGCGGGTCGTGTCCTTCATCTCGACGTTTTCCTCAGTGCCCGACTCGTCGATCTGTTTCTTATCGAAATCAAACGACGCGTTGATATCGGCGACGTCTTTCTTCGAGAGGTCCTTCTCCTTGCGCAAGCGTTGGACGTGCGCGTCGCGAAGCACCTGGGTCGCGTGCCCGGAGAAGTGCCTGCGCAGGTTGGTGTCCGTGAGGTTGTTCGAGACGTACTTGCTCGTCTCGTCGGACTTCAGCGGGTCGTGGATTACGAAGTACGCGAAGATCTCCTCGCTCTGGAGCATCTTCTTCAGCTTCGCTTCGGGATCGTCGCCCTCGGCTTTGAATCCAATGTCGACGTAGTTCTTCATCGCGAGGCCGCTGATGAAGCTGATCGCGAGTTTGCGGTCCTTCTCGTTCAGCATCACGGCGAAAGTCCACTTCATCGTGATGCCGTCGGCCTTCTTCCGCGCCTCCTCAGACATCTTCTTGAGGTCACC
>CAYYAQ010000132.1:0-14189 GCA_964469555.1 uncultured candidatus Brocadiaceae bacterium | reverse complement strand
GGCGCTCCAAGAACGCAAACTAGCTGCGGAACAGCCCGATGCCGGTGACCACTTCGGTCTCCACGTGCTTCATGTCGTGGACGCTCTCCACGTTCGCCATGAGGTGGATCTCGGTCCCGTCGAGCGTGACCGACGGCGCAAACCGCACCTCGATCAGCCTGGCGGTCGCTTCATCGCGCTCGTTGATCAGCTTGCTGTAGTGGACGAACTGCTCCTCGTCCGGATCGACGATCAACTGACCGCTCTCACCATCGAGGATGCAGGGCGTCCCGGTTGCGGCCCTTGCCAGCACTTCCTCGACGCCCACCAGCGCCGGAATGCCCAGAGAGCGAGCGAGAATCGCACCGTGGGAGTACTTGCCGCCGCGGACGGTGACGATGCCCTTGATGTGGTCCCGGTCGAGGATCCCGGCGTCGCTCGGCATGAACTCGTCAGCAGCAAAGATGTAGTCGGCGCCATCGGCGGTGTAGACCGACCGTTCACGGTCCAGCAGTGCCGAGAGCAGTTGTCGGCCAACATCCCGAATGTCGGCGCTGCGCTCTCGCATCATCGGATCTTCAGCCTTGTCGAAGACCGCTTCGTACGCCGAAACGACCTGCTTGAGCGCGACCTCGACGTTGACAAACTTCCCCGTCACCTCGCGGTGGAGGTCAGCTCTGAAGGTCTTGTCGTGCAGGAGGTTGACCTGCACGTCGTAGATCTTGCTATCGTGCTCCGAGAGGGAATCCGACATCTCGTGTCGAAGAAAGAGAATCGAGCGAGACGTCCTTGTCATCGCCTCCTCGAGCCGTTGCAACTCGGCTTCGACCTCTTCCTCGCGAATCGTACGCCTTGGGATGAACTCCAGATCCCCGTGGAACTGGACGATCGGTGCCACTGCGATCCCGGGAGCAGCCGGGATACCCTTGAGCCTTCGCGACATAGGAACGTGTTTTTCCGACAGACTGATCCAGATTGCAACACATTGCATTCACCGCTGATGCGCAAATAGTCGAAGAGTTGCGAGAGCACTTGACAACACGGAAACTGATGAGCAAGCGAATCCACAAGTCCTTCGAAAAGGCGGACACCGAGAACGAGTTCGAGGACATGCACTCCGAACTGAACAGCAACTTCTCGACCTACGAGGACACGCTCCCAACGGGCGAACTCGAAGAGTACGAGCACTGGGATGCGAACGATCCGCAGGTTTCCTTCGACAATTTGACCGGTGCCTCGGACGAGTCCGAGCACAAAGATCTCCACGCGCCGGGGGCCACCGGGTACACGACTACAGACAGGCCGCAGGGGGAGAAGCCCCAGGCGAATACCGGACTGGCACCCGCGATCATCACGGGAGTAGCCGTCACTCTGGGTGGGTTCTTGTTGGCGTCGATCGCCATCATCGCGCCGGGATTCGCCGGCCCGATCGCCCGCAACCTCGCCACCGCAGGGCTCACACCGGGCCTCATCGTGTGCACGGGGATCATGATTCTCACGTTCATCGCGGTCATCCGGCGGCAACACAAGACCTTGCAGGCCCAGCTGGCATGGGTGATGGGAAACCACGACACGAACGCTGAGATCCTGGATCACCTGATCGAGGCGCACCGCAATCGCGAAGCTGGCGCCACTTCCGACGACAACGACGTGCAACAGGCCCTGCACTCGCTGCGGCGTCAGGACGAGAAGATCAACAACCTGACGAAGGCGCTCAGGATGTACGGAAAGCCCCTCGTCGACATGAGCCATCAAGCCACGGAGAACGGGCAGAAGGCAAAAATGCTCTCGACCCAGATTGCCGAGCTCAAGAACAAGGTCGATGCTCTGGGTCAACCGCAGGACTTGCTCCAAACACTGCTCGATCCGATCAAGGCCCTCGAAACGAAACTCGAGGAAACCGGCCTCACCTTGGTCGATCCGATCACCGAGAGCCTGACGAAAGTGTCACGCGAGGGTACGGACGAGATGATGAAAGTCGTCGAGCTGTTCTCCGAACAGATGACGAGCGACGTTACGAAGATGGTCTCAGCGCTTCCGAAGAACGAGGGCACGGAGGAGATACTCCAGACGCTCCGCCAGGAACTCGGCCAGCTGAACGAAACACTCGCGACTGTGCATGTCGACGCACCGGTCGCGAACGCCACGCAGCCTTCGAATCCCGCGCCCGTGCAGGAATCAACTCCGAGCCCGGCGCCCGCCCACGACGTCTCGGTCCGGTCGATCAGCGGCACGGCCAAGACCTCGGGCAAGACCGTCCTGGGCGCCATCGCCAAGCTGAAGAAGATGCGCTGATCGCAGCGTGCGGCGTCTTCTCCCCCGCTGGAACTCTTCACTGCGGGGAAAATGCCGCACCTCTCCGGTCGTTGGGTGGGGAGGACCCTCAGCCGTAAGGGCATCAAGGCTTGAGCCGGCCCCTGGGCGACCTTACGTTGCCCCACCCTGATGACCGCCCCCACCAGACTGGACCCCATTTGCGACAAAGCCCTCGCGGGCGGCGTGCTCTCCCCCGCCGAAGGGCTCGAGTTGTTCCGCGCGGTGGACCTGCCTTCCCTCGGCCTGCTCGCCGACGCGGTCCGCCACCGGCTCAACCCGACGAGCGAAGGGGCACCGAAGGTCACCTACATCATCGACCGCAACGTCAACCCAACGAACGTCTGTATCACCGACTGCGGATTCTGCGCGTTCTACCGCAGGCCGGGGGACCCCGAAGCCTACGAACTCACCCGCGAAGTCATCTACGCGAAGATCGAAGAGACGATCGCCGCCGGGGGCAGCCAACTCCTCCTGCAGGGCGGCCATCACCCCTACCTCAAGACCGCCGACTTCGCCGCGCTGTTTAGCGACATCAAGAAACACTACCCACAGATCTGGCTCCACGGCATGAGCCCGCCGGAGATTCATCACCTCAGCTTGCTGGACAAGCGCAGCGTCCGCGACGTGATCGCCGAACTGAAGGAAGCGGGGCTCGATTCCGTCCCGGGCGGAGGAGCAGAGATCCTCGTCGATCGCGTGCGGCAGATCATCGCACCGAAGAAAGCCAACACCGAGCAGTGGCTCGACGTCATGCGTCAGGTGTCGGCTCTCGGCATGCGCGGCACGGCGACCATGATGTTTGGCCACGTCGAGACAGACGCCGATCGCGTTGAGCACCTCACTCGGATTCGCGAGCTTCAGGACGAATGCGGAGTGTTCACTGCGTTCATCCCCTGGACGTTCCAGCCCGAGAACACGGAGATGGCCGAAGTTCTGCCGCACAAGCGCACGGTCGCCGAGTACCTCCGCACGCTCGCGTTCGCTCGCATCTACCTGCAGAACGTGCAACACGTTCAGTCGAGCTTCGTCACGCAGGGCATGAAGACCTGCCAGGTGGGGCTGGCCATGGGCGCCGACGACTTCGGTTCGGTCATGCTCGAAGAGAACGTGGTCAGCAGCGCGGGTTGTAGCCACCCGACCTCGGTCGCCGAGATCGAGCGCCACATCAAGGACGCCGGCTACACGCCCCAGCGCAGAACCATGCTGTACGAACACATCGAGACGCCGGAGACGGACCGGTTCGGCAAGCTCCCGCGCAAGAAATCCGTGGTGTCGTCATCATGAGATTCCACCACGAACATCTCAGCCCCGAGTTGGCGGACAAGCTGATCGACGCCGCCGGTCTCGGCGACATCCACGCGAAGATCAAGGAAGGCGTTCGCCTGGACTACGACGATGGAGTTCGGCTGTACGAGACCCCGGCTCTTGCTGCGCTGGGTCTGATGGCGAACCAGGTACGCATCCAGAAACACGGTCGCCGCACGTTCTACAACATCAACCAACACGTCAACTACACGAACATCTGCATGTACTCGTGCAAGTTCTGTGCTTTCGCCGCGAAGGAAGGCGAGGAACGCGCGTACCTGATGCGCGGCGATGACGTGGAGCAGAAGGTGCGTGAACAACTGCACCGACCGGTCACCGAAGTGCATATGGTCGCCGGCATCCACCCGACCGAACCCTACGACTACTACCTGGACGTCGTGCGCGGTGCGAAGCGTGGACGACCCGACATCCACGTGAAGGCCTTCACGATGGTCGAGATCGAACACATGCTCGAGATCTCGGGGAAGAGCGAAGAAGAGGTGTTCCAGGATCTGCGCGACGTCGGGTTGGGTTCATGTCCGGGCGGCGGTGCCGAGGTCCTCGTCGACCGCGTGCACAAAGCCGTGTTCCGCGAGAAAATGGGACCTGACCGCTGGTTGGCCGCAGCGCGCAAAGTGCAAAACGCCGGGTTCAAGATGAACGCGACGATGCTCTACGGCCACATCGAGCGGGTCGGTGAGCGCGTCGAGCATCTGATCAAGCTGCGCGAACTCCAGGACGAGTGCGGCAAATTCATGGCGTTCATCCCGCTCGCGTTCTGGCCATATCACACCGACCTCGAGAACTTCGGCCATGAAACAACCGGACACCTCGACCTGCGCACCATCGCCGTCAGTCGGCTGATGCTCGACAACTTCGACCACATCAAGGCGTACTGGATCATGCTGACGCCGAGCAGCGCGCAGACCGCGCTGGCCTTCGGCGCGAACGATATCGACGGCACAGTCACCGAAGAGAAGATCACGCATGACGCCGGGACCACGGCACCCGAGGTCATCAGCGTCGAGTTCCTACACCAGTTGATCACCGAGGCCGGGTTCATCCCGGTGCGACGAACTACGACCTACGAGGACATAAAGGTCTTCGACGAAGAACCCACGACGGCTACCGCCGGCCCGTGACCAAGCTACCAGGCCTGGTCCTGATGGGGTTCTCCGCCCTCGCGTTCTCGATCATGGCCGCGTGCATCAAGGCGACGGTGAAGGAGGGCATTCCGCCGGCAGAGATCGTGTTCGTGCGAGGAGTGCTGTGCAGCTTGCTGACCCTCGCGACGATACGCGCGGCTCGAGTCTCGCCGATGTTCGGCAACCGCAAGGGCATGCTTGCGCTGCGGGGTTTCCTGGGGTTCTGCGGGCTCTATCTCTACACCACTGCCATCGGGTCCATCCCCCTGCCGGATGCGATGGCGCTACAGTACACCCACCCGATCTTCGCGGCGGTGTTCGCCGGGATCTTCTTGAAGGAGAAGATGTCAAAACACAGCGGTTTGGCGGTGGTGATCTGCGCCGCGGGCGCGCTGGTCATTCTGAACCCGCGAGGCACGGGCGATCTCACCGGCAACCTCATCGCCCTCGCGTCCGGCGTGGCGTCCGGCCTCGCGTACACCGCCGTGCGCACGCTGAACAAGACGGAGTCGCCGCTGACGATCATGCTCTCGTTCCACATCGCTGCAGCCCTGTTCGGCGGCATCGCGACATTCGCAGGCGGATTCGTGTGGCCGAGCGGTCAGCTCTGGATGTGGCTCATCGCCATCGCCATCGTGAGTCAGACTGGTCAGTGGTTCCTCACCCACGGTTTGCGCAAGGAGAAGGCCGGCGTCGCGACGACGGTCGGCTACCTGGCCATCGCGTTCGGCGCCGCGTGGGCATGGATCTTTTTCGGCGAGACCATCGGTTGGCCAGTCCTCCTCGGCACGGCACTGATGATCTTGGGTCTGGCAATGCTCGTCAGGCAGAGCTGAGAGAGCGCGCGGGAAAGTTCCCAGCGCTAGTTCCAGAGGGAGCGTTTCTTCAGGCCGCGGAATATCATGTCCGCAACGTGGCGGTGACCGGAAGCGTTGGGGTGGGGATCGGTCGGTGTCACCTCCCAGGACGTGCGGAGCTTCCAGCTCGTGTAGCCTTTGATGTGGTGCACGGCGAGGGCCTTGCATCGCGCGCGCGTCGTCTCCTTGCCGAGCGTGTCGAACACCACTAAACGCGCGCCGACCTTGTTGCAGAGGTCACTGAAGAGGCCGAGCAGGGCGTTGACGGCGACCAGACCTCCCTCGGAGAGATTATTGTACGCGTCGTATCGCTTGCCCATCATCCCGGGCGTGTTGAAGCGGTAGCGATTCTCGAACACCCAGGCGAGTCGCAAGCGACGGATGTCATCGTTGAAGAGCTCACCTCGACGATTTTGATCTCGCTTCGTCGGCACATCGGTCGCGACAAGAGTCAACAACACCATGTCCGGCTGATACTGCAAGCCCTCCGTCCGCAGGAACTCGCCAGCGTGCTCGATCCGCCAACCGGGCACGCCGGTGTTGATGACTTCGATGCGCTTGCCCCCGGCGAGATCCGCGTCGTTGAGCATTCTCTCCAACACTCGTGGGTACTCGTCGCCCTGATTCACTCCCCACCCGAACGGAACCGATCCTCCGAGCAGCAGGACACGGAACACCCCAGCGGGCTTTGGAATCTCGAACGCCGGTGACCGCCAACCCTGCTCGCTGATGACCGTCTTCTCGCCGAGATAGAACCCCTCCACCCCCGGTCGCAACCGATTGGTCTTCGGGTCCATGATCTCGGCTCCGAACTGCGTGCGCTCTTCCTTCTCCGCGAAGTAGTACGGATCGATGTACCGCAGCACCGCTTCGCCCACCACGAACGGGATGAGGAAGCCAACGCCGAAGATGAGGGACTTCTTGATCATGTCAGAATCGGAAATAGATGAACGGCACATCGCCGGACGAGTTGGCCAACAGGATCATCACGACCGCAGAACCGTAGACCAACCCGCGGAAGAACAGAGGTGTGCGAGCGTCCAACGGCAACTGCCGGTTCCGGGAAGCGCTCAAGTAGTCGATCATCAGAACGACGGGAATGAGCAACATGGCCGTCCACGGAACCTGGTCCGTCGGCTTGAACTCACATTTCCCGATCCCCTCGATCACCTGCCACGCGACACGAAGCGGGCCCTGTTCCTTTTCGTTCGCCGCGCGGAAGAAGATCCACGCAAGACACACCAGGTGGAACGTCACCAACCCACCGATGAGCTTTCGCAGAACACCACGCGCCGCGTCCACGGTGCGGCTGGTCGCCGACATCCATAACTTGTGCACAGCCAGGTAGAGCCCGTGCAAACCTCCCCAGATCACGAAGTTCCACCCAGCTCCGTGCCACAGACCACCGAGCAACATCGTGAGCATGAGATTGCGGTACGTCTTCGCGGTCCCATGACGATTGCCGCCCAGCGGGATGTAGAGATGCTCCTTCAGCCACGTGCTCAGAGAGATGTGCCACCGCCGCCAGAAGTCGGTGATGTTGGAGGCGAGATAGGGCTGCCTGAAGTTGAGGATCAGCTCGATGCCCATCACGCGGCTGACACCCCTCGCGATGTCCGTGTAGCCGCTGAAGTCCCCGTAGATCTGCATCGCGAACAGGTACGTCCCCATCAGCAATGTGCTCGAGGAACAAGCACCCGGATCGGAATAGACCACCTGGACATGACCCGCGACCGCATCCGCGATCGCGATCTTCTTGAACAGACCCAGCAGGATCAGTTGGCATCCCGTCTTGAACTGTTCGGCTGACGTCTGTCGAGGCGATTGGATCTGCGGCAGCAGTCTTTGCGCGCGCTCGATAGGCCCGGCCACCAGCTGCGGGAAGTACGCGACGTAGACCGCGAACGAGACGAAGTCACGAGTCGCCGGCGTATCCCCTTTGTAGACGCTGTACGTGTAGGCAATGGTCTGGAACGTGTAGAAGCTGATCCCCACCGGCAGGATCACGTTCAACAGCGGCAGGTTTGGTTCGAGCCCGAACTGTGACAGCAACGCGCCTGCGCTGTTCACGAAGAAGTCGAAGTACTTGAAGACCCCGAGAATCGTCAGGTTGACGAACAGACTGACCAGCAACAGCCCCTTCGGCCCGCGGCGACTCTGGGTTCGCTCCACGTGGTTGGCGATGCCGATTCCCACGGCGTAGTCGACGACCGTCGAAACCGCGAGCAGACCGAGAAAACGCCAATCCCACCAACCGTAGAAGAAGTAGCTCGACGCCAGCAGCAGTACGTTCTGAGTACGAACGTGCCCCTTCCGCCCCTCGACGAAGTAGAGCGAGAGCACTACCGCAATGAATGCCGCGAACGCGAGGGAATTGAACTGCACAGGCTACGAGCTAGAAGTTGTTACTGAACAACACTCGTAGGTTGTAGTCCCCCGTACCAGCCGTATCCCAACCCAAAACGAGGTCTGGGGCTCCGTCACCGTTGAGATCACCGAGACCGAGACTGACTGTGCCGCCACGCACCCCCCAGGATCCGTTGGACAACACGTAGTTGCCCGTACGCTCGTGTGGAATCGTGCGCAACCCCGATCCGGCGACGAATCCAGGGCTGACGTAGTACACGACATGCTGTTGCTTCACGGTCACCCCACTCTCGACCACCAACACGACGTCGGGAGAGGCGTCTCCGTTCACGTCGGCGGAGACCATCTGACGTGGCTCGCCAGCAGGAAGCGGGAGGGGATTCGCCGGGGCTCCCTGGAACTTCGTCAGGTCCACACTCCGCCCGCTAGTCGGGGACGAGAAGTTGAAGAAGATCCACAGCTTGTCATCCCCGCGCGAGGCGACAGCGATGTCCGCGCGCCCGTCACGGTTGTAGTCGTCCGATACGACCAAGGACGGCTCGTTGCCGACTGGCAGCGCGTGGTGACGGCCCGATGCGAACGAATGGGCGAATACTTCGAGCTTCGCGTCCCAGCGGTAGAAGCGAACCTCATTGCCCAACGACCCGCCGAGAGGGAGGGCGACCACGAGTTCGAGAGTGTTGTCGGTCAGCGTCGTGACAAAGTCCCCGATCGCGATGGAACTGACGTTTCCGTGCGTCAAGCTGCCGACTGTGTTCTTCGCGTTCGGTAGCTCATAGGGGAACTCGCCCGGCTTGACGATTCTCTTGCCCCTCAAAAGCAGCAAGAGACTCTCACTCTCCCGCCCCAGGTCCTTCCCCATCGCGAGCCCGACCATGACTACGAGATCGGGAATCCTGTCGGAGTCCACATCTGCCGACTTGATCACGGAATTGGATTTGACGGTTCTCAACCGGAGGTTCAGCTTCGGGTCAGAATTGTCAGGAGCGAAGGTGCGGAGATCGACGGGCGTGGCCCCCCCGGCAAATAGCACCTTGTCAGGGTCTGACGGCAGGACGAGACCGAGTTGACCATCTTCGGTGAGGAAGACCGGCAGGCTCCGCATGTTGTTCGGGTCATCCAGGATCCCGGCGGACACTGTTGTCAGCGTCGACGGCAGGATGTTCGTCGCGGTGAGCGTGGACTTGGCGGCTGTCAGTTCACCGAGCCCATCGTTGTGGAGGCTGATCAACCCGCCCTCTATCGCGACCCACGTATCGAGGTCATCACCCGACGCGAACGTCGACTTCTTGAAGAACTCGCCCACCGTGACCCCGAGAATCGGACTGGCGATCTTCCGCGCGGCGTGTGGGGAGAGCACCTTCGGGGTGGACACGCTGACCTCAGCCAGGAATGTGGACACACGGTATTCCGTTGCGTTGGCGAGAGGTTGGTCGTGTGTGACGAACAGTGCCTGCCGCCCCTTGGCCTGATGATGTCGGCCAGGCGCAGTCGAAACACCAATCGCCACGCCTCGAACGCCGCGCAGGGCCTCCATTCCGACGTCCACCGCGTTCTTCACATGCGTGAACAAACCGGCGGAACTCCGCGAGAAGATGCGGATGGGTTCGAGTTTGTCTTCCGCGGCCACAACAGCCAACTCTGCGGCGGCGTCGTTCGTGAGATCCCCCGCGGCCGAAAAGATGTACACGCGTTCACCTCCGGGCGCCTTGAGGATGTCGGCGGACTTGAGCCCATCGAACGTGCGTGCGCCGACTCCCTTGCGAACGTGAACCACGGCCGGAGGTGAGGCCATCGACTTGGCGACCCCGGAAAAGACCATGGCAATCGACCGGTTGTTCCGCACTCCAATCGCGTGAACTCCGACGACTCTCGAATTGGCACTCGGAGTGTATCCAGCTGCCGACAAGTCCAGGGTACGACCAACGAGGTCGACGACATTGGCTTTGGCAAATACACCGTTGCCGGCACCAAACGCGATCAACAATCTCGGAGTCGCGCCGCCCTCGGCCAAGATCACATCCAATTTCTCGTCACCGTCGATGTCGGCCACGTCTACAGCTTCGAAGTCGAACGGCCCATCGTAGTCCGAGAACTCGGACCGCTTGAACCGCAGGCTGGGTTGTCCATCCGAGATGAATAGCACCGGCACGGATGTCTCCCTCCCGAGTTGCGGCGTGCCCACAATTACCATGTCCGCGATGTTGTCACCGTTGAGGTCCCCGGAGGCACAAGCTCGGCCTGTTTCTTCCACGGACAACTCGAGATTCTCGTTGAAGGCGATCGGTGGGTTGCTGGTCAAGCTACCGATCACAAAGCTGTGACGCGCAAACTGCCCCGTCCCTCTATTGAGGATCAGACCGGATCTCGTGCCGTCGCCAACAAAGTCTGCGATGCAGATATCAACGGGGTGGCGCTGCAACTGGTCATTCGTCAGCGCCGCGCGAACGGGCTGACCAAACCGCGTGAAGAGTCCGTTGCCACGCGTCCGCAACACCGCTGCGTAGGGGACACCACCGGGCCCCGCAGTCACCGAGACCGCGTCGACAGCCATGATCTTCGTTTCGACGAACGGTGAGTACCTGACACGGACGGGACTGCCCGGTAGCTGCACTCCTCGTGGCCCAAAGTAGGGCTGGGTCCCGCCGTACGTGAATACACCCTCGGCCTTCACGGAGACGGTCACGCTCGGACTGTTGATCGCATCGATGTCGACGACCAACTCGATGTCGGCGGGCCCAGAACGACCGTCCGGAGCCGGAGGCATCGCGAAGAAGAGCGTGCTGCTGTTGGAGATGTCCTTGATCTTGTTCCGAGCAATAACGGTCTCGCGGCTACCCTTGCGCACGATCAGCGTGATGGCGTCGAAGTCCAATTGCCCGGGAGCGTCCAGCTTGGGTGGAATCAGCGCGGTGCCGAACAACACGACCTCCGTGCCACCCTCAGACGCACCGGTCGCGGGCGACGCACCCTTGATCTTCGGACGATAGAACAGATTGGAAACCAGACTCGATCGCCCGGAAGGGACACTGTCCAGGATCAGGTGGCCTTGGATCGGCTGCACAACTTCGGGCATGGCGATCGCCAGCCTCAGGTCGCCGGAAGGCTCGATCGTCGCCGACGCAATTCGAGCTACCAGTCTGGACTCCAGATCTCGACCGAACGCGACCTGCGCGACCACGCCATTCAGGTTGATGAGGTCCTTGGTGTAGGCAGCGCTGCCGGGATCGCCATTCGTCGGAGGCCGCAGAGCAATCGACTTGATCCGCGTATTGAGAATCTGACCGTGCGGTGACAGCACCTTGTACCTGGGTTGGTTCTGGATCTCGATCGTCGGCGCCCGCAGCATCGTGATCGCGATAGGTTTCGCGACCTCCACCCCGTCGACTAGCACGGCGAGAAACGCCGCGACGTCGTGGGTCTCCAGTCCATCCTCTCCCCACATGTCCTTCGCCCGAGTCCTGATCGCTTCGTTCTCGTACAAGAATTCGACCGTCGTCAAGTCGGGCACGCGCACCACTGGCGGCACGTCCACAACATCTCCGAACGCCCGCAGCTCGACGCGGATACGTGACATCGTCAGAGGCAATTCGTAGTTCTGGACAGAAGCGGACCACAACAACTCGCCATCCTGCTTGCGCAAGGGCGCGGTATTGTCGTGGATCGTGGTCAATACCGGGGTCGGCGGTGGCTGCTTGAGAGGCGGGGGAGCCGTTCCGCCACCATCATTGGAGAAGATGGCGACGATCCCCGACCCACAACTGGTCATGAAGGCCAGAAGGATCAGGCTCGGTACGAGACGGCGCAGGCAAAGCATCCCTGTAAATCTACCATCTCCCGGGCGTCATTGGGTTGCGGAGCGCAGTGTTTCGAGAGTCTGGTGCCCCGGAGGAAATGAGTGAGCCGGCCCTTGGCATCGACGATGTAAGTAAACGGCGCGACAGGCGGCCAGCCAGCCCTTTGGAAAGCGTCCACGAACCGCCCACGCGCCATCGGAATCGGTCGCTGGCAGTCGGATCGCTCGAGGGCGCGCTCCACGCCTCCACCTCGTAACCTGGCACTGGACGAGATCTGGAACCATGAGTGGTTTCGTGCACTTCGACGATGTCTTCACGCGGGCGCATTCACGGGTCCCTGCGAGACGTGCACATTCGTGCACGGTAGGGTCGAGGCACAAGAGCTACCGATTCGCGAAGGAGTACAGCACTCGCAGGCCAGCCGGTTCTTTCGTGGTGGTTATGGCCACCGCGAACCCGTCGAGTCTTCGATGCGAACTACCAGTTTCTGGGTGGCATGACTCAGCAGTGATTTCGGCCCTCACCGAGTCGCGGAGCGCAGCGTGTCGAACGTCTGGTGCCCTCGCAGGGCGTGAGTAATGCGGCCCTGGGCATCGACGACGTAGGTGATCGGCGTGACGTGAGCCCAGCCAGCCCCGTGAAAAGCGTCGATAAACTGCCGATCCGCCATCAGGATCGGGTGCTGGTAGTCGAATCGCTCGAGGGTGCGCTCCATCACATCCGCCTCGTACCCGACGACCTTGTCGGTCATCACACCGATAATCTGCACCTTCGAAGGGTCGACATCCCGGTGCAGCCGGCGGATCACGTCTCGCTCCTTCAAGCAGTTCGGACACCGCGACCGAAAGAAGTTGAGCACGGTCGTCTTGCCCCGGAGATTCGCGGTCGTCCAGGTCTGGCCCTTCAGATCCTTCAACTCGAACTCGGGCATCGGCACGCCCTCGGACTTGTGGATCTGCGAAGATACGTACCACCGGATGCCATTGGTGATTCCGAAGTAGAGGACGACGAGCACGGCAAAGGCGACAACCACCGTCTTTCCGCGACTCGATCGGGGAGCGTCGGGTGTGCGTTCTGGATCCTGCATACCCGCTGATGTACTCGTTCCACGCCGGTCTCGCCCAGGAACGCCGCAGAAAACCTCTTCATCTCGATCGAGCACTCTGGTGTACTGCCCGATCTCGCGTGGCCAGAGTTGGCCACGCGCAGATCCCAGCGGCGGTGGCAGAAAAAATGCGAATCGGAGGAGTTCCCTACGGAGTGGGCGCGCCCTTGATGCACGGGCTCGACAGTGACCCGAGGGTAGAGTTCCGTCGCGACCCACCCACCGACCTCGCGCGGATGTTGCGGGAAGGCGTTCTGGACGCCGCGCTCCTCTCGTCGATCGAGGGTTATCGGCACGTCGGCTACCGCGCAGCCGAAGAGCTCTGCATCGCATCACGCGGCCCGGCGCGCAGCGTGCGCGCGTTCATCCGACCAGGCGTCATCCACACGGTCGGTATGGACAGTGGAAGTGCCACGTCGGTGGCGTTGCTCCGGATCCTTCTGCATCACGGACTGATCGGGGAGTGCGCCGAGCACATCGAGTACACAGCGATCCAGCCGACCCTCCTCCCCGACGACCTGCCGCAGGACGTCGTGATGATGATCGGCGACAATGGGCTGAACGCCGACCCCGGTCCGAGGCGATGCGCGGATCTCGGCGAGCTGTGGTCCGGGCTGACCGGACTGCCGATGGTCTACGCCCTGTGGCTCATCACGGCGAAGGCCGACACCGACGCGATCATTCCGCGGCTGCACGAGTCGCGGCGCGCGTCGGTCGAAGCCAACGTCAGCGATGGCACGGACGGTGCGATCTACTACTCGCTCGGCGACGCGGAACACCGCGGGCTACGGCGCTTTCACGAAGAGGCAGCCGCGCTCGATCTGGCGGAGACATCAATTCGACCGGCATTCGTCGGCATCCACAAGCAACCGAGAGAGGACGCGTGAGCGCCAGTTACCAACCTGGACTGTTTGCCGAGGGCGAAAAAACCGATCGCAAGAGAACATCCATGGCAGCAAAGAAGAAGAAGAAGCCATCGCGCGGGAAGGAAGGCGCCGCCGAACGGATGGCGAAAGACCAGCGGGAGATCTCGGTCTCGGAGTTCTTCACGAAGAACCGGCACCTGCTGGGCTTCGACAGTCCGCGGAAGGCGCTGTTGACCGCGATCAAGGAAGCCGTCGACAACAGCCTCGACGCGTGCGAAGAGGCCCGCATCGTCCCAGAACTCCTGATCCAGATCACTCCACTGAAGAAGCGCGATGACGCGTTCACGGTGGCGATCGAGGACAACGGGCCGGGGATCGTCAAGGCGCAGGTGCCGCTGATCTTCGGCAAGCTGCTCTACGGCTCCAAGTTTCACCGCTTGAAGATGTCCCGC
>CAYYAQ010000131.1:0-14393 GCA_964469555.1 uncultured candidatus Brocadiaceae bacterium | reverse complement strand
GACTGGAAGGTCGGCTTTTCCCGGGAGTCGGAGGACGTGTCGTTCCGGCGGGTCACGAGGCTGGCAGAGCTCAAGTCGTGCCCGATCTACTTCGTACACGTGAGCGCTGTTGAGGGCATCCAGGCGGTGGCCGCGGCCCGGTCAGCGGGGATGCCGGTGTACGGTGAGACGCTGCACAACTACGCGTCTTTCAGTGCCGCCAATTACCGGGAAGGAGCACACCCTCGCCAAGAAACAGATGGAATCGAGTTTCGTCAGCCCGACTTCACTGATGCCCCCGGCACTGACCGTAGCGTTGCAACCGGAGGAATTCGCGCACCTCGTGGCCTTCATGTCGCAGCTGGGCAAGCCCGGCAAGTTTCGCCTGCCGAAGGCCCAGTTCGTGCGCTCGTTCACGGTGCTCGAGTCGGATGCCACAAAGTCTGCGTCGATCAAGCCCGAGGCCGTCGCCAAGAACCCGGATCTCTCGCAGTGGCGCGTGGCATTCGCGCTCGTCAACGGTTCGATTCCGCTGGACGACGCCTCGGTGTTTGGCGATGGCGACCGTTTCCTGCGTTTCGCCATCGAGGTGACCACGCCGGGGAGAGTTGACCTTCGACTCGCCAACGGGAAACACGTCAAGGCGTGGAGGAACGGCGACGCGATCAAGTTCCGTCGGGGCAATGCGCGCCTCAACCTCGGCAAGGGGAGCCATGATATCGTCTTTTACATCGGGGCCTCGAACCGTGCTCCGTCCATCTCGGTGGAGATGCGGGATGTCAGAGGGTCCAAGGCCGTTTCGCGACTGCGGCAGACAATGAGCGAGGAACGATGATGCCGAGACGACTCTCCATGCTGTGTGTCTTGCTGCTCGCCTCGGTGTCTGCAGCTCAAGACACGCCCTCCATCGCCAAGGAAGGCAAGCCGCTGAGCTTCCGCGTGAAACTGCTGGTGGTCGACACGAACGAGGGATGCGACGTCGGTGATGTGAACAAGGACGGTGTGCTCGACATCGTGGCGGGGCGGTTCTGGTTCGCCGGTCCCGACTACACGCCGCGTCCGCTGCGCGCGATCGCGGAGTTCGGAAAGGACTATTCCGCGACCAACGGCGAGTTCCTGTACGACGTCAATGGCGACGGTAGGCTCGACGTGCTGTCGATCCCGTTCATGGAGTCGCAGCTGCACTGGTATCAGAACCCGGGCAAGCAGGGGTTGAAGTTCGGCAAGCTCTGGCCGCGACATCTGCTGGTGGACACAAAGCAGGGATCGAACGAGGCGGCGTGGTTGCGCGACATGGATGGCGACGGCACGCCCGAGTTCATGGTCAACAGCTGGAACGCTCGCAATCCCATGTCCTACTGGAAGCTCGGCAAGACCGGAAAGGGCAAGCCGACAGCCACGCGCGTGTTCGTCGCGATCAAGGGCAACGGCCACGGGCAGGGCTTCGGCGACCTCAACGGCGACGGGCGCGAGGACATCGTGTTCGGCGGTGGGTGGTACGAGCGACCCGCGAAGCCAGGACTCTGGAAGCTGCACAAGGACTTCGCGCTGCCCGGCGCGTCGTGTCCGGTCATCGTGGTCGATCTCAATGGCGACGGACGCAACGACATGCTCTGGGGCAGCGGGCACAACTACGGCGTGCACTACCATGAACAGCTCGAACCCAAGGACGGCAAGACGCGGTGGAAGCGCCACCTGATCGACAAGAGCTGGTCGCAGGCGCACGCGTTGACCTGGGCTGACCTGACCGGCGATGGGCAACCCGACCTGATTACCGGCAAGAGGGTGCGGGCGCACTCGGGCGGCGATCCAGGGGGCAAGGAGCCAGCCGCGCTCTACTGCTACACCTGGGACCGTGCCAGGCAACGGTTCACGCGGCACCTGATCGCCAAGGGCGTGGGCACGGGCTTGCAGATCCGCGCGAGGGACATGAATGGCGACGGCAAGATGGACCTCGTCACTGCAGGCAAGGAAGGTACGCAGGTTTTGTTTCAGCGGTAGTGGACCATGGAGCCGATGCAGTTCGACCCGACCTTGCTCGTGGCGCCGCCGACGTCCGGGATCGACGTCAACACCACGCTCTCACACCTTGCGATCGTGACGTACGAGGTCGAGCCAGAGGCTCTGCGCGTCCATGTTCACGAGCGATTCGAGTTGGATACGATCACGAGCGCCGATGGATCGAGCAAGGCGCTGGTCTCCGTGGTTTCGTTCCTCGACAGGGACTTCAGATTCGTTCGCTGTCCGTGGCCGAAGTTGAGTTTCGGGCAGACGAACTACCGCGCCTACGTCACCGACACAAAGACAGGCAAGCACGTGGCCTGGTTCTTCGGCACCTCGCTCGATTCGATCAGCGTCGGGGTTCCTCGGTTTCTGTGGCGACTCCCGTGGCACGGCGCTCGAATTCGTTTCGAATGCGACTACGACGAGTCCGCGGGTCGCTACCGGAAGTACAGCATGAACACGAAGAGCGACTGGGCGCCCGCGGAGCTGGAGATCGAGGACTCGGGCACTGCACCGGATGAGATGTCCGGATTCCCCGACCTGGAGACAGGGTTGGTTTTGCTGACCCAGCCTCTGGAGGGTTACTTCCATCGCCGCGACAGTCGGCTTGGCAGCTACGCGATCTGGCACGATCGTCTGCACACGACCGTGGGCAAGCTGCGACTGGCGCGCTTTGGGTTGCTCGACCGTCTCGGTTTGGTTCCGACAGGCGATGTCTCCTCGGTATCTCCTCGGTGCACAGCGTGCTGATGCAGGCGCGCACGGAGTTCACGATCCACTTGCCGCCCAAGAGGGTGCGTTGTTCCTTTCGACTTTTCGCCTTGATGCTGACTGCGTTCGCGCTGCTCCAGGCGCGAGTGCCCGCACAGGAGCGGAGAGCGAAGCCGAACGTCCTGGTGATCCTCACCGATGACCAGGGTTGGGGTGATCTCAGTCTCAACGGCAACACCAACCTGGGTACACCGCACATCGACAGCCTGGCCAGAGATGGCGCGAACTTCGAGCGGTTCTTCGTCTGTCCGGTCTGCTCACCGACTCGCGCCGAGTTCTTGACAGGCCGTTACCACCCTCGCTGCGGTGTCTCGAGCACTTCGGCTGGCGGCGAGCGATTGGATCTCGACGAGCGGACCATCGCGGACGTATTCCGCGCGGGGGGCTACGCCACCGGTGCTTTCGGCAAGTGGCACAACGGGATGCAGTATCCGTACCATCCGAACGGGCGCGGGTTCGACGAGTTCTACGGGTTCTGTTCCGGGCACTGGGGCGACTACTTCAGCCCGCCGCTCGAGCACAACGGCAAGATCGTGCGAGGGAACGGATTCGCCGCCGACGACTTCACCGATCGAGTGATCGACTTCATGGGGCGACACGAGCGGGGGGGCAAGCCCTTCTTCGCCTATCTCGCACTGAACACTCCGCACTCGCCGATGCAGGTGCCGGACCGCTTCTGGAAGAAGTTTGCGGACAAGCGATTGATTCGCCATCACCATCAACCCGACAAGGAGAACATCGGCCACGTCCGCGCTGCGTTGGCGATGTGCGAGAACATCGATTGGAACGTCGGTCGACTCCTGCGGAAGCTCGACGCGCTCGAAATCGCGGATGAGACGATCGTGGTCTTCTTCACCGACAACGGTCCAAACGGTTGGCGCTTCAACGGCGGGATGCGCGGCAGGAAGGGTTCGACCGATGAGGGCGGTGTGCGCACGCCACTGCTGGTTCGTTGGCCGGGCCGCATCCTCCGAGGCAAGAGTGTGCGGCAGATCGGTGCGGCGATCGATCTCCTGCCGACCCTCGCAGACCTGGCCGGTCTCACTGGCGTCGATAGCGCGAAGCGGCCCTTCGACGGGACTTCGCTCGCGCCTCTTCTTCTCCGCTCGTCCGAGTCCGCAGCCGTCGCGCGACGCTGGCCGGACCGCATGATCTTCTCGCACTGGCGCAAGCGGGTGAGCGTGCGGACGCAGCGCCACCGGTTGGATCACAAGGGGCGACTGTACGACATGATCAAGGATCCGGGGCAGCGTCGGGATGTGAGCGTCGAACTACCCAAGGTGACCGTGCGGTTGCGGAACGCGGTCCGCAACTGGCGCACCGATGTGCTCGCGGAGCTTCGTCCGGACAAGCGACCATTCACCGTCGGGCACCCTGAGTTCGCGCGAACGCAGCTCCCGGCTCGGGACGCCAAGACTCGCGGTGGAATCCAGCGTTCCAACCGGTTCCCCAACTGTTCCTATTTCCGCAACTGGAAGAGCATCGAGGACGAGATCACCTGGGACATCGAGGTCGATGCGAAGGGTGCTGGGGAGTACGCCGTGGAGATCCACTATGCCTGCGCCGAACCCGACGTCGGCTCGACCGTCGAGCTCGCGTTCCGCGGCAACTCCGTGCGGGGGCGGGTGACGAAGCCTCACGATCCGCCAGTCCGCGGCGGGGAGAACGACCGCGTGCCCCGGCGGGAGTCGTACGTCCGGGACTTCGCGTCGATGCAGCTGGGCCGTATTCGCCTGGAAAAAGGACGTGGCAAGCTCACTCTCCGGGCCCGGGAGATCGCCGGAACGGAGGTCATGCAGTTCCGGCTCCTGATGCTGACCCGCGTCGGTGGCGGACGATAGCGGCATCAGGCTTGCATCTTTCATACACCCGCCTTCAATGGCGCTCCCATTGCCATGAAGATCATCAGTGCCGAAGAAGTTCACGCAGCCCTCAGCTACCCCGACCTCGTAGACGAATTGCAGCAAGCGTTCGCTGGCGAGTTCACCATGCCGCCGCGCCAGGTCTTCTTGCTCGACGACAAGGACGACAACACGAACGCGTTCGCCGTGCTGCCCTCGTGGAATGATTCCATTATCGGAGTGAAGGCGTTCACCTACTTCCCGGACAACCCGCGACCGGAATACGACGGGCTGTACTCGAAGATCATGGTGTTCGATCGCAAGCACGGTGTACCACTGGCGCTCGTGGACGGGACCAGCGTCACCTACTGGCGCACCGCGGGAGTCTCGGGACTGGCTTCGCGACTGCTTTCGCGCGAGGACTCGAAGACGCTTCTCCTCCTCGGCACCGGCAACCTCGCTTCCTACATCATCCGTGCGCAGGCCAGCGTGCGTCCCATTGACCGCGTGCTGGTATGGGGGAGAACCCCGGCGAAGGCGCAGGCCGTCGTCGACCAGATGTCCGCAGAGTTGTCGGCCATCGACATCACGGTGGCGAGCGACGTGGAGTCGGCGTGCGGAGAGGCTGACATTGTCGTCGCGGCGACCGGTTCACCCGAACCGCTTGTCAACGGCGACTGGATCAAGCCAGGGACCCACACCGACTTCATCGGCAACCATCACGCGACCAAGCGCGAGTGCGACACCGCGCTGGTTGCCAAGTCGAAGCTCTACGCCGACAGCTACGTGAACTGCTTCAAGGAAGGCGGAGAAATCCTCGTGCCGATCTCCCAAGGCGTGATCACGAAGGAGAGCGTCGTCGGCGAGCTCACGCAGATGTGTGCCGGCACGGTTCCCCTGCGGGAGAGCGCCGAGGAGATCACGCTGTTCAAGTCGATCGGGATGGCACTGAGCGATCTCGTCGGCGCTGGCCTCGCTTACCGCGTCGCCAGCACGTAGGCCGGCGCGGACTACTCGGGACGGGTGGCCTTGCTGTCGCGGACGATCTTCAGGATGCGCTCGCGTTCCTCGCCGACCAAGGGCAAGCGCGGCGCGCGCACGGTCTCCGTGCCGTAGCCCATCTCCTGGCACGTCAGCTTGATGTACTGCACGAGCTTGGGATGGCTGTCGAACTGAAGCATCGGCATGTGCCAACGGTAGATCACGCGGGCGCGCTCGTAGTCCTTTGCGATCGCGGCATCCCACATCAGGCAGTTCTCCCGCGGGAAGGCGTCGACCAGGCCGGATACCCAACCGGTGCACCCGAGCATGATACTCTCGAGCGCGACGTCGTCGACACCGGAGAAGATCTTGTAGCGATCACCGAGGGCGTTGAAGAGATCGGTGATGCGCCGCACGTCACCGGACGCTTCCTTGATGACGACCAGGTTGTCGACGTCGGAGAGCTCCTGGAACATCGCTGGCGTGATGTCCACGCCGTAGACCGGCGGGTTGTTGTAGCAGATGATCGGCAGGTCGACGGCTGCCGCGACGGTGCGGAAGTGGTTGATCGTCTCCCGCGGATCGGCCTTGTAGACCATTGCCGGCATGAGCATCAGTCCGTCGACACCGGCTTTCTTCGCCGCGAGCCCGGTTTCAGCCGCACCGTGTGTCGTGAACTCCGCGACGCCGTTCAGGACCGGCACCTTGCTCCCGACCACCTCGCGTGTGGCGCGCAGCACCTGGACCTTTTCGTCGAGGGTCAGCGAGCAGTTCTCGCCGATCGTGCCGAGCATGATGATGCCGTGGATGCCGGCGTCGAGCAGGGCTTCGACGTGCTTTTGGGTCGACGGGAGGTCGAGGGAGAAGTCGTCGTGGAACTGGGTGGGGATCGCGGGGAATACCCCGCTCCAATCTACTTGTCGTGGCATGAGAGTTTTCGGCTGCTGTGGAAGCGCGGAGGGGCGAAAACCGTAGGCGGTCGGTGTCGCTAGCTCAAGCGCAGGCCGGGGAAGCAGCCGATGGCGGTCAGGCCAGCAAGCCTCGCAGCATGCGTCCACTCACGACCGGCGGGTGTCGGTCGCTACTTCGGCTCGCAGAACTGGGCGTTCGACAACCGCAGTCCAGTCGAGGCATGATCGAGTGCACCCTGGAACGGAAGCTTTGTTCCGGTGGGGAGACCCAGCAACGGGATGTACGGGGCGAGATAGATGATCACTTCGCCTCGGCCCGTCGCGGCACGACCGAAGAACAGTGTCATGCTCGCGGTGGACACGTAGATTCTTGCGCCCGAACCGAGCGGGAGGATCGCCGGGAACAGGGACAGTGAGAGGATCACGACGCTGCTCGCGCCCGCCATGCCCGTGCCACCGCGCAGCAGCGCGCTGTAGGTGAGCGGTGCGGTGTTCGGGCTGCTGCGTGGGAACATGCCGCCGGTGCCGTAGGCGCCGCCGCAGCCGAGCAGCATCGTCACGCCATGGGTGCCCCAGCCGAGGCACCATGTCCGGTAGTCCGCGGCCTGCACCGAGGCGGTGGCCGTTCCGATGATCTGCCACGAGTGTGTCGGTCCTCCGGTGGCCACGGTCTCGGTCCAGCTGTTTTGATCCGGCGTCGCTGCGGTACCAAAGGACGTGTGGAGCGAGTGTCCGTCCGTCGTCCAGTTGGGAGCGCTGGTCATACGAAGGCCCACGGCGAAGAAGTCACGCTTGATGGTCGTGCCACTGACCGAAGGGCAGTTGAGCTTGATGCGCGCCGAGGCTGCGAGGGTCACGGTCGTGATGAACGCGCAGGCGCCGGTTCGAGTCGAGGCGGGGGTCCTGAGGCCTTTGACCTCACCGATGATGGCGGCGGAGCTACCGTCAGGTCCCGTCGTGTCGGAGCCGCCGCGGACCACGAAGTCGAATTTCTCTCGGGACGCGCAGTTTTGGTCCTGATGGGAAGTGATGAGCTGAGTGATCTCGCACTTGTGGTTCCCGTTGTTCCCGTTGTTCTCCGCGAGGCCGACGAAGTGACTCGCGTGGAACCCCTGGAGCAATTCTCCAGCGTTCGGCCCGCCGAGGGAGCCGCGAGACGTGAAGCTGGTCTGGGATCCTCTCAGTTCGAATTCTTGGTGCGTTTGTGCGACAACTGTTCCACCGAGCAAGGCGATGGCGACGAGGGGGAGATGGAATCGCATGGTGTCCTTGGGTTGATGCATGGCCCGTGGGACATCGTCCCACAGTCAGGGGATCGTAGGGATGTGGCTATTGTCCGCGGGGAGTCTGCGCCATGCTAGCTGACAAGCACGTTTGTGCGGTCCCCGACGACAATGATCGACAGCTTTCGGTCGGCGGTCACGGCCCGGCGGGTTCGAGACCGCGCCGGATGACCTCGGTCACTCGCTCCAACTCCGCGTCGTCGGCGTCGCTCGCTACCGTCAGTGGTTCCTCGTACTCCACGATTACGCGCGCAAACGGTTTGGGAATCTGGAACCTGTCCCAACTCTTCAGAGACCACGCGCTGCCGCATCTTACTCGAACGCACACGATGGGGCATCTCGCCTCGCGTGCCAGCCACGCCAGTCCCAGGTTCATCGAGTGCCGCGGTCCGCGCGGGCCGTCTGGCGTGATGGCGACCGAGCCGCGCCCGGCCAGGTGCTCCCTGATCTCGCGCACGGCGCGCGCGCTGCCGCGGTTCGTCGAGCCGCGGATGACCGTGTAGCCGTACCGCAAGAGGACCATCTTCACCAATCCGCCGTCGCGGCTCGGCGATACGAGAACGCCGGAACCGCGCTTCGTGTGGAGTGGCAACGGCGCGAGCATGTCGCCGTGCCAGATGGCGATCAGGAAGCCTCCGGCAGCTTCCGCCGATTCGAAGTGGTCGAAGTCGATGCGTTGCACCCGCCAGGTCGCCGCGAGCAAGCGCAACGCGCCGGGCAGGAGCAGCCAGATCAACCATCCGCCGACCGATCGCCGCGCGATCCTGAATCCTCGGCGCCACCAGACGTTCCTGCCTCGGCGGTCGCGATGTTCGGTGACGTCTGCGCGCGCTTCGGCTCTCTGGGTTCGCGCCGTGCGCGGGTCTGCGGCGTCATTCATCGTGTGGTTCCTGGCGCGATCACTGTAGTATTGGAATCGAAGCGGTGCGGTGGAATCGCCAAGCGTTTCGCAACTGAGTTCTATGCCCTCGATCGACGACAACGTGAACAACTGGGGAGACCCGGACTCCTGGGAGCGCTCGGGGGATGACTGGTCGGATTCCTGGGGGACGACCCACGCGCTGTGGTTCGGGACGATCCTCAAGCGCATCGCGAAGTGGTTGCCGGTGGGTCACCTGCTCGAAATCGCCCCCGGCCAGGGGCGCGTCACGGAGTGGCTGCTACCGCACTGCGAACGATACACGGGGGTTGACGTCGCGGCGATCTGCGTCGACGCGTGCAAGAGTCGGTTCGCACAAGAGGTTGACGCGACGTTCCACGTCGGCGATGGGAAGACTCTGCCGATGGTCGATGATTCGAGCGTCGACTTTGCGTTCAGCTGGGATTCGCTCGTGCATGCCGATCGGCGGGCGCTCGAAGGCTACCTCTCCGAACTGGCGACGAAGCTTCGCCCGGGCGCCGCCGCGTTCCTGCACCACTCCAACCTCGGCGCATTCGTCGATGAGCGCGGCGAAGTCACCGTGGAGAATCCACATTGGCGTGACTCGTCCACATCCGCCGAGGTGATTTGGGAACTCTGTCGCGGCGCGGGGTTGCGGTGCGTTTCCCAGGAGTTGGTGCAGTGGGGGCTCGATTATCGTGGGGATTGTTTCACCGTCCTGCGCCGTCCGGCAGACGGCGAGTCTGCCGATGAGGCGCCGCGGATCTTCGAGAACCCGCACATGAACGAGGAGATCGGCTACTGCCGCCGCCTCGACGAACACTACGGCGACGCGCCGGAGTAGGGACTCTGGCGGGATCCGGGGGTTGGCGTTCACCGATCCCGATGTTCAGGAGAGTTCCTCGACTACTGGAGCGCGGTCTACGGACCACCGGTGGGGCCCGATGGCTACCCGGTGCCGATCTGGGACAACGAGACATGCTTGGTGGACCGCAAGGTCGCGAAGTTCTGGCGCGAGCACGGTTCCGACCTGCAGTAATACATGGAGAAGAACTGGAAGAAGATCGGCCCGTCTCTCGTAGGCAAGCTCCACTTCATCTGTGGCGAGATGGACAACTTCTACCTCAACCGCGGTGTCTACCGGATGGAGTCGTTCCTGAAGAGCACGTCGGATCCGGCCTACGGGAGCACTTTCAAGTGGGGGAGGCCGATGGGGCCGCTCGAGGCGATGGCTGATCACATCACCCGCAACGCCCCCAAGGGCGAGGATACGAAGAGGTTGCGCTACTGACCAGCCTCGCCGATTCGCGGGACACAGAGAAAACACAGAAGGCGGGATCTCGACGACAACTTCTACGTCGAAGGGGGCACTTCGCAAGCGCCGGGAGTTCCTCTGATTGAACGACCACAGTTGAGGCCTGGAAACATGACGCTCTCGAGCCGAGTCTATTCTTTGATCACTTCCTGCGTTCTGGTCAGTGGCGCACTCGCGGCGCCCACCGATACCCATGACCTGGATGTCGATGGCATCACGGCCCGTCGCGGTGCTGTCGTCCTGTTCGGCAGCCCCGCGAGTTGCAGCCAGCCGGGCTCGGTTCAGCTCCGGAAACTCCAGCGTCGAACTCCGGAGTGGAAGACCATCCGCGTCGAGGGTGTGCGCGAGGGCACAGCCCGCCACGACCTTCTCACCACGCGGATGAACGAGCGCATCACGCGGGCCGCTCGTTTCGCCGCCAGTGACCGTGGTTGCGACTGCGTCCTGCGGAAGAGTGACATTCTCGACGCCCGCGGGAAGACCATCCGCGACCTGACCGATGACGTAATCGCGCAGTTGAGCAGGGTGTAGCTCACAAACCTTTCGGAGTTGGTGGGAAATGGTGCCGTGACCGATTGGAATCGGTGGCCATGTAATCCAAGGACCTGCCCCGCATACAACTCGAGCTGGCCATGTCTTCGACTCTGACATTGCTCGAGGACATGCGGGACGCGCCGCCGGTCGCGAGCGCACCGGCATGTGATCCGCTACTTGACTGGCACCAGCGTCACTGTCCGCAGGTCGATCAGCGCACGAGGTGGATCGCCGACCGAGCGCACGGTCAGTTCCTCGACGTCGCCGGCGAGCTCGATCGTTCCGAACGACTTCTTCTCGTAGTTGTCCCACGTCTTCGTGCTCGGCACGACCCCGATCAACTGCGACGAGCCGACCGACACGATGAACGAGCTGCCCGCGTCGCTGGCGGCGCACGCGAAATCGAACTCGACGCGGTAACGTCCGGGTTTCGGCGTACGGATCGTCCACACCGCACGGTCGTCGAGGCGCTGCCACCAGCCGAGGTTGCGGTATTTCGGTTCGAAGATCAGGCGCGTGCCGTAGATCGCCGCCTTGGTCGCGGGAAGCGTTAGCACGCCCTCCGAGTCCGGCTGCACGACTCCGGGGTTGTTGCCCGGGAACTTCTTGGGCGCCGGGCCGAGCGTCCGGAGGTAGCGGATCAAGTCGCTCATTTGCGCGATGTTCATCTGCGTCTCGAGTCCCTCGGGCATCAGGGACAAGCCGCTGCTCACGATCTCCACGATGTCGCTCCGGGGGATCACGTTGGCCTTGCCGTCCAGTCCGCGCAGCGTCACGCTCGCCCCGGTCTCCTCGGCGATCACGCCTGTCACAGTGCGGTCATCGCGGAGCTCAGCGAGGTAGTTCATGAACTTCGCCTCGACGGCGCGGTTTGGATCGAGGATCGCGGCGAGCAACGACTGTGGGGAGCGGTCGGTGAGCGCCGCGAGATCCGGTCCGACGGCGTTGCCGACGCCCTGCAGCACGTGGCATACCGAGCAGTGCTTGAGGAACACCGCGCGCCCCCGCGTCTCGTCGCCCGCGTCGCGTCCAAGCGCGCGGATTCGAGCGGTGTGGGCCTTCACCAGGGAATCCCGCGACGTCGTGACCGCCTTCCCGAACAGTGCTCGAGATCTGTTCCGCACCGACTCGGCTCGGTGGCCCATCAACGCGGCACGGCGAGAGGGGTCGATCTGTCGCGCGAACGTGTCCCTCTTGGCGGCATGCTCGAGCAGCGCCTCGGCCCACGGTCCGCGGCTGAGCAGGAGGTCGAGAATCGCCTGCCGCACGCGCGGACTGTGGCCGGACCAACCGGGCAGCAAGCGAGCGGGAGTGTCGGTGACCGCGAGGCGACCGAGCCGTCTCACCGCGGCGAGCTGAATCTCGACCGGCGTCCGCGGTTGCAGCAAGCCGGTCAGCGTCTCCATGTCTTTCTCGCCGAGAATGCCGACGGCGGCCATGCGGCGCGCGGTTCCTGCCCGATCGTCGACCACGACCTTGCGCGCGGCGTCGAACAACGGCGTCGCCGCGTCCACGAACTGCGAGGCTCGCCGCGGCGCGGCGTCGAGGAGTTGCCGCAGCGCCTGGAATCGCCACGTCTCCGGTACTCGGGTACCCGAGTCTGCGACGGATCGCACTACGTCGCGGAGCATCGCGGCGTCCGGTGATGCCGCGAGCGTCGCGAGGAGTGGTCCGACGAAGGCTCGCCGCGTCGCGGGCGTGGTCTTCTCCGACAGGATCGCGATCAGGACGCGGGCGCCGTGTGGTGTCGCGGAACTGAGGATCGCGGCGCGCATCCACGGGTCCTCGGCGTACCCTCGCGCGAGCGCGGCGAGAGCCTTTTCACCGGACAGTCCCTTCCATTCGCCGATCGAGTAGGCCAGTTGCAGGCGGACGAACGGGTCGGCATCGGCGACGAGGCTCGATGCGAGGTTGGCGAGCGCGGTCGAAGAATCCAGTCGATGCTCCGCGAGTCGGATCGCGTGTCGTCGCACTCCGGCGGACCTGTCCTGCAGCGCCGTTGCGAGGACCTTGTCTTCGAGCTTGCGGAGTCCGGCGAGCGTGTATAGAGCGTGCAACCGCGCGAGAGGATTCTCGCTGGTCATGCAAAGGCCTTCGAGTTCGCTGGTGGCTGCGTCGCCGCCTCGCCACACGAGCATCTGCTGCGCCATGTCCCGCTGCCAGCCATTGGGGCTGTCCAGTGCGGCGACCAGTCCCTTCGTGTCGAGGCGGTCGAGTCGCTTCAAGGACCGCGGTCCGGACTTCGGGAACACGCGGTAGATCCTGCCTCGATCGGCGCCGGCGCGCAGGTCGAGGGTACGCTGCCAGCGCGGGGGAATCCACGTCGGGTGCTCGATCACGAACCGGTACATGTCCGCGATCCAGATCGCGCCGTCCGGTCCCGTCCGCACCATCGCCGGTCGGAAGAAGTTGTCGCTCGAGGTCACGAACTCGCTGCGTTCCGAGCCCTTCGGACGCGTCGTCGTGAATGTCACCCCGCTCGGCTTCAGCACTTGACGGTGGACGAGGTTGTGGACCGGTTCGCAGGCGAACCAGCTGCCCTTGAAATCTTCCCCGAACAGGTTGTCGCGGTAGATCATCGGACTGCACGCGGACGTGAAGCGGTTCGCCGTGTGCAGGTCGTTGAAGCGTTCGAGTGTCCGGCTCGTCGGGAACACGGAGGCCACGCCGACGAGCACCCGCCTCGAGGCTGGCGCGGCCACCCGAGGGTTGCGTCGGATGTAGGGGTCGCTGAGCACGTAGTGCCAAAGCGGGTGCGAGTTGTCTCCGCCGAACCAGTTGCCCCAATCGTCGCGATTCGTGCCGAACTGTGTCTGGCCCGACTGCGGATCGAGCATTCCCGAGTCGACGTCGATCCGAAGGTCACGCCCGCGCACGTTGACTGTCTTGCCCGTCTGCAACGAACGGATCGTCCCACCGCTATCGCCGTTCGCGATCTGGAGTGAGTTGTCGAGCCGCCACCGCATGCCGTTGACCCGATGCTGCTGGTTGCCCTCCCCGAACCCGGTGAACAGCGTCTTCCGCACGTCGGCCACGCCATCGCCATCCGTGTCCTCGGCGTAGAGGATGTCGGGGGCGGCGGAGACGAGCACGCCCTTGCGCCACACCTTGACTCCGGTGGGGTGCGGGAGGTCGTCGAGGAACACCTTGGCCTGATCGTACTTCCCGTCGCCGTCCGTATCCGTGAGCACCTTCAATCGCCCGCTCGGCACTCCCTTCCCGTGGTTTGGGTAGTCGCGCATCTCGACGACCCACAACCGGCCATCCGGTCCCCAGTCGAACGCCACTGGGTCCACGATCAGCGGTTCGCAGGCGACGAGCTCGATCGTGTGCGATGCCGCGATCGTCATCGAGCCGAGCGCCTCTTCGGGCGAGCACGGCGATGGGGTGTCGGCCTTGGGGTTGTGAGACCAGAACTGCTTCGGCGACTGCGACTTCACGGCGCTCAGAATGATGGGTTCGATCGCGTCCGCGAAGCGCGTCGGTTTGTCGTAGTAGACCATCGAGCCGTCGGCCTCGTAGCCGCCTTCGCGCAGGATGCGCTGCGACGGGATGTAGCACGGGACGTCGTTGGCCCATCCGTTGATCCACAGTCGACGGCTGTCGAGGGAGCGCTTGAGGAGTCGGGCGTAGTCGACGACGACTTCGCCGGCGAGGAACACCATCAACAGATCGTCGTCGAAAGACCACGTAGCGACGGGGTAGATGAGGTGCGTCGGGAGTTTCTCGCCGCGACCGAGGCGCTTCAGGTTCTCGCGGGCGTGGTAGCCTTTGGAACCCCCCAGCTTCGCTCGGCTCTCCCAGTGCGAACGTGGCGGGAGTTTCGCGAACGGAATTCTCAGGTTGTTCACCGACGTGCGGATCTTCGGTTCGATCGCCGTGAAGTTGCCCGCG